>JBCBCR010000037.1:0-21321 GCA_038530495.1 Pseudomonadota bacterium | reverse complement strand
ATGCTCGACGCAGGCCACGCGCCGGTGGCCACCGCCGTCATCAACAGCCGCGCGCACCTCTCGCCGCTGCAGGTCGCCCCGCACCTGACCGACTTCGCGAGCAAAGCCGCCGAAGACACCGTGGCCCGCTTCGGCGACCGGCTCGGCACGGTCAGCACGCTTGACGCGCAGGCCGCCGCACTCGATGCCTGGGCCGCCGCACACGACCTCGACCAGATCATCACCGCCGACGCGCCGGTAGGTCCCAACGCCACGCTCCTCGACCAGATGTCGGGCGACGTCCCGCTGATCCGCCTGCGCCGCGCCTATGACGACGTGGCATGGCCCTACGCCACCGCCGGCTTCTTCAAATTCAAGGACAATATCCCGAAACTCCTCGCCGCGCGCAAAGGCTTCGGGATCGCCGGGTCCTCTGCGGCATAAGGTCCGAAATTAACCCCTCAAACGGCCTGCTTTCGCCCTCGCGGGCCGTTTTGTACAAAACAGCCCCCATTTTCATCAAAACGGCAAAATCGCCGCGGGATCAGGCCAATCCCCGGCCCGCGTTTTGTACAAAACACCGCCCATTTTCATCAAAACCGCCCCCCGACTCACCCTCAAACAGCACGAAACCGCCCGCTTAACACAGCGCACGGTCCGCTTCTCTGTTTAAAAGAAATCCCCCCCGGAGGGCCGGGAGGGAATTACTCGCTACATCCGGTCTCCCAACCGACCGGATCCGATGGTCCTCACCCGAAGGTCAGGACAGGCATTCCGCAAGGCTCTTACCCATCGCCCGCAACAGCGTGGGATACAGTGCCGGACCAGGCTCCAGCGTGGCCCCCAGCGGGTCAATCTCACCCAGTTTGGCCGCGCCAATGGCGTCGGCAATGCCGGGGTTGAACTGCGGCTCCGTCAGCGCGCACACAGCCCCCAGATCAGCCACGGTGTCACGCACCTCGGCCACCCGCGCCGCCGATGGCGACGTCGCATCACCTTCGGAAATCGCGCCCACGGCGGTTACGCCGAAATGGCCCTCAAAGTATTGATATGCATCGTGAAATACCACAAACGGCTTGTCTTGCACCGACGCAAGGCTGGCCGCTACATCGGCCTCCGCTGCCTCGACAGCCTCGCCAAACTTGGCCGCGTTCGCCGCGTAAAGATCGGCATTCTCAGGATCAATCGCCGCCAGCTGCGCCGCGATCACACCGGCCCAGTGCTCGGCATTGTGCGGGTCCAGCCACGCATGCGGGTCCACGCCGCCCGCGTGGTCATGATCGTGGTGGTCATCGTGATCATCCTTGGCCGCGACCTCTTCATGCCCGTGGTCATGATCATGGTCATCCTTGGCCGCAACCTCTTCGTGATCATGGTCGTGGTCATGATCATGATCATCCTTAACCGCTTGTTTTTCCTCACCATGTTCGTGGTCATGGTCATGATCATCAACCTTCGCCGCCACCTCTTCGTGGTCGTGATCGTGGTCATGATCATCATCCTTCGCCGCCACGTCTTCATGATCATGGTCGTGATCATGATCGTGGTCGTCCTTCGCAGCCACGTCTTCGTGCCCATGATCGTCATGATCCCCGTGATCATGCCCCTCATGCCCGGCCTCAAAGGTCGCGCCTTCGCGATAGGGCCGCGTCTCCGTGCCCTCGGCCTCCAGCAGCGTCAGCACCGTCGCCCCGTCCGACAAGGCGTCAATTGGTCCATCTAACCAAGGGGTTAGCCCCGCGCCGATCCAGACAACAACGTCCGCCTGATCCAGCGCGCGCGCCTCGCTCGGCCGCATCGAATAGCCATGCGGCGACGCGCCCGGCGCCACGATCAGATCGGGTGTCCCCACCCCCTCCATCACCGCGGCAACGATGGAATGCACCGGCGCAATGTCCACCGCGACCTTGGGCGCGTCCGCCCACAAGGCGGTCGGGATCAGGGGAAGGGCGTAGGCGAGTGCGCGCATAGACATCTCCAACATGTTATATCATAACGATCAGCGCAGTTGATAAGAGCTACCCTATAACATATCAAGCGCAAAATTGCCCGGAGCAGCCCCATGCCCACGCTCGGATTCCACACCCACGACCACGCCGACTGCATCGCCTCGACAATGGCCCATGCCGAAGCGGTCTGCGCCGAAAAGAAGTTGCGCCTAACCCCGGTGCGGCGGCGCACGCTCGAAATCCTTCTGGACGAACATCGCGCGCTAGGCGCTTATGATATATTGGAAATTCTTGGAAAAGAGGGGCTGGGAACGGCGCCCCCGGTCGCCTACCGCGCGCTCGATTTTCTGACCTCTGCGGGCTTTGCGCACAAGATCGAAGGGCTCAATGCCTACATCGCCTGCGCCCATCTGGGCTCGGATCACGCTCCAGCTTTCCTGATCTGCACCAAATGCAAGACCGTCGCCGAGGCCGACACCCCAACCGACACGGGCCGCCTCGCCGAAGCGGCGCGCACCACCGGTTTCGCCATCGAGCGTACCGTGATCGAGGCGCTGGGTCTGTGCCCCGCTTGTCAGGACGCCTGACATGCTGATCGAAGCGCACGACCTGACGCTGGCCCACGGCGGCCGCCCCGCCATGCGCCATGTCGACTTTGCCATCGACCGCGGCGAGATCGTGACCCTCGTCGGCCCCAACGGCTCTGGAAAATCCACGTTGGTCAAGGGGCTGATTGGCGCGCTGCCGGCCACCAGCGGGACTGTCACACGCGCCGACGGGCTCAAGGTTGGCTACGTGCCGCAAACCCTTCAGATCGATAGCTTTTTCCCGCTGACGGTGCGGGATTTTTTGTGCCTGCCGCAGCGCCAGACCAAGGCTGACATCGCCGCCGCCCTTGACAGCGCGGGCGTGCCCGGCCTCCAACGGCGCCAGCTGAGCGCGCTGTCGGGCGGGCAGTTGCAACGCGTGATGCTCGCCCGAGCGGTGATGATGCGCCCCGACATCTTGATCCTCGACGAACCCACCCAAGGCCTCGACCAACCGGGTGCTGCCGCGTTTTACCAGCAGATCGCAAGGGTGCGCGATGATCTCAACTGCGCCGTCCTGATGGTCAGCCACGACCTGCACGTGGTCATGGCCGCCTCGGACCGGGTGCTGTGCCTCAACGGTCACATCTGTTGCCAGGGCACACCCGAAGTCGTTCAAAGCGCCCCCGAATACCGCGCCCTCTTTGGCGCGGGCACCGCGGGCGCCTTTGCGCTTTATCGCCACGAACACGACCACGACCACACGCACGACCACGAGCCCCACGACCATGCTTGACGACTTTCTGGTGCGCGCGGGGCTTGCCGGCATCGGCACGGCCCTTGCCGCCGCCCCTCTGGGCTGCTTCGTGGTCTGGCGGCGGATGGCCTATTTCAGCGATGCAACCGCGCACGCGGCCCTGCTGGGCGTGGCCCTGTCGCTGGCCTTTCAAGGCCCCATAATCCTTGGTGTTTTGGCCACCGCACTGGTCATGGCCTTCATCGTGCAATCGCTGCTGGGCAGCGGGCTGGCGCAGGACACGTCACTGGGCGTACTGGCCCATTCTGCTCTGGCGGCGGGCCTTGTGGCGGTCTCGTTTTTGTCTGGCGTGCGCGTTGACCTGATGGGGTATCTCTTTGGCGACATCCTTGCCGTCACGCGCACCGATCTGGCGCTGATCTGGGGCGGCGCGCTGGCGGTGGTGGGCTTGATGGCGTGGCGCTGGCAGCGCCTGTTGACCGCCACGCTGAACCCCGATCTGGCACAGGCCAGCGGCATCTCGGCCCGCTTCGAGGGACTGATCCTGATGCTCGCGCTGGCACTCACCGTGGCGGTGGCGATCAAGGCGGTCGGCGCCCTGCTGATCGGCGCACTGCTCGTGATCCCGCCCGCCGCCGCGCGACCGCTGGTGCGCACCCCGGTGTCCATGGCGCTGGTCACCGCTGTCATCGGCACGGCCTCCGCGCTGGGTGGTCTGCTCAGTTCCCTGACATTCGACACGCCCACCGGCCCGTCCATCGTTTGCGTCGCGGCAGCGCTCTTCGTCGCCACCCTGACCAGCGCAAAACTCCTACGCCGCTGAGGCGAGCGGCAGCCCGTATGCCCCACTGGCGTCCATCAGGCTGGCATACATTTCGTCAAAAACCGGGTGATCCCGGCCCAGTTCGTTGATCTGCCAGAAATCACGCACTACGTCATAAAGCTCGGTCGATCCGTCAACGTATCGGATCAATCGGTAATCGCCTTTGCGGATTGCAACGCTCCTGCCCATGAACGTCGGGATCGCGCGACCGGTGATCCGGCCACCTTCGACAACCGGTCGCAGCGAACGTCCGGCACATGTCTCCATCGGCGGCAGACCTGCGTAATCCAGAACCGTCGGGCCCAGATCCAACAGCGCCGACGGATCGCCGATGGTCTGCTGCGCGGGCCGGGACGGGTCGTGCACCACGAATGGCACGTTTGCCACCTGCTCCCACAGCGTGCCCTTGCGAAACAGGTTACGTTCGCCAAGGTGAAAGCCGTGATCGCTGAGGATGATGACAATTGTGTTCTCGTAGTGCCGCGACGCCCGGAGCGCGTCCCAAACAGCACCAAGGTGGTGATCGACATGCGTGACGGCAGAAAAGTAGTTGCGCACCGATCTTTTCCAATATCGCCAAAGGCTTAAGTCCATGTTTCGGGATGTATAACCGGTGGCATATTTGTTTTGCGGGAACGGCGTGCGCCATTCTAAAGGCTGCTTGAAACGGCGGTGATCGTACATGGTCTTGAACCGCTCGGGCGTCATGAACGGTCCATGCGGCCCGAAAAACCCGACCTCGCGATAAAACGGTGCATCGCCGTCATAGGTGTCAAGGAAATGCTGGAAAGACGCGGCCGAGTTGGCATCGTGATACCGCGTGTCATCTTCGGGCCGCGTGGTGCCCCGGCCCTCCTTGTGACCGCCAAAGACCTTGTAGGGCATGTTGGCGGGCGTTCTGATGTCGATGCGAAATCGCTTGCGTTCATCCGAATAGAGGACGTCGTGCATTTCCGGGGCAAGCGGCAGGAACCCGTGATGCATCTTGCCCCCGGACGAACAGAAATACCCCGCCTGCTTCAACCGATGGGGCCACATGTCCTGCGGCCTGATTTTGGAAAACACGCGCGTGCGGTTGTTCAAAACGCCGCTTTGATGCGGCGCTTTGCCGGACATGAAACTGGCCCGCGAAGGCCCGCAGATCGGCGATTGGCACATGGCCGCGTGAAAGGCCGTGCTTTCGGCGCAGATGCGATCAAAATTCGGTGTCTGCAGCGGCGCGTTAAAGACGTTCTTGTACCGCCAAAAGGCAATGGCATCGTCGAAGCTGATCAAAAGAATGTTCTTTCGGGGCTGCGTCATGCCTGTGGTCCAAATTATCGTTGCTCGGTTATCGGCCCGTGCGAACGGTACGAGGTTTGTCTTTGCTTGAGCAAGCGCAGTTCTCGTGTGGTCTTGAAAAACCGGTTGGGCCCCTGCGCTGCGGGACGGTGGGCGGGGCGTGTTTGCCATCGGCAAAGAGCGTCCGCCCGGACCGTCACGTCACCGCCTTGCGCGCGAGGTACGCGGGCCGATCCCACAGCCGGTCCCGGATCACCGCTTCGATGTGATCCACCGCGGCGCGCACATCCACCTCATCGATGTACAGCGGCGTGAAGCCAAAGCGCATGATGTCCGGCGCGCGAAAATCGCCGATCACACCGCGCGCGATCAACGCCTGGATGGCGGCATATCCCTGATCGAATGCAAAAGACACCTGGCTGCCGCGGGCTTCGGGGTCGCGCGGGCTGGCAAGGGCAAGCTGTGGCACGCGCGCCTCAACTTCTGCAATAAAGACTTCTTGCAACCGCATGCTTTCGCGCCGTAATTCCAAGATATCCACATCCCCCCAAACGGTCAGCGCAGCTTCGAGCGCGGTCATCTGCAGCACGGGCGGCGTGCCCACGCGCAAACGGCCAGCACCCGGCGCAGGACGGTAGCCCATGTCAAAGTCAAACGGTGCCGCGTGGCCCAACCACCCGGCAAGGATCGGCTCGACACTGTCTGCCAGATCCGCCCGGACGTAGATGAACGCAGGCGCGCCCGGCCCGCCGTTGAGGTATTTATACGTGCAGCCGACCGCAAAGGCGCAGCCACAGCCTGCAAGGTCCACCGGCACGGCGCCTGCCGAATGGGCCAGATCCCAGATCATCACCGCACCCGCCGCGTGCGCACGCGCGGTGATCGCGGTCATGTCGTGCATGCGACCCGTGCGGTAATCGACATGGGTCAGCATGACCGCTGCCACGTCTTCGTTTATCGCCTCCGCCACCTCTTCAGGGTCAACGAGGCGCAATTCGTGCCCGCGCCCCAGCGCGTCGATCAGGCCCTGCGCCATGTAAAGATCAGTGGGAAAGTTGCCCCGGTCGCTCAGGATCACGCGCCGCTCACCCGCCATCTCAAGTGCGGCGGCCAGCGCCTGAAACACCTTGACCGACAGCGTGTCGCCCATCATCACCGTGCCCGCGGGCGCGCCGATCAGCGCGCCGACCTTGTCGCCTGTGCGCGCCGGTTGGTCCATCCAGCCCGCACCGTTCCAGCCGCCAATCAGCTGACCGCCCCATTCGTCCTGCATCATCGCAGCCACCCGGTCTGCAGCCCCCTTGGGCGGCGGGCCAAGCGAATTGCCGTCGAGGTAAATGATGCCTTCGGGCAGCTCGAAAAGATGTTTTCTAGTGACCACGTGGCGCCTCATGTTGCGGTTGGATGGGTGCGGATCGCCGCCGCGTCAGTCGAGGTGAAAGTCAGGCAAGCTGTCCAGTGCGTTCTTAAGCGCGTCCCCCCATCCCTTTGAGATATCGGAGAAATAGGCGTCGTCCAGATCGATCCGCCCGGTGGGTCCGCGCAGCAGGCTGCCCTCTTCGTAGACGTGATAGTCCAGCGGCAGACCCACGGTCAGGTTTGCCTTGATCGTGCTGTCAAAGCTGACGAGCAGCAGTTTGATCGCCTCCTGAAACCCCATTTGCGGATCGTAGGCGCGCACAAGGATCGGGCGGCCGTATTTCATTTCACCGATCTGGAAAAACGGGGTGTCGTCGCCTGCCTCGATAAAGTTGCCCTCGGGGTAGATCAGGAACAGCCGCGGCGGCCCGCCCGCGATCTGACCGCCCAGAATGATCGTGGCGTTGAACGCATCCGCCGATGGCCCTACGCCCGCCTGATCTTCGATCACTTCGCGCAGGGTCTCGGCCACCAGCCGCGCGGCTTGAAACATCGACGGCACCGACAGCAGCACCGGCATGCGGTCATCGGGGGCCTTTGCACGTTCTTCGAGCAGGCTGACCACGGCTTGGGTCGTGGCCAGATTGCCCGCCGTCATCAGCGTCAGCATCCGTTCGCCCGGCACTTCCCAGTGGAACATCTTTTGAAATGTCGAGATATTGTCGAGCCCCGCGTTGGTGCGGGTGTCAGACATAAAGACAAGGCCCCGGTCGAGGACCATACCAACGCAATATGTCATCGCATTCCTTTATTGCTGCACGACGTCGAGCGTGACGGACAGCGCCTCGCCTGCGCCACCGATCCGTGTCCCGGTTACAGGAGCAGCGTCGGTATAGTCCAGCCCGGTTGCAACACGGACGTAGCGTGTGTCTGGCGCGATGCGGTTGGAGACATCAAAGCCGACCCATCCCAGATCGGGCACGAAGGCTTCGGCCCATGCGTGCATTGCCTCCTGGTTGGTGCGATCCTCGAGCATCAGGTAGCCGGAGATGTAGCGCGCCGGAAAGCCCAGCTCGCGCGCGGTGGCGATGAAGATGTGGGCGTGGTCCTGACAGACGCCGCGCCCCTCTTCGATCGCCCGCTCGGCGGTCCAGTCGGGGTGGGATATGCCGGTTTCATAGGCCACGAGGTCGTGCACGGCCCCCATCAGCGCGTGCAACTGATCCAGCCCGGACCCCGCCGCGCGCACGCCACGTGCCAGCGCCTTGACCCCCTGCCCTGCATGGGTCAACGGCGTCGGTCGCTGGTAGAGCCACAGCGGGCTTGGCCCCACGTGCTTGCCCAGAACACCCGCGGTATCAGCAATCTCGACCACGCCTTCGGAGGTGATCAGGACATCCACCACGTCGCGGTCAAAACCGATCAATTCCACCACATTGTTGTGGTGATCCTCGAACCCGACCTGCTTTGATCCGCCTTCGACCGTGGTTTCCCAATCGATCACGGTTTGCCCGCGCGTCGATTTCGGCGTCTTGCGCAGCTGTTGCAGCCCGTAGCTGACCGGAGCGTCGAAGCGGTAGGTGGTTTGGTGGCGGATGGTCAGGCGCATGTCTTACCCCGCGAACCTGTAGTCGATCTCGATCTGGCGGCCCAAAAGCCCGAGGCGCATCAGCACGTCCTGCAGGAACTCGTGCAGTCCCTGGTCAAAGATTTCGTCGATGTCGGTATGCAAACAGTCGCCCGCCAGCGCTTCGGCGTGATCAATCGCTTCGCTGCGAAAGCCGTAGTCGTTGATCAGGTATCCCAGATTGTCGAGGATCTTGCCCACGCAGAACGCAAGGCTGCGTGGCATGCGCCGGTCGAGGATCAGGAAGGCTGCGATGTCCCGGGCTGAGCCTGCGTTGCCATAGGCCATGCGGAACCCACCGCGCGCCGACACGGATCGCAGGATCGATTCCCACTGCACGTTGTCGATGGATGACCCTACCGACATGGCCGAGGGCAGCAGCACGTAGTATTTCACATCCAAGATGCGTGCGGTGTTGTCGGCGCGTTCCAGAAATGTGCCGATGCGCATGAAATCATAGATGTCGTTGCGCATCATGGTGCCATGGGTCGCCCCGCGCACCAACGCCGTGCGTTGACGGATGGCGGCCAGCACCTGCGGCAGATCACGGTCCGACACTTTGCGCGATAACAGCGCCTTGATTGCCATGTAGGCGCCGTTGGTGGCCTCCCAAACCTCCTCGGTCACGGCGGTGCGCACCTCGCGGGCATTCTGGCGCGCCATGCTGACGGTCGACATGACCGACGACGGATTGCCCGGCGCGCGTAACATCCAGTCGATGGCGGCGTCGCGGGTCAGGCTGTCATGTGCTGCCTCAAATCCCTGATCCATCGCCGCGGCTTGGAGCACCGGGCGCCATTCATCGTCGCTATTGCCCAACCGCGTCAGCGCCAGCCGTTGCCCCGTCTCGATCAGGCGCGAGGTATTCTCCGCCCGTTCGAGGTAGCGATACATCCAGAAAAGGCCATTTGCCGTCCGCCCGAGCATCAGTCCTCCAAAACCCAGGTGTCCTTGGTCCCGCCACCTTGGGACGAGTTCACGACCAGCGACCCTTTCTTGAGCGCAACGCGGGTGAGCCCGCCTGGCGTGATGTTGATCCCCTGCGGCGAGACCTGCACGAAGGGGCGCAGATCGACGTGGCGCGGGGTGAGGCCGGTGCGGTTGAAGATCGGCACCGTGGACAGGCTGAGCGTCGGTTGTGCGATGTAGTTGGCGGGCTTGGCCTCAAACTTTTCGCGGAAGGCTGCGATGTCCTTCTTGGTGGCCGTGGGGCCGACGAGCATTCCGTAACCGCCCGAGCCGTGGACCTCTTTGACCACCAGTTCGTGCAGGTGCTCGCGAACATATTTGAACGCGTCCTCCTCGGCGCATCGCCATGTTGGCACGTTTTCCAGCAGCGGGCGCTCGCCGGTGTAAAACTCAACGATGTCGGGCATGTAGCTGTAGATCGCCTTGTCATCGGCGATGCCGGTGCCGGGCGCGTTGGCGATGGTGATCCCGCCCGCGCGGTAGACATCCATGATCCCCGGCACGCCCAACTGGCTTTCGGGGCGAAAGTTGAGCGGATCGATAAAATCGTCATCCACACGCCGGTACAACACGTCGATGGGCCGGTAACCGCAGGTGGTGCGCATGGCGACACGACCGTCCACGATGCGCAAATCATGCCCCTCGACCAGTTCCACGCCCATCTCGTCGGCAAGGAATGCATGTTCGAAATATGCCGAGTTGAAGATACCGGGCGTCAGAACCGCCACGGTTGGCTTGCCTTGGGTCGCGGCGGGCGCACATGCGGCGAGCGACCGGCACAAATCCGTTGGATAGCTTTGCACCGGACGCACGCGGTTGCGCTGGAACAGCTCAGGAAACATCTGCAACATCGTCTCGCGATTTTCGAGCATGTAGCTGACGCCAGAGGGCGTGCGCGCGTTGTCTTCGAGCACGTAGAACTGGTCTTCGCCGGTGCGCACGAGGTCGATGCCCACGATATGGGTGTAGACGCCCCCCGGTGGGTTCACACCGCACATCTGCGGCAGAAAGGCTTCGTTGTTCTGGATCATCTCGGCGGGGATGCGGCCTGCGCGAACGATCTCTTGCCGGTGGTAGATGTCGTATAGAAACTGGTTGATCGCCCGCACCCGCTGTTCAATGCCACGCGACAGTTTGCGCCATTCGGTGCCGGACATTATGCGCGGGATGATGTCGAACGGGATCAGCCGTTCTTCCGCCTCTTCGCGCCCATAAACGTTAAAGGTGATGCCGGTGAGGCGAAACAGTTCTTCGGCCTCGCGCTTTTTGGCGCGTAGTCGGGCGGGATCTTCGCCATCGAACCAGCTGCCCAGCTCTTTGTAGGGGCCGCGCACATCCTCCGTCTGGCCCCACATCTCGTCGAAAATTGGCTTTGTCGTCATGGTTTAAGGGTAACGCGTGCGCGAACCGAGGTGCAAGCAATCGGCGAAATCTGTGCATAACGCACTGAGCGTGCGCCGTTTTTTCGGGCACGCACGCGGAGCGGCGTCAGATCTCGGCTGTGCCCTGGTGCACCGGCAACGCGTCGTGGATTTTCAACCAATCCAGTTGTTCGCCCGCATGGCAGTGCAGCTGTGGCCGGTAGGCGGTCGGGTCATCAAGCGACATGGCAGGCAGGTGCACCTCCCCGGGCCAAGCCGTGCTTTCAAAGCTCATTTGCGTGCCGCAGACCGGACAAAAACTGCGCTTGGCCTTGGCTGAAGAGTTGTAGAACCGCCGTGTGCCGGTCCACAGCACCTGATCCACTTCGAACCCCATCCACGCCACCATCGGCGCACCCGCTGCGCGGCGGCAGCTGTCACAATGGCACAGCGCGGTCCACGCGGGCGGCGCCACCAATCGGTAGCGCACGGCACCGCATTGGCAGCGACCGGAAAACTGTGGGTCGGGAAGCACAGGGTCAGTCATGCGCTTACCCTATCAGACAGCGCCGCGCGGGCGTCGCCCGATTGCGACATCTGACGTCCCGGTGGCGCGGATATTCAATATCGCGCGGGCGCGCGCGTTGCTGCTGTCAGCCATCGAAAGCTGCGCCAGATTTTTGGGCACATCCGTTCGTGAATTTCATATCGCTGAAGTCAGGCGCTATTGTCGCCCTGCTGATCCCATATGCGATACTGAAAAATTATCGTTCAATTTCAGAACGAAACGGGACGCAATTAAGCCAAAATTCGACACGGCACATCCCGCCTTCCGAGCAATCATCACAACCTCGAGTGAGGTTTTCCTTTGCGAAAAGTTAATGCTGGTGCATCGTTTAGGGGATTCGAACCCAATATTTTCAAAGGCACGGATAATGTCGAACATAGCGGGCAAGGCGTATGCGATGAACGTCGTGACGCCCAGCAATCCCAAGATTACCTGGATCAACCGGGCCCTATTCATGGTCTCACGCGGTCAGCCAACCAACCTTCTTGGCCTACTGGGCCTGTCGCTGATCCACTTTGCCCGATGGGTGATCATCAAACCTGCCGACTGGCCCGACCTGGGACAGGGCAAGGAAGAGTTGGACAACGATTACGTTCTGTTCTGCTCAAACTTCAACGGCACGTGGGATCAATACATCGACGCGTTTTCCGACGGCATTCCCAGCGGCCTCGACCTGTTCTGGTACAGCTCGGTCAAATACCCCAAGTCGATCCCGATCACCCCGTTCAAGGACTACATCACGTTCAATCAGGTCAACACCGACTACTATTACAACGCAACGCCCGGGTCGGCACAGCGGGACGTCAAGACCAGCCTGCTGATCTATGACGAGGTGCTGAAGCTCGCCGAAATGCATGGCAAGGTCAGCCCCGAGGAATTTGCGAAAGCGTATGAGAAGGCGGCGCTTGCCATGCAGGTCGGGCTGGGTGATCCGGGCTACGGTCCCGTCGCCAGCCTCGACACCGAACGCGCCGACATCAATCGCGAAGCCTATGTCGCACAGGCGCAAGAAGAATTCCGCGCCAAACGCGCCGCAGCAGGTCGGGAGAACGTCGATGCCTGATTTTGACAGCGGCCACATATTTTTGACCACGATGGCGCCGATCCTGCCCGGCGCGCCCGAGGGGGACGGCGACGATACCGCGGTGTCCTATGAACAACGGGTGCGCATCGCCCTTGCCCGCCTGCCCACGGCGAACCAGTCGCCCGCCACCGACAAGGGCGCATTCAACAGCCCCTTTGCCCGCAACACCCGCAACCATCTGGCGCGGATGTTCGTGCTGAACGACGTGATCTACAACGGGCGCAACACGATGAACCCGATCACGGCAAAACTGACGGGCAACGACCAGATGGTGCCGCAGCACGTCGACCGCCTGAAGGCGCCTTACCTCGTCTTTTGCGCCGATGTGGACGCGATCGTGTCCGACGGCGACCCCCTGCCCACCAAGCTGAGCGCCGCCGAACAGCGCAAGGTGCGCGCGGCCTATGCCCGCAAGCTGTGGGAGACGATGCAGGAAGAGCTGAGCGCGCTCTATTCCAATTGCTACGGCTTTGACCGGGTCAAGACAGCCGATGATTTCGCGGACTACCTGGACAAGTGCCACGTGGAAACGACGATGCCATTCCACGACTACTATCTCGATCTCGAGAAGGCCGCATTCAACATCCTGCCGTTCAAGCCATTGCTGATCGCAGTCGGCGTGCCCCTGGTGATCACGCTCTTGGCACTCCTCTTGCGGCTTTTGGGTGTCGACGACATGCCGATCCTCGGCTGGTCGACCTTCTGGACATTTGTGATCGGCGGGTTGATCACTGCGGGCATCGGCTTTCTCGCCGTCAAGTTCGCGATCTGGAACGGTGAAAAACCGCTGGCGCCAGCGAAATATGACGACCTGCCATCGGTGCTGAAGGGTCTGTATATCCAGCAAAACTTTTCCGAGTTCTTCATTGAAAACCAGGGGCTGCCGCCGGACCAGTTGCATGCCGCGTTTGGTGAATTTGTCGCCAAGCACAAACCGCAAAACCGCCAATCCATGACCCAGAAGCCCGGGGTGATCTCGTCCCAGAACCCCGACAACGTGACCACGTAAGAGCCCGATATGACACGTGAATTGAACCTCGACGACATTCAGGGGAATGTGACACGGGCCTATGGCCGCTATTCCTTTCCCTTTGCTAGATACATTTTCTTCCATTTCCCGCACAAAACCCCCGAAAAGGGGCGCCATTTTCTTGACCAGATCCGCAAGAAGGTAACGACCGCCGCGCGCTGGCCGGATCAGGCGTCGCGGCCCAAGGTCACGACCAATGTGGCGCTGACATTTCCCGGCCTTCTGGCCCTGCAACTGCCGGTGCGCACGCTGCAGGCCTTTCCCGACGAATATATCGAAGGGATGAAGCAGCGCGCCTTTATCCTGGGTGACCGCGACCAGAACGTGACCGAAGAAGAGGCTGAGAAAGACGATTGGGACAGCCACTGGGACCCGATCTGGCAAAAGAGCCGGCTGAAGGGCACGCAGGGGTTTGGACCGGACGACGTGCACGTGATGATCACGCTCAACGCCCAAAGCGCGGGCGAGATGCAGCTGGATACGCCGCACCCCATGCTCGAGGAGCGCACCAAATGGGTGCTGAAAACCGCCAAGGATTGCGGCGTCCGCCACCTCACCGGCGTGGGCAAGGATGGCAAACAGCCCTACCAGGAAGGCTCCGCCGTGTTCAAAGACATCGGCGGCATGCGTGTGCCCACGGCCAAAGAACACTTCGGTTTTACCGACGGGATCGGCAACCCGGTCTTCGAAGGACAACTGCCCGACAACATCGTCGATGACGCCGTGATCGGGCGCGGCAAAATCATGAAATATGACGACAAGGGCGACCCGATCTGGGAACCTCTGGCCACGGGTGAGTTCATCCTCGGCCACCCGGATGAAAGCCAG
Organism: Pseudomonadota bacterium; assembly: GCA_038530495.1. Taxonomy (GTDB): domain Bacteria; phylum Pseudomonadota; class Alphaproteobacteria; order Rhodobacterales; family Rhodobacteraceae; genus Tateyamaria. The sequence continues at coordinate 7,179 of JBCBCR010000037.1, read as the reverse complement.
GAACTGCCGCCTGCTGCCCCACCGCCCGAGTTCATGCACAACGGCACCTTCTTTGCCTTCCGCAAGCTGCACGAAAACGTCGGCAGCTTTGATGCGGTCGTGAACGAAGAAGCCGAACGCTATGCCAGGATCATGGACGTCCCCATGGAAGAGGCGGTCGAGACCTTGCGCGCGAAGATGGCGGGGCGCTGGTCGGACGGCGTGCCGCTTTCAGTGGTTCCGACCTATGCCGAATGGATCGCATTTGGCGAAAAGATGGGCTGGCGCGGTGACGACATCAATCCGCTGGAGGGGTACAAAAAGCACCTCGCCTATATCGGGACCAAAGAAGCCCGGAATTTCCGGTATGGCGACGACATGGCGGGGTTCAAATGCCCCGGCGGCGCGCATATGCGGCGCATGAACACGCGCGACTATCTCGACCCGCTGAACAAGGGCGGCGTTGACAGTGCCAGCGGTGAACAACCCGACAACAAGGGAACAAGCGCGCTGAACAAACGCCGCCGCATCCTGCGCCGCGGCCTGCCCTATGGTGCGTCGTCGGACGACAACACCGACGACACCGAACAGGGCGTGATCATGATCATCATGGGATCAAGCCTGTTTCGCCAGTTCGAGTTTGTGCAGCAGCAATGGATCCAGTACGGCCTGGATTTCCATCAGGGCAACAACACCTGCCCGATGCTGGGCAATCACGAACACCACACGCGGTTCACCATTCCGTCCGACCCCAAGTCGGGCAAACCGCCCTACGTCATGAACAAGCTCAAGACCTTCGTGGAATGCCGCGGCGGGGATTACTTCTTTGCCCCGTCGATGACAGCGCTGCGGATGATGTCGATGGGCATCGTGGACCCGACCTGATCCCATGTTTGCAGCCAGCATGAACATCTTCACCGCAACGCTCGCCCGACTGTGGGTCTGGGCCGAAGGGTTCTATGCCTTTGGCTGGACCGTCGTCGGCGGTATCCGCGCGGCAATTGGCAAGAGCCTTGGCACCTTCTTCACCGCGGCCACCACGCAACGGCACATCTTTGCCGTGTTGCGCAGCTTCTGGCCGAACCTGTCGCTCAAACGCGTGATCATGAAATGCTACGACAACACCGGCACAGCGTTGGTGACCCGACGGGTCGATGTGCTGGACGTGCTGAACCGCAACGATGATTTCGAGGTCGTCTATGGCCCGCGGATGCGGCAACTGACCGAGGGTGACAATTTCTTTCTCGGGATGCAGCCGGGGTGGGACTATACGCGCGATACGTCCGCCATGCGTCTTGCCGCCCGAATGACGGATGTGGACGAGATCGTGCGCCCCCGCGCCACCGAACGCGCAAATGAGATCGTTGGCGCCAGCGGCGGAGAGCTCGACATCGTGCCCGCGCTGACGCTCGAAGTGCCGTGGGACATGACCGACACCTATTTCGGCTGTGGGGCCACGCGCGCGCAGATGCAGGAATGGACCACGACCCTGTTCTGGTACCTGTTTCAGGACCTAAGCGCGGATGAACAAAAGGGCGCGCGCGCCTTGGGATGTGCGGCGGAGTTGCGCGAGTATCTCGACGCGCACATCGCCGATCGCAAGGCCAACCCCACCGACGCACCCGACATCCTGAACCGGTGCCTCCCCCTGCAGTCCTCTGACACGCCGGGGATGAGCGATCTAGGCATCCGCAACAACATCCTCGGGCTGCTGATCGGCGCGATCCCGACGATTTCCAAGGCCAGTTGCCTTGCGCTCGATGAGCTGTTGAACCGTCCCGATGATCTTGCCTCGGCGCACAAGGCGGCGGTGGCCGGCGATGACGACCTGTTGGCGCAGCACATCTGGGAGGCGCTGCGGTTCAACCCGTTCAACCCGGTGATCTACCGCCGCGCCACGCGCGATTGCCACATCGCTGCCTCGACGCTGCGACAGATGAAGGTGCGAAAGGGCCAGATCGTTTTTGCGTCCAATGCCTCGGCCTGCTTTGACCGGTTTGAAATCCCGATGCCGAACGAGTTTCGCATCGACCGGCCGTGGGAAACCTACATCATCTGGGGCTACGGCATGCACCGCTGCTTTGGCGATGCAATCAATCAGGCGGTGATTCCGGCGATTCTCAAGCCGCTGCTGGCGCGACCCAACCTGCGCCGCGCGCCCGGGGACGCGGGCCAGATCACCACCGGCACGCTGGGCTTTCCGGCGCATTTCAACGTGCAGTTCGACACCTAACAGGGCAGGCCCATGGCAAAGAACCTCTTGATCACACTCCTGCCCTCCTCCGGTGTCGATCTCAGCCGCTGGCTGATGGCGCACTACAACGTCAGCTACACCGAACGCCCGCATGCGCCGATCTTTCACGTTCTGGCGCTCGCGTGGTGGGGCGAGGGCAAGGAAGGGTATCCGCTGTTTGTCGAAGGCGGCGACAAGGACAAAAAGACCGTGGGCTGCCGCAAGATCGCGGAGAAATTCGACCCCACAGTGTCCGAGGATCACCGCCTGCTGCCCGATGCCACGGCGCACCCCGACCTTGCCGCCGAGGTCGACGAGATCACCAAGTATTCGTACTGGAAACTGGGTGGCTGCGTGGTGAACTGGTCCTACTGGAATTTCCTGAAATACAAATGGGTCGTGTGGCCCTCGATCACGACCAAGGTGCCGTGGTGGGAATACCTGACCTGCCTCTTGGCGTTCCGGGTGATCCGGGCGCTGATGTACAAGGGGCTGAAGCTGGATCAATCCGTGGCGGACGCCGCACTGGCCGAGATTTACGAGGGCTGGGATCATTTTGATGAAAAGCTCAGCGACGGGCGCAAGTATTTGACCGGCGACACGATGACCTACGCCGATCTCGCCACCGCCGCAGCCCTCGGCCCGATGATCCTGGCCCAAGGCTACCACGGCATGTTGCCGAACGAGGCCAAGTGCCCGGATTACATGCAAAAGGTCTACAAGGAGCTGCGCCAGCGCCCCACGGGCCTGTTTGTACAGCGCATGTATAACGACCACCGCCCTGCACAACTGCTGCAGGTCGGATAGCCTGTGCGCCCCAGGCTTGATCCGGGGCCTCTCCTTCCGTCCAACCGATAAGGTCGCGGGCCAAGCCCGGGACGCAGGTCACCTGTTTTTCAGACACCGCTTGACCTGAGCCCGAATTCAGCCTAATTGGCTTTATTGGTAATATGATCTTACCAATTTACGCAACACAGCCAGCGGAGACACCCATGGGCCTCGCCAACTGCCACAATTTTCAGGATTTCCGCAAATTGGCGAAGCGCCGCCTGCCGGGACCGATTTTTCATTACATCGACGGAGCCGCCGATGATGAAATCACCTATGCGCGCAACACCTCGTCGTTTGACGACGTGGACCTGGTGCCAAATGTCCTGAACGGTGTCGAAGAGGTCGACATGTCGGTCGAGGTCATGGGCCAGAAACTCGACATGCCAGTCTATTGCGCGCCCACCGCGCTCCAACGCCTGTTTCACCACGAGGGCGAGCGCGCCGTCGGCAAGGCCGCGACCAAACACGGCACGATGTTCGGTGTGTCCTCATTGGCCACGGTGACGGTTGAAGAGATCGCCAAGATCGCGCCCGGCCCGAAGATGTTCCAGTTCTATTTCCACAAGGACCGTGGCCTGAACGACGCGCTGCTGGAACGCGCGCGGGCGGCGAATTTCAACGTCATGGCGTTGACCGTGGACACCATCACCGGCGGCAACCGTGAACGCGACCTGCGCACCGGATTCACCTCTCCGCCCAAGCTGACGCTGGAATCGCTGATCAGCTTCGCCACCCACCCGATGTGGGCCTACCACTGGTTCACCAAGGAAAAATTCGACATGCCGCATCTGTCGGGTCACGTGAACGCGGGCACCAACGTGGCGGTCAGCGTGGGCGAGTACTTCTCGACCATGCTCGATCAGTCGATGAACTGGAAAGACGCCGAAAAGCTGTGTGCGCAGTGGAACGGGCAGTTCGCGCTGAAGGGGATCATGAGCGTCGAAGACGCCAAGCGCGCGGTCGACATCGGCTGCACCGGCATTATGGTGTCGAACCATGGCGGGCGGCAGTTGGACGGCTCGCGCGCGCCGTTCGATCAACTGGCCGAGATTTGCGACGCCGTCGGTGACAAGATCGACGTGATCTGCGAGGGCGGCATCCAGCGCGGCACCCACGTGATGAAGGCGTTGAGCGTCGGGGCGAAAGCGTGCTCGGGTGGGCGGCTCTATCTCTATGCATTGGCCGCAGCCGGACAGGCGGGCGTGGAAAAGGCGCTTGGCAACCTGCGGACTGAGATCGAGCGGGACATGAAGCTGATGGGGGTCACCAGCCTCGACCAGCTGAGCCGCGACAACCTGCGCTGGCGCTGAGCAGTCCACAGCAAGGATAAGGGCGCCCAAAAGGCGCCCTTTTTGTTTGGGATCAGTCGGCGCCGCGCACCGGGATCACCGCGTCGGCGCTCGGTCGGAACGCTCGCTGGATGACAAACACAGCCACTGCCGCGCCCACGCCGATCAGGTCGGTGACCAGCCCGCCCTCGATCATAAACAGCGCCGCGGCAATCAGGCCCAACCGCAGAAACCAAACGGCGCGTCCCCCCATGAACCAGCCCTGCACGCCGGATGACAGCAGGAACACGCCCACAACAGCCGTGATACCAGCACGGATGATCTCGAACGCGGTGCCATCCATCAGGATGGCGCTGTTATAGAAGAACATGAACGGCACGATGAACGCGGCGATGCCGATCTTGAACGACGCGACCGACGTCTCCATTGGGTTGGCACCGGAAATACCCGCCGCGGCATAGCTGGCCAGCGCCACGGGCGGCGTGATGGCCGACACAACAGCGAAGAAGAACACAAAGAAATGCGCCGTCAGCTGCGGGATACCCAGCTGCACAAGGCCCGGCGCCACAACGCTCGCCGCCACCGCGTAGGCCGCTGTCGTGGGCATGCCCATGCCCAGCAGGATCGCGATGCACATGGCAAAGAACAACGCCAGCAACTGGCTGACCCCCGCCAGATCCAGCAGCACCGCCGAGAACCGCGCGCCAACGCCCGTCAGGCTGATGACGCCCACGATGATGCCCGCACAGGCACACACGGCGATGATCTGGATCGACATGACACCGGCCAGCTCGAACGCCTTGATGATCGACCCAAGCCCCATGCGGTAAGGCGTCAGCCACGACACCACTGCCGCTGCAACGGTCGCCAACGTCCCTGCCCGGATCACCGAATAGCCCATGAACAGCGCTGCAATCAGGATGATGATGGGCAGGAACAGGAACACCCGCCGCGCCATCTCGCGTAGCTTTGGCAATTCGTCCTCGCGCATGCCGCGCATGCCCATCTTGGCCGCCTCGAAATCCACCATAAAGTAGATCGACGCGAAATACAGCACCGCAGGGATGATCGCGGCAATGGCGATCTCCTGGTACGGGATGCCCGTGATTTCGGCCATGATAAAGGCCCCTGCCCCCATAATCGGCGGCATGATCTGCCCGCCGGTGGAGGCGGCAGCCTCAATCGCGCCGGAGGTTTTCTTGTCGTAGCCGACCTTTTTCATCAGCGGGATGGTCAAGGACCCTGTGGCCACCACGTTGCCCGCGGACGTGCCGTTGATCATGCCCATGAGGCCCGAGGCGAAGATCGCCACCTTGGCCGGGCCACCGCGTGCGCGGCCTGCTGCGGCAAAGGCGAAATTGACGAAATAGTCGCCGACTTTCGACGCCTGCAGGAACGCGGCAAATATGATGAACAGGATGATATAGGTCGACGACACCGCCGTCGTCGGCCCAAGGATACCGGCGTCCGAATACACATGGCCAAAGAAGCGCTGCCAGCTGTAGGCGCTTTGTACCGCCAGAATGCCGGGCAACAGATGCGCCGTGAATGTGTAGGCCAGAAACACGCCGGTGATGATCACCAGCGCCAGCCCTGCCACACGGCGCGTCAGTTCAAGGATCATGGCCGATCCTGCGGTCGCGGCAAAGGCCACGCCGATGGGCACAAACGGCGTCCCGACCGAGTTGCGGGCCGCGGTGCCGTAGATCGCGGTGAAATAGATCGCCACCACGCCCGCGCAAACCGCCAGAACGATGTCCGATGCCGCCACCTGCGCGCGGTCACGCTTTTCAAACCAGCCCATGAGCACGGCGCCCAGCGATGCGATCAACAGCGGGATACCGAACCAGTACACCTCGGCGGTGTAGATGTCGGTGCCCGGGAATGCAGCCCACGTGGTCAGGCCGCCCATTTGCGGCAAGGTGCCGGAATTGATGGTCTGCACAAAGCCGACAGCCGTGACGCCCGCAACAAGTGCGGGAACGATCAACAGCGCCGCAGCGATGCTGATCAGTTTTGACCCACCCCTGTCACCCTCGCGTTCGCGGAAGGTATGCGCGGAGTACAGCACAAAGCCCAAGGCCAGCGCCCCCGCGATGTGCACGATGCGGAAATTCCATGTCTCGAGGGGGAATTGCGGCAGAAAGCCAATCTCGATCCCGGTATAATCCGAGATCGACACGCCGTTGAGCGCGATCATGTGGAACGCGGCATAAATGGCGGCAAGAGCCGCAATCAACAGGTAGGCCCGACCGGTAAAAAGGCGGCGGTTGCCCTCGACGGGTTCGTCATCGACGCCTTCGGCGATCACCTGATCGGTCGTGGTCTGGCTGGCACTGTCGGTCATTGGTCTTCCCCCCAAAGGAAGCGCCCGGCCTGCTGCCGGGCGATGGCTCCTGACCGTCGCCGGTCAGGAGTTTTTGCTTGTCAGCGGTAGGCTTAGCCGCCGTGGATCATGTCGGCGGGGATGTCCGCACCGGCATTCTCGGTGAACCACTTGGCCGCACCGGGGTGCCACTTGAGCACGCCGTTCTTGTCCCAGTTCTCGGGCAGAGTGGACCGGGCCGCCTTGTGGATGCCCATCATCCGCTCATTGTCGGACATGACGACGTCCACCACAGCCTCGACGAAGGACGCAGGCAGTTCGCAGTTGGCAATGGCAAAGTTCCACATCGACACCGAATTGGCGTCTGCCGTCATCGACTCGTAGGTGTCGGACGGAATGGTGAACTCGGACACCGGGAACGACCCCAGGATCTTGCTGCGCTCTTCTTCGGTGAAGGCGATAAAGTTCACTTCGGTCTGCACTTCAAGCTGGCTGACCGCGGGGGTCGGCACACCTGCGGC
>JBCBCR010000036.1:0-21478 GCA_038530495.1 Pseudomonadota bacterium | reverse complement strand
TCCGGTGCCGTCGTGGCCTGCATCCCGACCGCCTGTGCCGCGTCGCACGTGGCCTCGGCGCTCAGCGTGTTTGCTTCGCCGGGGATGGACACCGCGGTCAGGCTGTCCGCGATCTGGCCCAGCGGTTGCAAGTAGCCCTGCACGTCCTTGGTGTTCAACATGCCACAGACCACGTGGACAGGCCGCGGGCGCATCCGCGACAGGGTCGCCGCAATGGCACGGCCCGCCGCCGGGTTGTGCCCGCCATCCAGCAACAGTTCGGCCGTACCTGCAACCTCCAGCAGCGGCCCCCTGCGCAAGCGTTGCATCCGTGCCGGCCACTGCGCATCACGCACCGCAGCAAGGCAAGCATCGGCCCCGCACCCGAGATGACGCAAAGCAGCCAGCGCCATGCCCGCGTTCTGAATCTGGTGATCCCCCGCCAATGCAGGGCGCGGCAAATCCAGCAAGCCATTTTCGTCCTGATAGATCATGCCGTCCCGTTCGGGTGCCGCGTGCCACTGTTGCCCATAGGCCAGCAGCGGCGCGCCCAGCCTGGCGGCACGGGCTTCGATGACGTCCATCCCCTCGTCGCCCTGGGGGCCAACGACACAAGGCACGCCCCGCTTGATGATCCCTGCCTTTTCGCCCGCAATCGCGGCCAGCGTATCGCCCAGAAACGCCTCGTGATCCATGGACACGGGCGTGATTACCGTCAGCACAGGTCGCCCGATCACATTGGTCGCGTCCAGCCGCCCGCCCAAACCCACCTCAAGCAGCGTGTAGTCAGCAGGCGTCCGGGCAAAAGCCAGCAGCGCGGCACAGGTCGTGATCTCGAAATATGTAATGTCGTCGCCACCGTTGGCGGCATAGCACTCGTCCAGGATCGCCGTCAGGTCCGGTTCTGAAATCAAATCACCGGCCAGCCGAATGCGTTCGTGGAACCGGGCCAGGTGGGGCGAGGTATAGGCGTGGACGCGGTGGCCCGCCGCCTCAAGTCCCGCACGGATCATGGCCTGGGTGGACCCTTTGCCGTTGGTGCCTGCGATGTGGATTACAGGCGGCAGGCCGTTCTGCGGATTGCCCAAACGGTCCAGCAGGCGCCACACCCGGTCCAGCGTCAGGTCGATGATTTTCGGGTGCAGGGCCATCATCCGGGCAAGGATGGCGTCGGAACCGTCGGTCATTCCTTGGCTGCGTCGGTGCCTTCGGCCTCGGCCGACGTGGTGTCCGGTGCGGGCAGGTCACCTTTTATCGCGGGGGGCAGGCCCAGCAGCATCCGGGTCACGGTGATCAACTCTTCGCGCATCTCGGTCCGTTTGGTCACGCGGTCCAGCATCCCGTGATCCAGCAGATATTCGGCACGCTGGAACCCTTCGGGCAGCTTTTCGCGGATGGTCTGTTCGATCACGCGCGGCCCGGCAAAGCAGATCAGGGCATTGGGTTCGGCGATGTGGATGTCGCCCAGCATCGCGTAGCTGGCGGTAACACCGCCTGTGGTGGGGTGGGTCAGGACCACGATATAGGGCAGGCCCGCCTCTTTCAGCATCTGCACGGCAACGGTGGTGCGCGGCATCTGCATCAGGCTCAGGATCCCCTCTTGCATCCGCGCGCCGCCCGCGGCGGAAAACAGGATCAGCGGCCGCTTCAGCTTTACCGCCTCTTCGGCGGCGGCGATAATGGCGTTGCCCACGAACATGCCCATGGACCCGCCCATGAACGAAAAATCCTGCGCGGCGGCAACAATGGGCGTGCGCCCGATCTCGCCCGCGGCCACCAGCATCGCCTCGGCCTCGCCGGTGGTCTTTTGCGCGGTCTTCATCCGGTCGGGATATTTCTTTTGGTCACGAAAATGCAGCGGGTCGGCGACTGGCGCAGGCACCTCGATCTCGGCAAAGATACCGCCGTCAAACAGCGCCTCGAACCGGTCGCGCGGCGTGATCGCCATGTGATGCCCGCAATTGGTGCAGACATTCAGGTTGTCCGACAATTCGCGGTGAAACAGCATCGTGCCGCACTCGTCACATTTGGTCCACAGATTGTCCGGCGTTTCGCGCCGCGAAAAGATCGAGTTGATCCGGGGCCGGACGTAGTTGGTGATCCAGTTCATGTGTTCTTCCGCGTTGCGCCGCTGCTGCTCCAGTTAATCGGGCATGGCGGCAAATGCAATCAGGCGCGGATGGCCAGACGGGCGCCGAGCCACGCCACAAGCATCCAGCCCAGGTCGACCGGCAGCCACTGCGCCATCATCGCTTCGTCACCGAGGCCAAAGGGCAGGACATAAAGCGCAAGGCCGGACATTTCATCCGGTGGGCTGGTGATCAGGATGGCCTGCACGTTGTTGATGAAATGCAGCGCGATGGCCGGACCCAACGTGCCGGACCGGGCCGTGAGATCGGCGGTGATCAGGCCAAAGACACCGGCGAGCATGGCAATGGTCATGGCGTTGCTGCCCGCACTGCTGGGCGTGTAGTGCAGCGCGCCAAAAATCGCCGACGGCACAATCATCCACACAAACGGAGAGTTGCTGAGTGCGGCAAGCTGCTGCTGCAAGTAGCCACGAAACAGTAACTCCTCGGCGCTGACCTGGATCAGCACGGCGATCAGCCCGAAGGGCAACAGCAGCAGCCACACCCCCAGCCCCATGTTCCGCTGCATCGGTTCGTCAAAGCCGTAAGGCGGCAGGATCAGCAGCGCCAGCACGATGAGGACAAGGACGGTGGTCACAGCCGCGAACTGTCCCAAGGCCGGGCCACGCGGGCCGATCAAAGTGGCGGGCGCGCGGGCATGTGCCACGACGCAGACAAGGCCCGCTGACACACCAAGCAACCCCAGTTGTGCCAGCAACAAAAGCACCTCTCCTGGTGTTTGGCCCACTGCAGCATCCGGATCACCATAGGACAGCCCGGCACCCCCGGTCAGCGACATCACCGTATTCACCAGCATCTGGCTGAGCGCGAGAAAGAACGCAGCCACCAGGACGATCCCGATCAGGAGCCGCCACAGCTGGCCCTTGGGAATGGCGGGGGCCACGAACGCGGCATGCGGGGCGTAGTCAAAGCGCCAGATGCTCATGATGGTTGGTCTTCTGTTGCCTTTTCAACCGCCTCGTGGACCGGTTCGGCGTTGTTGCTGGCGATTTCGACATTGGCCTGTCTCAAGAGCTCGGCTGAATTGGTCAGGTAACCCGCGACGGTCTGCAGCAGGCTGAGCACGACACCATTGTCGTTTTCCAAAACGGATCGGAATTCCGGTCCGCCGATGCGCAGGAACGTGGTGTCCTCGACCGCGGTCAGGTGCAGCTGCCGCGTATCGCCAAGGATGATGGCGAGATCACCGATCAGGCGACCCGGCAGCACCTCGGTCACGTTGCGTTCCACCCCGTCGGCACCGTCATAAGACAGCCGCGCCTTGCCCGAGGTGCACAGATACGCCGCGTCCGCCTTTTCTCCCATGGAAAAGACGCGCTGCCCCGCGGGTGCGTCGTACCAACGGGCGGCAAAGGCCAACAGGCGCTGGTTGCGGGTGGAGATGCCGGAAAACAGTTCGGTCTTGGCAATCTCGCGCAGCTTGCGGCCCAGATCGTCGCTGTCTTCTTCGTCTTCGACCCGGCTGACCCCGTCGATCCGCCCGTCTTCGATTTCGACGAACATGTCGTACATGTCAGGGTGCGGAATGGTTTCTTCGAGCACGATGATCGTGCTGTCGGGCAAGAGATCCCGCAGGGCGGTTTGGGTTTTCAGCCGAACCTCGTCTTCGAAACTGGCCAGCGCACGATCCATGATCATGATGTCGGGCCGCTTGATCCCGGCGCGGACAAAGGCGAGCCGTTCCATGAACGTGTCGGGCATACCACTGCCGCCGATGCCGATCTGCACGTCAAAGACGGTTTGCGCCACCGCGCGGCGCAGCCCGTTTTCGGAAATGATGCGTGCCACGAGTGACTCGATTTCCTCGGCCTTGGCGCCGGCGACCATGGATACCCGGCCATAAAGCGCATTTTCCATGATGGTCAGGCGCGGCAGGTAGGTGTCGGGGGCGATGGGCACGAACATCGTCTCGACCTGCTTACGCAGGGCGGGCCCGTTCTTTTGCCGGATCTTGACGATTTCCTGTTTGAAGCTTTCGGGAAAGGCCGGACCGATCTGTTCGGCGGTAAAGGCAAAAGGCACGGTCAGAAGCAGCGCAAACTCATCCTCGCTGAGCGCAACGTCGCCCTTGTCGCGCCGCCGGGCGGCGATGTCGACGAGGCGTTCGTAAACCGCCTCTTCTATTCCGAGGGCGGTGAACAGCGGGTGGTTTGTGCCGTCCTTGCCAAAGGTCTTGTCCAGCGTTTCGATCAACGTTTGCGAAATGGCGATGCCCTGTTCGGCAAGGCCCTGTTCCGACAGCATCCCCATAAAGCCCGCGTCCGACACAAGTTCGTCCTGCGTCAGCGGGCGCCGGGGTGCGGCAAACATCAGGTTACCACCCAAGGGGACCGACGGGTTGAACGTATCGGGGTCAAACCGATGCACAAACTGGTCCAGTTCCGCCTCGATCAGCGCCTCTTCGATCTGCGGGCGCAGTCTGACGATGGCGGCGGTCAGATCCGGATCGACGCTTTCGTCGATCTGGCGTTCCATCATGCGACCAAAGACGAAGTCGTCGATGCCCATCGCCTGGATCAGCTCGAACCACCATTCCCGGATGTCGTCTTCGGTCTCTAGCTCGGCCAGTCCGGGGTCGATCCACGGGTCCTGCAGGCGGTCCGGGCTGTTGCCCGAGCGCGCGGCTTCGTTGGCGAAACGGTCGTTCCATGCGGTGGCCGTCTGCGGCCTTGTGCGCAGCGACATCATCACGTTGTCGCGCAGCGCGCCCTGAAACAGGTACGGCGCCGAGTGCGCATAGCCGATACGCGAGGCAAGGACGGCCTGGTGTAACGCCTGCAGATCATGACCGGCGAGCGTCACCTTGCCCCGACTTGGCAGCACCTCGCGCATCAACAGCTCGGCCAGGGCGCCGCGTTCGCTCTGGTTCTTGGCCTGGATCGCGACACGGGCGCCCTGTGGGATCGTGAGCGATATGTTTTCGAGGATGTTGCGCCCGTCGCCATTGCGCACGGTCACATCGTCCAGAACGATGTCCCCGCGCAGATGCGGTACCGTGTCGGGCGCACCGTCAAACAGCGCCTCGTCAAACTCGCCCGGCGGCGCGAACCGTTCTGTGACCACTTCCCAGCGCAGCGCCATGTCCTGGGTCTGGTTGTAGTAGGTCAGCAGCTCTTTCCACGGGCTCGACAGGTCCTTGTAGGCTGCGAGCGCCGCCACAAGCGCGCCCACCGTGATGTCGCCGCGGATCGCCAGCAAGCCGCCCACCGAATAGAAAAAGAACGGCGTCAGCTGCGTGATGAAGTTGTTGAGAAACTTCATGAAAAACTTTTTCTGGTAGATCTGAAAGCGGATCTCGAACAGGCGGCTGAGCCTGTCGGTCAGTTGCGCCAGCCGGTAGCGCAGCCCGCCATTGGCGCGCAGGTCGGTGATGCCTGCCGCACTTTCTCCGATTTCGGCGGAAAAGGCGCGGATTTCGCGAATGCGTTCCTTGTTCAGCAGGTTGATGCGCCGCTGCAGCATCGGGATCAGATAGGCCTGCAACGGGATCAGCGCGATGCCCGCCAACCCGAACCACACCGATTGCAGAAACAGAAAGATCACGATGATCAGCATCTGTCCGGCCTGAAACACCGGCTGCGCAACCATGTCCCCCATTAGCCCGCCCATCGGTTCGGCTTCGGACGTGATCATGCTGACCAGCTCACCCTGGCTGGTGGCGCGGAAGTAGCTGCGCGGGAAGCGGTGCATGCGGGTCAGAAGCTGGTAGCGGAAGCGCCGCAACATGCGTTCGGCGGTGATGCCCTTCATCGTGTTCAGCCGCATCTTGAGCAGCCCATGCGCCAGCACCGCGCCAAGATAGCCGAAACACAGCGCCATCAGGAATTGCACCTGGCTGAATTCGTACCCGAGCACGCGGATCACGCCACCCTCGGCGCCAATGGCGTCGTTGATGATCCGTTTGGGCAATTCCAGTGTGGCGTACAGGAACGGGAACGTGACGATGGTCAGCCCAAGAAGCATCAGCTGATCGCGTTTCGAATGCTTCCAGATAAAGGCGAAAAGGCTGGAATCCATGTGGCGTCCCGACGGCGTGTGCCGCGATCTCACTCTCTGGGGGCGGGCCCCGCCACGGCATCAGGGAAATCTAGGCTGCGAAACAGGGCATTACAACAGGTCGTGGCGCTTGCAGCAGAGTTTGGGTCGGGCTATTTCCTGCGAACCATGTCCAGGGAGACCCAGATGCTCAAAGGCAAATTTGACAAATCGAGGCTGCCCAGCCGCCACGTGACCGAAGGCCCCGAACGCGCGCCGCACCGGTCCTATTACTATGCCATGGGCATGACCGAGGAAGAGATTCACCAGCCTTTGGTGGGTGTCGCCACCTGCTGGAATGAAGCAGCACCCTGCAACATCGCGCTGAACCGGCAGGCCCAAGCGGTGAAGATGGGTGTGAAATCCGCCTATGGCACGCCGCGCGAATTTACCACCATCACCGTGACCGACGGCATCGCCATGGGACACGAGGGCATGCGGTCGTCCCTTGCCAGCCGCGAGGCGATTGCCGACACGGTCGAACTGACCATGCGCGGGCACTGCTATGACGCGATCGTGGGCCTTGCCGGATGTGACAAGTCGCTGCCCGGTATGATGATGGCGATGATCCGTCTGAACGTGCCGTCGGTGTTCCTGTATGGCGGGTCGATCCTGCCGGGGCGTGCGCCCAATGATCCGGTGGTCCCCAGCGAATATGCCGACCGCGACCTGACGGTTCAGGATATGTTCGAAGCCGTTGGCAAACACCAAAGCGGCGGATTGAGCGATGAAGCGCTCGAGGTGCTCGAGCGTGTCGCGTGCCCGTCGGCGGGTGCCTGTGGCGGCCAGTTCACGGCCAACACCATGGCCTGCGTGTCCGAAGCCATCGGTTTGGCGCTGCCGAATTCCTCGGGTGCGCCTGCACCCTATCAGACCCGCGACCAGCACGCCGAAGCGTCCGGCGCGGCGGTCATGAACCTGATCGAAAAGAACATCCGCGCCCGCGACATCTGCACCCGCGAAGCGTTCGAGAATGCGGCGCGCGTTGTGGCCTGCACTGGCGGATCGACCAATGCCGGGTTGCACTTGCCCGCGATGGCACACGAGGCGGGGATCGACTTTTTCCTCGAAGACGTGTGCGAGATCTTCCGCGACACGCCGTATTTCGTCGACCTCAAGCCCGGTGGCCAGTACGTGGCCAAGGACCTGTACGAGGTTGGCGGCGTCTTCGTTGTGATGAAAGAGCTGCGCAAGGCGGGTCTGCTCCACGAGGATTGCATGACCTCCACCGGTTACTCCATGGGCGAGGAACTGGACCGCATCAATCTCGAAGCGGATGGCAAGGTGATCTACCCGATCGAAACGCCGATCACCAGGACCGGCGGCGTGGTCGGTCTCAAGGGCAACCTCGCGCCCGAAGGTGCCATCGTGAAAGTCGCGGGCATGGAGGCGCAGCATCAGCGCTTTGTTGGCCCCGCGCGGGTGTTCGAATGCGAACAGGACGCGTTCGAAGCGGTGCAAAACCGCGCCTACAAGGAAGGCGAGGTGATCGTCATCCGCAACGAAGGCCCCGCAGGCGGCCCCGGCATGCGCGAGATGCTGGCAACGACAGCCGCACTGTCGGGTCAAGGCATGGGCAAGAAAGTGGCGCTGATCACCGACGGCCGGTTCTCGGGTGCGACGCGCGGGTTCTGTGTCGGTCACGTGGGTCCCGAAGCCTACAAAGGCGGGCCGATTGCCTTGCTCAAGGACGGCGACATCATCACCCTCGACGCGATCAAGGGTGAACTGAGCGTTGACCTGACGGATGAAGAATTGGCCGAACGCAAAGCTGCATGGGCCGGGCCGCGCGAAACCAATTACCAGAGCGGTGCGCTTTGGAAATACGCGCAACTGGTTGGCGACACCTATCTGGGTGCGGTCACCCATCCCGGCGCCAAGGCCGAGCGCCATGAATACATGGATCTCTAGCGCCTGCCTTGTCGCGGCCTGCCTTGTGGCGGGCTGCGATGTCGATCTGCTGGGGTCGGGTGGCGCATCGGACGGGTTGCAATCCGCACCGCTAAGCGATGGCGCCGTGATGCTGGCCGCACCGAACGGGTTTTGCGTCGATCCGCGCAGTATCGAACGCCGCTTTGCCTTGATGGCGCGGTGTGACACACTGGGTGCGGCTGGCGCAGGTGGCGCGCCACTTGCGTTGATTACGGCGACAACGGTGGCTGTTGCTGAGGACGCGACATTGGACGAAGTCGAACTGAGCAGCGACGAAGAACGTGTTGTCAGACGCGAGACCCGCGATGCGCTGACCCTCGTGCAAGTACAGGGCACGCCGCCGGACCCGAGTTTCGACGACACGTTCTGGCGCGGGCGCGGTGTGGTTGGGGACCAGGTTCTGGGTCTTGCGATCTATACGCCGAAAGGCGCAGACGAGATCGGCACTCAAGGTGCATCGCTTTTGGTGCAGACGATGCGGCGGACATTGGTGCGCAGCCGGCCGGTGCCAGACAAATCTGCAACGCCTGCGGGAAATCGCGGCCCTGTCGCTGTGCTCGCCAGTTTATTTGAGTGAAACCTTTGGCGTAGATATAATCAAACAACGACGTCTCGGAACCAACAAGAGCGCATGGCAGGCAACACGATCATAGACAAACTCGCCCACAAGCGGGCGATGCGGCGCTGGGCGCGTGCAGCGCGCAACGCAACGGATACCGAGCTGGGCGACCTGCGCGGACAACGCGGTGCCGCACGGATGCTGCGCACCCATCTTGACCGATTGATCCATACCGCGGACGAACGGCTGGCACTGCCAGCCATTGGGTCGCAGTCGTTTCCCAAGCCGTTCAACGCGGATTGGTCATGGCGGCCAGAGCTGTGGCGCGGTCCGCTCGCACATCCGGGCATGTCTTCGGTACAGACCAAATCGATGCTTGGGCGCGAAGTGACGCTGTTTCACGACTGCGCTTTTTCCGAGTTGACCCTGCGGCAGGTGCGCAACCTGCGCGAAGAAGACCTTGCCCCCTACGGTGTGCGACTGGACGTGTTCAAATTCGACGGTTCGTTCCTGTCCCTGGTGGTCGATCTGCCGGACGACGCGGTGCATGGACTGACCAAGACGCACCTGATCAGCATCAACACCATTGTCGAGATGGAAAAGCCGTTGGAAATCTTCGCCCGCATCAACATCCGGCACGGACCCAACACCGAACAGATCGTGCGCGAACTGCCCCTGAACGAGGAAGATGTCACGGTCGAATTCGATCTGGCCTATTCCAAGCTGAACGAAAAGCGGGTGGAAAAGGCATGGCTCGACCTGATTTTTGAAGGGCCGGAGATGAACCAGATCACCTTGCGCGATCTGACCATGGCCCGCAGACCGCGCGCGGCGCTGTAAAGGAACCCAGAAGGCATGAGCACACTTGTCCTGACACCGACCAAGATGCGCCACGGGATTTGGCAGGGCATCATTCAGCAAACCGGAACGGGCGTGCCGCAACTGTCCGTGACGCACCTCAACGAAGAGGTGCCGGACGTGCAACTGACCGAAACCGGGCAGGAGGCCGAGTGGTTGTTGCAGGTCCCGGTCCCGGCATCGGCCATTGCGGATGGCGTGCAGGTGTTTGTTGTATCCGACAGTATCGACGGCACACGGCTTGGGCAGTTCACGCTGATCGCCGGTGAGGCGCTGGGCGATGATATCCGCGCCGAGGTTGAACTGCTGCGCGCCGAGCTCGACATGCTGAAACGCGCGTTTCGGCGCCACTGCGTGGAGACATCCTGAGGTTCGAATGGGCGTTGCCCATCCGACCGAAGCGAGGGGCGCTGCCCCTCGCGCACCCCGAGGTATTTTTGGCCAGAAGAAGACATGGACGGGTGTGCGCAAGCAGTCGCGGGGATTGCGCACGCTCAAAAGGTTCCCCGCGGGGAACCTCGGTCGCTGTGAATAAAGCAAAGCATTGCGCTACAGCGCCCTAGGCTTGGTGTTATCCCGCAAAGCCGCGCAGGACCGCGCGTGTCGCTTGGACCAGGGGTGCGTGGGTGTCTTTCATGATCTGCACGCGGTCGAACCGGGCGGGATCGGCATTGACTGCATCGCGCAGCGCGTCGCCAAAGGCCATGCGCAGTTCGGTCCCGATGTTCATCTTACACACCTTGGTGGTACGGGCGAGGTCGGCGCGCTGATCATGCGGCACGCCGGAGCCGCCGTGGATCACGAGCGGCACGTCAGTGACAGCTTCGATCGCGCGGATGCGGTCCAAGTCGAGACCGTCACCCGCGCTTTCCTGCAGGTGCACATTGCCCACCGAGATGGCCATTGCATCGACACCGGTGTCGCGCGCGAACTGTGCTGCCTCATCCGGGTCTGTGCCTGCCGAAGCCTCGCCGCCGGTGTAGCCGACAAAGCCAATCTCGCCCTCGCAAGACACCCCTGCGGCATGGGCGATGGCCACGATGGCAGCGGTTTCGTCAATGTTCTGTGCCAGTGGTTTGCGCGACCCGTCAAACATCACCGAACTGAAGCCGCTGTCGATGGCGATGCGGCAGTCTTCGACCGTGTAGCCATGGTCGAGATGGGCGACGACCGGGATGTCTGTGCCCTCGGCAAGGTGGCGAAACATTTTGCCAAGGATCGGCAGTGGCGTGTGCTCGCGGCAGGAAGGTCCGGCTTGCAGGATCACCGGCACGCCCTCGGCCTCGCCCGCTTCGACATAAGCGCGCATGTCTTCCCATCCGAGTGTGACCAGACCAGCGACGATGCGCCCTTGTGCAAGCGCGGGTTGGAGAACCTCGGCAAGCGTCGCGAGCGTCATTTGAACTTGGCCACCATGTCCATGATACCGGGGATGGTGTGCAACTGGTCGGCGTGGCTGGGCTGGAAATACTGTTTCAGCGAACGTTGCGACAGGCCGCCGAGGATCGTGAAATAGTACATTTCGTAGCCGGGCAGAACGGCGCAGGGATGGTAGCCTTTGTCGATCAGCATCGTGGACCCGTCGACGATGTGATAGGCGTCGCCCGGCTGGCCATCCTCGCGTTGGAGCATCTGCAAACCCGAGCCGTGATTTGGCTTGAAGCGGAAGTTGTAGGTTTCGTCGTGGCGACTTTCGTCGGGCAGCCGGTCGGTGTCGTGTTTGTGGCTGGGAAAGCCCGACCACCCGCCCGCGCCGACGGTGAACAGTTCCGATACCAGCAGGCGACCGACCTTGTCGTGCTGATTGGCGCCCAGGATGTGCTTGATCTTGCGATGCGTCTTGGTGTCGTCGGATCCGTATTGCACGAGGTCCAGTTCCGGCACGCGGACGTCAAATGGCTCGAGCACTTTGTCGTATTTTGCGCCCGCGATGAACGTTTCGGTATCGTCCGACACGCATGTCAAACGGACGCGTGCACCGGATGGCACATAGACGCCCTCGGGTTCGCCGCCCCAGACGTCACCGACGCGGTTGCCCAGGTCATTGAAGACCGCGCCGTCCACGTCGACATGCACCGTCCCGGTGGCAGGGACCACGCAGGTTTCATAGCCGGGCACCGCGTATTCAAACGTCTCACCGCGGTTCAGTTTGACGATGTTGAAGTAATTCAGCGGCACCAGATCGTGATCGACATCGACGATCGGCGCGTTGGCGTTGTCGTGGGGGGCGATGTGCATGGCTTACTCCTTGGCCGTGGTTGGGCCGGGATGAGTGGCAAGGAAGGCGTCGAGCTGTTCGGTGGTGGGCATGGCAGGCGCACAGCCCGGGTTGGCCACGACGATAGAGGCACAGGCAGAGCCGCGCAGCACGCTTGTGTGCAGGTCGTGCCCGGCGGCGATTGAGGCGAGCAGCCCGGACATGAAACTGTCGCCTGCGCCGACGGGTTTGATTGCCTCGACCGGGTAGATGCCCGTGCGTGTTTCCTGCCCGTCAGCGATCGTGATCGCGCCCTTTTCACCCATTTTGTAAACGACCACGCGGCCCGGTCGCGCGGCGAGTTCACGCGCTTTGTCGAGGCCTTTGGCGATGTCACCTGCCATAAAGCCGAACTCTTCGTCATTGCCGACGATCAGGTCGGACGCTTCGCCTGCGCGGGTCAGCACGTCAGACGCAACCTGCGGCGAAGGCCAGGAATAGGGACGGTAGTCGATGTCAAAAATGATCGGTAACCCGGCGGAATTGGCATGGTCCATCGCCCGGAACGTCGAGCTGCGCGAGGGGTCCGAGGCGAAAACTGTTCCGGCAGTGATCAGCGCGCTGAAGCGGCCGTAATCGACCGCGTCGACATCCGCGTCGCTGACCTGAAAGTCGGCGGCGTTGTTGCGGTAGATGACGTTCTGGAAGTTTTCGGTGCGGCTTTCGTATACGGCGAGTGACGTGCGTTCTTCGCCCCTGATCGCTTTGACGTGGGTGTGGTCGACGCCATAGTGGGACAACCGATTGACCGCAAAGCGACCCACCGCATCATCCGAGACAGAGGTCACGAGCGCGGCCGCGCTGCCCAGTTTCACGAGGCCCGCGCAAATGTTGGCCGAGGACCCGCCAAGGTCGGCGTGAAAGGTCGTGGCGTCCTCGCTTTTGGTGTTCACCGGATGGGCAAAGAAGTCCATGCCCGCGCGTCCGAACACCACAAAGCGGTTGCCTTTGATGCCGTCCATCAATGCTGTCATGGCCCCTCCGCAATCCAGCGATATGTGGCGCGATGAACTTGTGCCTTGTCGTGGATATGCCGCGAGGCTACAGATTTTGCACGCGGGTGCAAGCCTGCGGTTGCCAAGGGGGGAGACCATGGCCGAGATTGGGATCGGGATTGTCGGGGGCGGCTACATGGGCAAGGCGCATGCCGTGGCCATGTCGGCGGTGGGGGCGGTTTTTGCCACGACCCTGCGGCCCCGTCTGGAAATGGTCTGCGCATCAAGCGAGACGAGCGCCGAGAAATACCGCCGCGACTATGGGTTTGCCCGGGCGACATCCGATTGGCGTGTGCTGGTCGATGATCCCGCCGTCGAGGCGGTGGTCATCGCGACACCGCAGTCGATGCATCGCGAGATTGCGGTGGCCGCATTGGAGCGTGGCAAACCGGTCTTGTGTGAAAAGCCGTTGGGGGCCTCGCTGGACGACGGCGCGGCGATGGTGACAGCCGCGCAGGCCGCCGGGGTCGCCAACATGACCGGGTTCAACTATATCCGCACGCCCGCCAGCCGCTTTGCACGGCGGTTGATCGCCGACGGCGCCATTGGTGCGCCGACGTGGTTCCGGGCTGAGCACACAGAGGATTTCCTGCACGATCCGGAAACGCCCGCCAATTGGCGCACGTCCGGTATGGCCAATGGGTGCATGGGCGATCTGGCGCCGCACATCCTGAATGCCGCGCTCGCCCTGATGGGTCCGATCCAGCGCGTGATGGCCGATGTCGAGATTGTGCACGACACGCGGCCCGGCGGGACAGTGACCAACGACGACCACGCACAGATCATGTGCCGGTTCGACAGCGGCGTGATGGGCCATATCTATGCCAGTCGCGTGGCGACGGGGCGCAAGATGGGCTACGCCTACGAGATCCACGGCACGCATGGCGCGATCCGGTTCGATCAGGAGGATCAGAACGCGCTTTGGCTTTACCGTGCGGAAGGGCCCGAGGCGACGCGTGGATTTACGAAGGTGCTGACCGGACCCGAGCATCCCGACTACTTGCCGTTTTGCCAGGGGCCGGGTCATGGGACCGGTTACCAGGATCAGATCATCATCGAGGCCAAGGATTTCCTGAACGCCATCGAAACAGGCAAGCCGGTTTGGCCGACCTTTGCCGATGGGCATCTGGTCAACCGGATCGTGGCGGCAGTGCATGCATCATCGCAGGCGCGGTCGTGGCAGGACGTGGCGGATTTCTGAGATCGAAAGGGGTGTGCAATGGCACAGCTGAAATGGGGCATGATCGGCGGCGGCGAAGGATCGCAGATTGGCCCGGCGCACCGGCTTGGGGCTTTGGCGGACGGCAATTTTGCCTTCACCGCCGGCGCGCTGGATGTCGACGCCGCCAAGGGGCGCGCCTATGCGCAAAGCCTCGGGATTGCGCCGGACCGCGCCTATGGCAATTGGCGCGAGATGCTCGCGGGCGAACGGGATCGTGACGACCGCGTTGACCTTGTGACAGTGGCCACGCCCAACGCCACGCATTTTGAGATCACCAAGGCATTCCTCGAAGCGGGTTTTCACGTGCTCTGCGAAAAGCCGATGACAATGACCGTCGAGGAAGGCGAAGAGATCGTGCGTGTGGCGCAGGCCGCCGGGCGCATTTGCGCAGTGAACTACTGCTATTCTGCCTATCCGATGGTGCGCCAGATGCGGGCCATGGTGGCCGCAGGCGAAATTGGCAACGTGCGGCTTGTCGTGGCCAATTTCAGTCATGGGCACCACGGCGATGCCACAGATGCGGACAACCCGCGGGTGCGCTGGCGCTATGACCCCGCGATGGCAGGTGTGTCGGGGCAATTCGCCGATTGCGGCATTCATGCGCTGCATATGGCGAGCTTTGTCGCGGGCGACGCGGTCACGGAGCTGTCGGCAGATTTTGCATCGACCATTCCGTCGCGGGTGCTGGAAGACGATGCGATGGTCAATTTCCGCATGAGCGGCGGCACCGTTGGGCGGCTTTGGACCTCGTCCGTGGCCATTGGGCGGCAGCACGGCTTTGACATCCAGGTCTTTGGCGAAACCGGTGGATTGCGCTGGGCCTCGGAGCAGCCGAACCAGGTGCTGTACACCCGCGTCGGCGGCCGCACGGAGATCATGGAAAAGGGCGAGGCAGGTCTGTCGGACGAGGCAAGCCGCCTGAGCCGCGTGGCCATCGCGCATCCCGAGGGCTTTCCCTTGGCGGTTGCAAATATCTATGTCGATCTCGCTGCAGCGATCCGCGGCGAGGTGGGCGGCAGCCTGCCCTTGGCCGAAGACGGCCTGCGTTCCATCGCGGCAATTTATGCGGCGGTTGCGTCGGCCAAGGAGCGAGGCGCGTGGACCGACGCGCGACCGCCTATGTTCAGGTCGTAAGCAATGCCAATCCAGCACGTCCGTCCGGGTTGGCATTTGGGGTGGCAATCATGCAAAAGCCCTTGATTTGATGGATGAGTTTCGGTTTGTCTTGCAGGGTATTCCTTTGGTGAGTTGACGCACCTGTATTGTGCCGTGCAAAGTAATTGAAATTTGAGGGCTTCCGTTATGACCGTCACGGATGACGATTTGGATCACGATCATACGATCCCGCCGTTACGTACCTTGCGGCTGGACAGCCCAGCTGACCTTTACCGCGATATTCCGGTGGTTGGCGATTTCACCAAACATCGTCCTGAATCTGACGAAGACCCGCTGCAGTATTTTGAACGGCTCCGCGGGTCGACCACGCCCGAGGATGCGATCACCTACACCGCATTTGCGACCGAACCGTCAGTGGCAATCAATTGGGGCGTGGAAGCGATCCGCATAACCTTGCCTGACCTGCCGCCGGACGAGCTGCAGTTGATGAGCTGGATCAGCCAGTGGATGGATAATCCCACTTCGGATAACCGCTGGCGCACGATGCAGGTGGCGCTGTTTGCGCCACGCCGGTCCGCGACGGTCTATTTGGGGTTGGCGGTGGGCTGGTCCGGTGGCGCGTTGGCGCCCAATGATCCTGTTGCTGTGCCACCGTGGAGATCGCCCAAAGCGGTGAATGCTGCCATTTTGCGTGCGTTAGGTCAGGTCAGTCTCGAACAACGGTCGGTTTGTCTGGCGCGTGTCTTGGACCTCGCGGCCGGGTTGTTTAGAGTGTACTGAACTCTGAACCTTTTCTTGATCGGGATTCTTTTGACACGATGACCACGTTGATGTTGCGCATCGAGAACCATGCCACGCTGGATACCGGCGGCCCTGTGACGCTGAAGTTGCAGGGCAAGGGCGCCCAGGTGGGGCGCAAGTCCGGTAATGACTGGGTGTTGCCGGATGCGTCGCGCCACATCTCGGGACATCACTTCGACATCAGCTATAAGGGCAACCAGTATTTCCTGACGGATGTGTCGAGCAATGGCACCTTCCTGCACGGCGAGCGGTACCGCATCGACGGCCCGCATCAGATCGAGGATGGCGACCGATTCACCGTTGGCCATTATATCATACGGGCCGAGGTTGTCGCTGAAGGCGAACCTGCGGTGACTGATCCCCCAGCGCCAACGCCCGAAGCTGCACCCGCTCCTGTGCCAGCGCCCGCGCCGGCGCCAGAACCTCTGGCTCCTGCTCCAGCGGATGAATTTGATGATATCTGGGGCGATTTCGGCGGATCTGACGGCAGCGTGCAGGCGCCACCATCGGTTCAGGGCGCGCCATCAATTCAAACACCCGCGGCATACGGCACCACGGGCGGGGCCGGGGCGCAGCAGCCTGATTTCAGCCAAGTGAGCGCAGCGCCCGGTTTGGCACCCACCACGCCGCCGCAATTTGCAATCCCCGGCAGTGGGGCGGTTTCAGCGCCACCGGCTTTCGCCAACCCGCAAACGGCAATACCTGCGCCGATGCCCACGCCGACCTCGGCGCCGGTGCCGCTTCCGGATCCGATACCAACGCAAACCGCGGCACCGATGCCAGCGCCAGCGGCCCCGCCGCCCGCTGCGGCACCTGCACCGCCGCCGCCCGCGCCTGCACCTGCACCGATTGCGTCCGAAGGGTTCGGTATTGGCCAACCACCCGCGGCCACGCCATATCCCGCAGCGCCGCAAGCCGGTGGCGCAGCACCTGGCGGCGATGCGTTCATGCGCGCGTTCATGGAAGGCGCAGGGATCACCGACGCCAGCCAACTGCAGATCCCGCCCGAGGAAATGGGCCGCATCATGGGCCAGATCGCGCGCATGGGCACCAATGAGCTGATGCGCATGCTGCAGGACCGGGCAGCGGTCAAACTGTTTGTAAGCAACGAAGACCGAACGATGCGCGTGGCGACGGGCAACAACCCGATGAAGTTCATGATCGACAGCGAACAGGCGTTCGAGGCGCTGTTCCTGAAACCGCGCGACGGATATCTGACCGGTGCCGCAGGGTTCGAGAATGCGCTGACCGACATTCGACGGCATCAGGCAGCGGTGATTGCGGCGTTGCAACCAGCCTTGGCCGAAATGCTGGGTGGACTGTCGCCCGAGGATATCGAGGCAGACACCGGCGGCGGCCTGATGGGTGGAGGGGCCCGCAAGGCGTGGGACGAGTTCACCAAGCGCTGGGAAGCGCGCGCGGCCCAAGGGGAAAACGGGATGCTTGACGCCTTTATCAAGGCGTTCTCGCGCCACTACGCGGATGCGTTGCGCAAGATGTAGGTGTCGTCAAAGGGGGTAGGCGATGAGTTTGGATTGGATCAAGGATCCCGTTTCGGGTGATGCCCCGGGTGGCGCCGATCTTTGGGAAGAGGGCGACGCCGAATTTGACGAATACTATTTCGACGCGCTGGGTCGGCTGCCAGAGGCGGATGACTACGTAAAGCTTGGCCGCGCCATGAGCGGTTCGAACAAGCTGCCGGACGAAATATTTGACCCCAAATCGGTGAATCTGAAGGCCGAGATCGCAGCCATTGACGGGTTGTTGAAACGCACCCGGGACACGCGGCTTTTGACCCTACGCGCACAGTGGTCGGCGCTGGCGGGCAACATGGAAGAGTTGGCCAACAGTCTCGAGGCGATGGCAGATGTCATCGAAGAGATGCCCAATGACGCGCATCCAGGATTTGCCGACGGGCCGCGCGACCGGCTCGAATCGATCAATGACCTGACGCAGATGGGCGCGATGATCTTGCCGCTGCGCTATTACAACATCGCCAACAGCGGGGCGAGCCGTCGGCGGATCATGGTCTGCAACGGCGAAGTGACACCGCATGACGGTGAGGACGACCTGAGCGTCGATTCCATGCTGGCCGATTTGGCCCACAACAGCGACGAGGCCGAGGCCGCGCACAGTTTTCTGACACGCTCGCGCGATGCGCTGGCACGGATCGAAACCGGCTGTCTGACCTGCAGCACTCCGCACACGCCGCAGCTGAACACGCTCAAGTCCGAACTGGGTGCCGTGATCGACGTGATCAATTCGGCCAACCCGGAACTGGCCAGTGACGCCGACGAAGATGGTGCCGCCGAGGATGGTGCCGCACCTGCCGCCGTTTCGGGTGCGCCGGGCATGGTGCCTGCCCCGGTTGTGACCGAGGTCAAGGATCACGACGAGGCACGCAAGCGGCTGGTGGCGGTCGAGACCTACTTTGGCCTCAAGGAACCCTCTTCGGCGGCTGTGTTGCTGGTCACGCAGGCGCGACTGCTTATCGGGAAGAACCTAATTGACGCGTTTGACACGCTTGCGCCGATGACGTCGGACCGGTCAAAGGTCGAGTTTATTGCGGATAACGGGTTTCAACTGGCGCATCAGCAACTGCGCAACCTCGCCGATCAGGTGCTGATCGAAGAGGTCGAGGAGCCCGAGCCAGAGCCGGAACCCTATGTTCCGCCAGAGCCGGAGCCTGCGCCAGAACCCGAACCTGAGCCTGAGCCCGAACCCGAGCCGGAAGTGGACGTTGCCGAGGAACAGGGCGGCGATTCGCCCGTGCCCGAGGACGCCGCTGACAGCGACGCGGTTGTGACGGACGAGGGCGAAGCGACCGAAACAGAGGCCGAAGCGCCAGAGCCGGAACCCGAACCGGAGCCCGAGCCCGAGCCAGAGCCGGAACCTGAGCCGGAACTCGCGCCGCCGCCCGCCGCCCCGCCAAAGCCGGAGGTGTTCATCGTGCGCGACCAGGCGTCGGCCAGTGCGCAGATTCAGGCCGTCGAAAGCTATTTCCGCGCTGTGGAACGATCATCGCCGGTGCCTATGCTGCTGCAGCGTGCACGTAGCTATATCGGCAAGGATTTCGAAAGCCTGCTGCGGGAATTCGTGCCAGAGATGAACTAATCGCGGGACCGTGAGGCGTGGGGCTATGGCCCATCTGCGTCAATCAAGCGGTTTAACTGGCCCCATTCACACGCTTTTTCGCGATTCTCATAAAAAAACCTTTGGAACTAAGCGAATAATCCTGCACGATCCGTGTTGTCAGATTGAAACCTGACGACGGGGGACTAGCGAAATGTCGCGATACGCAATTTTGATCACTTGTCAATAGCGCGATTCATGCATTGAACGAACACCCCTCACAAGTCACCTTCTAACCAAGTTTTTCGGGAGTTTATAAAATGGCATCTGATACCGGCTCGGGCCACATCCGCCGCAATCGCCCGCCGCGTGTGCACATTGCTTACACCGACCCAATCGATTCTGAGAAGAATGTCGAACTGCCCTTTGTCATGGGCGTCATGAGCGACCTGTCCGGCAACAACCCGGGCGTTGAAAAAGCGCCGATTGACCAGCGTGAATTTGAAAAGGTCACCGCACATACGCTCGACAGCTACATGTCGCAGAAAATTCAGCCCGGCGTATCGATGATGGTCGATAACAAGATGAAGGACGGCGACGGCCAAAAGATGGGCGTCAACCTGCGCTTCAATTCGATGGACGATTTCGAGCCGGCCAATATTGCCAAGCAGGTGCCTGCGCTGAACGAATTGTTGCAAGCGCGCCAGCAGCTGGCTGACCTTCTCCTATACATGACCTCGAAGCCGAAGGCACAGGAGCAGATCAAGGAACTGCTGAACGATCCGGAAAAGCTGAAAGTGCTGGCTGAACAAGCCAAAGCCGAAGCAGATGCAAAGAAAGCCGCAGAAGAAGCGGGCCAAGGTGGCGAAGACGCGTAAGCGGTTCGTCACTCACTATGGGGAGTGATTAAATTGGCAGAAGAAACACAAGTCCAAGATGGCGGTGGCCAGGGCGCCCTGAGCGAACTGGAAGACTTTTCCGCGATCCTGAAGCAAACGATTAACCCGACCACCGAAAATGCTGAGCGTGCAATTGATAGCGCCCTGAGCACCGTGGTCACCACGGCCATGCAGGATCAGAGCCTGATCGACGAAGACGTCATCGACACACTCAACGCGATGATTGCCGGTCTGGACAAGGAACTGAGCGCTCAGGTCAACGAGATCCTGCACGCCGAGGAGTTCCAGGAGGTCGAATCGTCCTGGCGTGGTCTGGCGTATACGCTGAACAATTCCGAAACCGGCGCGTCCTTGCAGATCGAGGTTCTCAACACCTCGAAAAAAGAGCTGGGCGGCATGATGAAACGCTATCCCGGTGCCAAGTGGGATCGCTCGCCTCTGTATCGTCAGATTTACGAGCGGAAGATCGGCACCTTGGGCGGCGACCCGATGGGTTGCATGATCGGCGATTTTTACTTTGACCATTCGCCTGCGGATGTGGCGCTGCTGTCGTCGATCTCGAAGATTTCCGAGGCGTCGCTGGCCCCGTTCATCAGCTCGGTTGGTCCGCGTTTGCTGGGTCTGGACAGCTGGAACGAACTGGCCAATCCCCCGGATGTCGAAGAGCTGTTCACAGCGTCGGACTATGCCGGTTGGAACAGCCTGCGCGAAAGCGAAAACGCCCGCTTCCTGGGTCTGACCCTGCCGCGCGTGCTGGCCCGCGAGCCCTATGGCCCCGACAGCACCATGAGCGTGGACGAGTTCGACTTTACCGAGGATACCGACGGCCATGCCGGCCAAAAGTATTCGTGGATGAACGCGGCACATGCCATGGGCGTCAACATCAACCGCGCCTTCAAAGAGCACGGCTGGACCGTTCGCATCCGCGGCGTGCAGTCGGGCGGTGAAGTGGCGCAGCTGCCCACCCACCACTTTGACACCGGCTCGGGCGAGAAAGACCTCAAGTGCCCCACCGAAGTCAGCATTGATGACCGCCGCGAAGGCGAGCTGTCGAAGGTTGGCCTTTTGGGTCTGGTCCACCGTCAGAACACCGACAAGGCCGTGTTCCTGGGTGGTCAGTCGCTCTACAAGCCAAAATCGTATGTCGATCCCGAAGCAACCGCTTCGGACAACATGTCCTCGCGTCTGCCCTATATGTTCGCGGTCTCGCGCTTCAGCCACTATCTGAAAGCGATGATCCGTGACCAGATCGGGTCGTCCAAGGACAAGAGCCAGATCCGTCAGGACCTGCAGATGTGGATCGATCAGTATGTCACTCTCAACCCCGAAAACGCCTCCGAAAAGGAGAAGGCTGAGAAGCCTTTGGCGGATGCGCGGGTTGAGGTTGTCGAGGACGAACTGAACCCCGGCTACTATATGGGCAAGTTTTACCTCAAACCGCACTTCCAGATGGAAGGCATGGATATCGGGATGAGCCTGGTGTCCAAAATACCCCCGCCCAAATAACGCAATGGGCTTCTCTCTTCACCACACCATTTGATCAAGGAGATAGATCATGGCAGTCGATATTTTCCTCCACCTGGACAAAATCAAAGGCGAGTCG
>JBCBCR010000035.1:0-21627 GCA_038530495.1 Pseudomonadota bacterium | reverse complement strand
CATCAATGAACCCCGACAGGATCGCCCCCACCGCCCCGGCATCCAGCGGCGTCGCCGCGCGCAACACCACGCTCACAGCTTGTCTCCGATCAGGAACTGCGCCGCCCGATCCATGCGGATATGCGGCGGCCCGTCGCCCGGTCGCAGCGCCATGCGCGCAGGCGCAAAGCGCATGATCTCATAGTCGCCATCCAGCCACCCGTCCCCGCCCAACAGCACCGCCGCCGGATCCTGTGGCAACTCACCGGGATAAAACGCCGCCGTCTTGCCAGTGTCCAAAAGGGTGCCCTGCACCACGTCCAGCGGCGCGCCTTCATGCGTCACCTGCGCCTCGGTGGTGGCGCGCAAGGCGGCCAGCGCCAACGCCTCCGTCTCGGCCCCGGCAAAGCGCGCCCGATCCCGCGCCGCCCGCGTCAGCGCAGCCATGATCGCGGTCAACCGGTCATGCTGGCTGTGATGGATGTGATCGGCCTTGGTCGCCGCAAACAGGATCTTTTCCACCCGTCGCCCGCGCAAGAGCGGCGTCAGAAACGCGTTCCGCCCGGGCCGAAACGCGCCCAGAATGTCGCCCATGGCCCGGCTCATATCCGCAACTGCTTCGGGCCCCGCATGGATCGCCCCCAGCGCATCCACCAGCACCACCTGCCGGTCAATGCGCGAGAAATGGTCCCGAAAGAACGGCTTGACCACCGCGCGCTTGTAGGCCTCGAACCGCCGCGCCATCTCGCGCCGCAGCGACCGCCGCGGCGCATCGCCCGCAGGCAGCGGCGCAAAGGTCAGCACGGGCGAGCCCGCCAGATCACCGGGCAGCAAGAACCGCCCCGGCGTGCAGTCATAAAACCCCGCCACCCGCGCCGCGGTCAGGTAATCGGTAAAGACCGCCGCCAACCGCTTGGCCACCGGCTCATCCAGCGGCGCGCCCGGGTCCACGCCATCGAGTGCCGCCACATACCCCGCCCCCTCGCTGCGCGCCCGCACGCGCGCCAGCGTCGCCTCAGACCACGCGGCGTAATCCTGGTCGAGCAGGGCCAAATCCAGCAGCCACTCCCCGGGATAGTCGATGATATCCACGTGCAGTGTCCGCACCCCCTGCCACCCGGAGAGCAGCCCCGCAGGTCGCACTTTCAGCGACAGGCGCAACTCGCTCACCGCCCGCGTGCTCTCGGGCCATGTGGGCGGGTCGCCAAACAGCGCCGCCTTGTGCGCCTCGATGTCAAAACGGGGGATGGTGTCATTGGGCTGCGGCTGCAGATAGGCCGCCTCGATCCGCCCCTGCGCCTGCGCCAGCAGATGCGGCATCCGCCCCCGGTCCAGCAGGTTGGCGATCAGCGAGGTGATGAACACCGTTTTGCCCGACCGCGCCAACCCGGTGACCCCCAGCCGCACGGTGGGCGTGCCCACCAGATCAGTGCCCGCGTCGATGATCCCGCGCCCGGTATTCAGCAGCCCATCGGCCAAAGTCGTCAGAACCACGCGGTGCGCCTTTCCATAGCCTTGGCCGTAACATAAGGACGCGATCCGCCGCCCACCAGTGCCGTCGCACGTCGCAAACGCAGCCACCGCACGTGCATATCAAAACGCCCCGCCCGATCACACCACGCCACACCGCCCAAGCGCGCGCGCCTGATCCGCACTCCGCATCCACCCCAACCGCAGCGACGTCCAACCCCAAAACACCGCACCCCACATCCGCCACTCCTCCTCCCAAATTCGACCAACAGCGCCCAACACCACCCTTTCTCTGTTTCAAAAAAATCCTCCCCGAAGGGCCGATCAGCCCCAAGCACCACCTCTGAACGCTGCGCCTTACCGAAAGCCAACCCACCGCACCGCCTTGCACTCGCACGCCGGAACGGCATAAGCCCGTCGCCATGCCCCGCTACGCCCTCAAAGTCGAATATCACGGCGCCCCCTTTGCCGGGTGGCAGCGCCAGGCCGATCAGCCGTCGGTGCAGGGCGCAATCGAAACGGCACTGGCCAAACTCGAACCGGGTCCGCACACAATCGCCGCAGCAGGCCGGACCGATGCGGGCGTACATGCGCTGGGACAGGTGGCCCAATGCGATCTCACCCGCGACTGGGACCCGTTCCGCCTGTCCGAGGCGCTGAACCACCACCTCAAGCCCAACCCCGTGGCCGTCGTGAACTGCGCGCCGGTGGCCGATGACTGGCACGCACGGTTTTCAGCCACCGAACGCCGATACCACTTTCGCATCCTGATGCGCCGCGCGCCCGCCACGCATCTGGCGGGCCTCGTCTGGCGCGTGAACCGGTCGCTTGACGTCACGGCCATGCACGACGCGGCACAAACCCTCGTCGGCCAGCACGACTTCACGACCTTCCGCTCCTCAATCTGCCAGGCCGACAGCCCGGTCAAAACCCTCGACCGCCTCGATGTAACCTGCGTCGACACCCCCTACGGCCCAGAGGCACAGTTCGACGTCCGCGCGCGCTCCTTCCTGCACAACCAGGTGCGCAGCTTCGTGGGCACATTGGAACGTGTCGGCGCGGGCGCCTGGACTGCACAGGACGTCGCGGATGCGCTGGCCGCCCAAAACCGCGCCGCCTGCGGCCCCGTCTGCCCGCCTCAGGGCCTGTACCTCGCGGGTGTCACCTACCCCGACGACCCTTTCGCACGGTGATCCCGACAGCGCAGCACCCCTGCCCACAGACCACCCCGCGAAACCCAGCCCACTTCATCTTGCCAAATAAACTCCTCCCGGAGGGTCGCTCTGCCAACCGCTTCCCACGGCCAGCCATGCCGGGCGCCCCCACACACGGGCACAAAAAAAACCGACACACGGCCAAACCAACCGCATCCCGGCCCACATCTTCTCAGTTTCAAAGAATCCACCCCGAAGGGCCGATCTGCCCCAAGCGCCCCCGGCTTCAGTCGGTTTCCATCAACCCCGCGCCTGCGCCCATGCTGCGCGACGCCTCGCTGTCCGGCACATAGGTCCGCGCGGCAAGATCCTCCATCGCCTGCCACAGCGTCTCACGCACCGGCACGCGCAACGGCCGTTCCAGCGCATTGGGCAGGCGCAACTCCAGCTTGACCATCAGCGCATCTGCCACCTCGGCGATCTCGGCCTGGCAGGGCAGGCTGCGCAACCACGCAGACAGCAGGGAGCGCTGAAACGCGTCTACGGGCACCCGCACAACATCGGGTGCGACCGACGCAGCCTCCACCGCCTCTTCCACCGCACCAGCCAGCGACACGACCCGCGCAGGTGTCTCAAGACAGCGCAAGACCAGATCCTCATCGCCGCCATCCGACAGCAACCGCGCAACCATCGTGCCAAAGGCCAGCGCCTGCGCATGCGGCACGCCTGCACCCACCGCGGCGCGCGCGGCCTTGCTCTGCACTTCGTTCCAGCTGCGCTCTACAGGCTCGGCAACCACCAATCATCCCCTTCCGGCGTCAGCGCGTCCCCCAATGGCGCTCCTTGCGCCAGGGTGATCCGCGTCCACAGGTCTGATTTAGGGTCAAATTTCGTGGCGCCAAAGAAACTCAGCTTGCAGCGCAGCATATCAATGGGGCGGCAGGTGGCCGCGATCAGGTTATCGCGGATCTCGGCATAGGGGTGTGCGGCCAGTGTCGCGACACGCTCCACCGCCATGGCGTGGGCGGGAAAATCGCGTAGGAAAGTGCTGACCGGCTGGTCCGTGTCGGGCAGATCGGCGGCCAGACGCTGCACCCGGCGCGCGATGTCCAGCGGGCTTTCCCACGCGGCGCCATGTTCGGCAAACCGGTCGCCCAGCCGCGGCTCCAGCTTGTCGGCACTGACATACCAGAACCGGCGCGCGGCATCAGGTACCGCAAAATCAATCTCCAGCGCCCACGCCCAATCCCGCGCAATCGCGGCGCGCAGCGCCTCTGTCCCAGCAAAGGGGTGCGGCAGCGCGCCAAAGGGATCGGCCATGCAGTCGGTCAGCCCATCGACCTCGTCGGGGAACAGCTCAATGAGCAGGGCTGCCAGCAATTCCTGCAACGCCTCCGAACGGTCCTGCGCCCGGTCCCACAGCGCGGCAAACGGCGCATCCCCGCCCAAGCTGTCAAAAGCTGGCAAAAACGCGGCCCACTCTGCCTCAAGCGCGCGCAGCGCGGCGTCATCCTCCTCGGACGGCACATGCCACTGGCCCAGATGGTCCAGCGCCCGCTGCGCCAGCACGCTGGCGCGGTCCTGCACATCGACCGACGCAGACGCCTGCGCCAAAACCCGCGCCAGCGCAGTTTCCCGCGCCGCCATCCAGTTGTTCAGCAGCACCGGATGCGTGACCAGAAACGGCGCCATCCCCAGCCCCGTGGCATTGCCCACCCCCAGATGCCGCGCAAGTGCCGCATCCAGCGGCGCGCCGCCCACATGCTGCACCAAATCCAGCGTGAACTGCCGGATCAGATACACCGCCAGCATCTCGGCGGCAAAGGGCACCTCCATGCCGTCGCGCCCAGCGAGCACGTGCCGGTCGGCGATCCCGAACTTGCCATTGCCGTACACGGCGGTGGTGCGCATCAGATACCCGATCTCGATGATGCGCGCCGGATCAGGCTGCCGCCCAGCGCGCAAGGCGTCCACAATCTCGGCCCAAAGCCGCACCGACTTGTTCGCCCGGCTCAGCACCAGATCGCGTGGCCCGAACCGGCCCGCCTCCTGCAAGGGCGCGTTTTCCGCGATGCGCGCGATGTCCTCGGGCTCCGGCACCCCGTCAAACAGGACAAAGGCCGCGTCCCACGCGGTCGCGATCACCCGGTCGCTGCGCTCCGCATCCGCAAGCGGACGCGACACCGACACCAGCGCATAGTCATGCCCGCCCAGCTGTACATGATGCACCGCGGTGCCATAGCCGTCGGCACACATGTCCCAATGCGGCCGCGTGACAGTGGCGCGCTCTTGGCACAGCCGCCGCACCACCGCGCGCAGAAAGCTCAGCCGCGTAGGCATCGACACGCCCATCCGACTGAGCCGCAGTACCGTTTCCGGCGCGCGCAGCGGCAAGGGATCGGGGGCTAAGTCTTTCATCTGACAGCCCCACGCAAACGTCGCCGCGGCAGCCCCGGCTTCTGGGTCGGAAAACGCCCCGAAATCGGCTCGATTTCCGGTGCCCCGCTCACATCTTTTCCTGCGTGTACTTGCGCAACTCCGCGCGGGCGACCTGACGCCTGTGCACCGCATCGGGCCCGTCCGCCAGCCGCAAGGTGCGCTGATGGGTCCAGGCGTGGGCCAGCGGCGTGTCCTGGCTGATGCCCTGACCGCCGTGCATCTGCACCGCTTCGTCAATCACCTTCAGCGACACGCGCGGGGCCACCACCTTGATCTGACTGATCCACGGGGCCGCGGCCCGCGCGTCGCCCTGATCCATCATCCACGCGGCCTTCAGACACAAGAGCCGCGCCATCTCGATCTCCATCCGCACCTCAGCGATGATGTCGTAGTTGGCACCCAACTGCGCCAGCTTCTTGCCGAACGCCTCCTTGGACAGGCTGCGTCGGCACATCAGCTCGAGCGCCGCCTCCGCCTGCCCGATGGCGCGCATGCAGTGGTGGATGCGCCCGGGGCCAAGCCGCCCCTGCGCGATCTCGAACCCGCGCCCCTCGCCCAGCAGGATGTTTTCCGCAGGCACGCGCACGTCCGTAAACCGGATGTGCATGTGCCCGTGCGGCGCGTCGTCATGGCCGTAAACCAGCATGGGCCGCAGGATATCGATGCCCTGGGTGCCCGCGGGCACCACGATCATCGAATGGCGCTGGTGTTTGGGTGCGTCCTCGTCCCCGGTGCGCACCATGACGATGTACACCTTGCAGCGCGGATCGCCCGCGCCCGAGGCCCAGTATTTCTCGCCGTTGAGCACATAATCACCCCCGTCCCGCACGCACGACAGCGAGATGTTCGTGGCATCTGACGAGGCCACATCCGGTTCCGTCATCAGGTAGGCCGACCGGATCTCCCCCTCAAGCAGCGGGGCCAGCCAATCGGCCTTCATCTTCTCAGTGCCGTAGCGCTCGAAGACTTCCATGTTGCCGGTATCGGGTGCGGAGCAATTGAACACCTCCGCCCCCAGCGGCGTCTTGCCCATCTCTTCGGCGAAATGCGCGTATTCCACGGTGGTCAGGTCCAGCCCCCGCGCGCTGTCGGTCAGCCAGAAATTCCACAGCCCCGCGGCCTTGGCCTTGGCCTTCAACCCTTCGAGGATCTCCGCCTGCCGGTCGGTGTACTGCCAGCGGTCGCCCTTGCCGATCTCGTGAGCGTACTCAGCCTCCAGCGGCATCACCTCGTCGCGGATCATCGCGCGCACGCGGTCCAGCATGTCCCGCACCTCGGGCCGCAATCCAAACATGTCCATCAGCGCTCCTCCTCTGGTCCACATTTGCCGGGTGCGGGGCGGTTGTCCAGCGCTTGATCGCTTGTCTGCGGGCGGCAGTGCGCGTGGAGGGTTCGGGAGCCTCCGGCGGAGGTATTTTTGGCCAGAAGAAACCCTGCGTCGGGCCTAGCGGGCAAGGGCGAGCAGGCCGTCCACGTCCATGTGGGTTTCCAAGTGGTCGGCGAGGGCCTCAAGTGTCTCTTCGACCGCCGCGCCATAGGCCACGTCGCTCGACACGCCAAAGCCCGCGAGCCACGCCTTGCGGAAATCATCATCGGCGAACATGCCGTGCAGATAGCTGCCCACGATGCGGCCATCGGCGCTGATAGCCCCCTCATCCGCGCCGTTCACCTGCGCAAAGGGGCGCGCGCGGTCGGGGCCGTCGGTCACGCCCTTGTGCATCTCGTAGCCGCGCATCGCGGTGCCGGTGGCGGCATGGGTGGCAGTGACCTCGCTCAGCCGTTTGTCGCCGGTCATGCGCGTGGTGACATCCAGCAGGCCGAGGCCGGTGGCGCGACCCGCTGGCCCCTCGATGCCGTCAGGATCGTCCACCGCGTGGCCCAGCATCTGGTAACCGCCGCAAATGCCCAGCACATGCCCGCCGCGCCGCACATGGGCGCGCAAGTCCACATCCCAGCCCTGCGCGCGCAGATACGCCAGATCGCCCCGCGTCGATTTGCTGCCCGGGATCACCACGACATCGGCATCGCCCGGCACCGCCTGTCCCGGCATCAGCATCGTCACCCGCACCCCCGGCTCCTGCGCCAGCGGGTCGAGATCGTCGAAATTGGCGATGCGCGACAGCTTCAGGCACACGATGTGCAGGCCCTGCGCGCGCGTGGGCGTGCGGATGTCCAGCGCATCCTCGGCCGGCAACCGCCACGCCTGATCGAACCACGGCACCACGCCGAACCCGGGCCAGCGCGTATGATCGGAAATCAGCGCATAGCCATCGTCAAACAGCCGCACATCCCCGCGAAACCGGTTGATGACAAAGCCGCGCACCATCGCGGCATCGGCGGGGTCCAGCACCTCTTGCGTGCCCACGACCTGCGCGATCACGCCGCCCCGGTCGATGTCGCCGACCAGCACCACGGGCACGTCCGCCGCGCGTGCAAAGCCCATGTTGGCAATGTCGCCCGGGCGCAGGTTGACCTCTGCCGGGCTGCCCGCGCCCTCGACCAGCACCAGGTCGTGCGCAGCCTTGAGCCGGGCAAAGCTCTCCAGCACCGGCGCCATCAACTGCGGCTTCAACGCCTTGTAATCACGCGCCTTCACGGTCGCGATGCGCTTGCCCTGCACCACCACCTGGCTGCCCACCTCGGTCTCGGGTTTCAGCAGCACGGGGTTCATATCCGTATGCAACGCCACGCCCGCGGCCCGCGCCTGCAACGCCTGCGCGCGGCCAATCTCGCCGCCATCGGCAGTCACGGCGGCATTGTTCGACATGTTCTGCGGCTTGAACGGTGCCACGCGCAAACCGCGCTGCGCGGCCACACGGCACAGACCCGCCACCAGCATCGACTTGCCCACGTTGGAGCCGGTGCCCTGCAACATCAAAGCGCGTGTCATCGCGCATCCAAGATCGACTGTTTCGCCCGCATGATGCCGGGCCTAGTTCAAAACCATCCGCCGGACCAGCCGGAACTGCAGTCCGCGCGCACCTAGCCCTTGTCGGCCACCTCGCGGGCAATCTCCTTTGCGGTGTCAAACCCGGCGTCGGCGCCCAACAGATCCTGACATCCTTCGTCCAGAAAGTCCTGCAAGGCCTCCATGTTGGCCTTGTCGTTGAACAGCGCCTTGTCGCTGGACTTGCCGTCAAACGCCATCGCCGCCGAACGGACCGCGATCCGGCTCAGCAACTGGCGGCACGTGTTCCACTTTTCCTCGACCTCGCGCGGCACCGGGCCTTCGGGCGCCACCGACGCCTCCAGCGATCCGCGCTTGCCGCTGACCTCGACGGTGACGCCGGAAATCGTGGTGCTGCTGGTGTCGACGGTGGGCGGCTTCGGGGTCTTGCGCTGGTAGCGGGCCACAAGTTCATTATCGGCGGCAAAGGCGGCTGGCGTCACCACAACGACGGCCATGCTGCACAGCGCCGCGGCGGGCAGGTTGATCCACTTGGCACGCATCGGTCCCTCCCTGTTGCCGTGTATCTGGACACGCAAAGGCTGAGCGAAGCGGGTTTCAAAATCAAGTGGCGCGTCTGCGGCACCAGACGCCGGGGCACGCGTAGCCGCGCGTCACGCCCCCTGATAGGGCAGGAACGCCTCGACCGCGGCGCTGGCAATCACCAGCACCTTGCCAGTGTCGGGGTTTTCCACGTCGAGGCCGCCGAACACGGCCCTTACCGTGGCATTGCCACGCGGCAGGCAGGCGATCAGCGCGTCACAGTCGACCGCATCGGGGTTTTGCACGCCAATGGTCACCTGCACCCGCATCTGGTCATGGCCCAGACCCGTCGCCTCGAACAGCGGCAGCGCCGAATGGCGGATCGCATCCTCGATCGCGCGGGCGGCGGCCTTGGTATAGTCCTGACCGTACTGGTCATTGCCCATGCCCATTTCGATAATGAACCGCTGATCCATGGGCTACACCTCCAGCGCCACGGAAATCGCCACGTTGGCGATAACCGTGGGCTTGCCACCATCGGCACGCGGCACGTCCAGCCCGCCCCGGCGCGGCACGACCGTCACCTGACCATAGGGAAAGATCGCCGCGATCTGCGCGGTGTCTAGCGCAGCCGGGTCCTGCACGCCGATCTCGACGGTGATCTGCATGTCCTCCTTGGCCTTGCCGTAAAGCTCGGCGAGGTTGATCGAATTGTGCCACAGCGCGTCTTTGACGGCCCGCGTGGCGGCTTCGGTATAGTCCTGACGCCGCAACGATGACCCCATGCCGAACTCTGTCAACAGGCGGGGCATCAGAATTCCACGCCCTTCTGCGCCTTCACGCCCAGATCCTTGAACGGGTGCTTGACCAGCGTCATCTCGGTGACCAGATCGGCCGCTTCGATCAACTCCGGCTTGGCATTGCGCCCGGTCAGCACAACGTGCGTCATCTCGGGCTTTTGCGTCATCAGGAAATCCACCACCTCGTGGATGTCGAGGTAATCATAGCGCAGCGCGATGTTGATCTCGTCAAGCAGGACGAACTGAATCTCCGGGTCCAGAATCTGCTCCTTGGCGATCCGCCAGCCGTTTTCCGCCGCCGCCACGTCCCGGTCGCGGTCCTGCGTTTCCCAGGTAAAGCCCTCGCCGGACACGAAAAACCGACACTCCTCCGCAAACCGCTCGCGCAGGAACGTCTTTTCCCCGGTCTCCCAATTGCCCTTGATGAACTGGACCACCGCACAAGGCATCCCGTGCGCGATGCAGCGCATGATCATGCCAAACCCCGAGGACGACTTGCCCTTGCCCGGCCCGGTATGGACCATGATCAGGCCCTTCTTTTCGGTCTTGGTGGCCATCATCTTGTCGCGGGCCGCCTTGATTTTCTTCATCTTTTCGTTGTGGCGGGCGGTGATGTCGTCCATGAGCGGCCTCCTTGGTTGCGCGCTTTGGTGCCACGGAACAGCGGCGCGCGCCAGTGGTGTCAGGCGCGCTGATCCAAAAACGCGGGCAGGCCGTCGCGGGTGGCATCGGTCAGATGAAACCCCGACCAGCCCCGCGCCTGCGCTGCCGTGACATTGGGCGCACTGTCGTCGATCAGAATGTGGGCGCCGGACGGCAAACCGCTCCACGCTTCGATCTGCTCAAAAAATGCGGCCTCCGGCTTGGCACAGCCCATCCGACCCGACGAAAACACCCGCTCGACCCGCGCGGCAAAGCCCATCTCGCCCTCGATATAGGCCGCCCGCCGCGCCTCGTTGTTGGTGCCGATCACGTGGCGAAAGTCGCGCCGCGCCAGATGCGCGGTGACCTCAGGATCGGGCAAGGCATCCTTGGAAAACCAATAACTTAGGAACGCGTCGACCGCGATCTGGGGATGCGCCTCGGCCAGCCACGTGGCCAGCGTGTCGCGCAAATCCACCTGCCCGCGCATAATCCGGCCCAGCACAGGCTGCACAAAGATCTGCGCCTGAAGCGCGCGGACGGGAATGCCCCAATCCGCCTCCAAATCATCGGCCCACAGGAACCGGCCATTCTTGACATTTGCGTTCAGAACGCCGTCAAAATCCCATATTATCAGTGGCTTCACGGCACCCATACCTTTCTTGCACCCCGCCAGCTTACAGGCAGAGGCGCTGCACATCCACGCTTGACTCTGATCCACCCCGCGCGCATCAACATCGCGCTGGTGCTCGGGGCAACCCGAGTGAAAAGGGAATGCCGCGCACGATTTTTCGACGAAAAATCGTGCAAACGCAGCCGCCCCCGCGACCGTGACCGGACAGGCTGTCCCACGCCACTGGCCAAAGGCCGGGAAGGCAGGACAGCCGCCGCGCAACCCGCGCGAGATCCGCAAGCCGGGAGACCTGCCAGCCACGAAAAACGCAACCGGGCGGGGTGTCCCGGGTGTCGGAACGCCGCTCGTGCCGCCCGCCATCCCGTGTGCCACGCCCCTGACAGAACAGGGGAATCCCGCCATGGCTCAGGTCGAGCTTCTGGTCTGCACCAAATGCCGCAAGGGTCAGGACATCCCCGACGATGCCACCCGCCCCGGCGCCGCCCTGCACGCCGAACTGAGCGCACGTGCGCTGCCCGACACCATCACCCTGCGCGCCGTCGAATGCCTGTCGAACTGCTCACAGGGGTGCTCGGTCGCCCTGCGCGGCGGGCCTGCACGATGGACATACGTTTACGGCAACCTCGACACAGACCTCGCCGACACCCTGATCGACGGCGCCACCCGCTATGCCGCCACCGACGACGGCCTCGTCCCGTGGCGCGAACGCCCCGAACACCTGCGCAAAAACTGCATCGCCCGCATCCCCCCACAGGAGCTCTAAGCCCATGGCAAACCTGAACAAAGTCCCCGTCACCGTGATCACCGGCTTTCTCGGCTCGGGCAAGACCACCCTCGTGCGTCACCTCATGCAGAACCCGCAGGGCAAGCGCCTCGCCATCGTGGTCAACGAATTTGGCGATGTCGGCGTCGATGGCGAAATCCTGAAATCCTGCGCCATCCCCGATTGCCCCGCCGAAAACATCATGGAACTGGCCAATGGCTGCATCTGCTGCACCGTGGCCGATGACTTCATCCCCACGATCGAGGCGCTCATGGCGCTCGACCCGCAGCCCGAACATATCCTGATTGAAACCAGTGGCCTCGCGCTGCCGAAACCGTTACTGAAAGCCTTCGACTGGCCCGATATCCGCAGCCGCATCACCGTCGACGGCGTAATCGCGCTGGCCGATGCCGAGGCTGTGGCCGCTGGCCGCTTTGCCCCCGATGTCGCCGCCGTCGACGCCCAGCGCGAAGCCGATGACAGCCTCGATCACGAAACACCCCTGTCCGAGGTGTTCGAGGATCAGATCAGCTGCGCCGACATCATCCTGCTCACCAAACCCGACCTCGCCGGACCACAGGGCATTGAAAAGGCCAAGGAAATCATCGCCGCCGAGGCCCCCCGCCCCCTTCCGGTGGTCGAGGTCGCCGAAGGTGTCGTCGACCCGCGCATCGTCCTCGGCCTCGAGGCCGCCGCCGAAGATGACATGGACGCCCGGCCCAGCCATCACGAGCATCACCATCATCACGGCGATGACGACGACCACCATCACCACGATCACGACCACGACCACGACCACGACGATTTCGACAGCGTCATCATCGACATCCCCGAAATCACCGACCCCGCCGACCTCGTCGCCCGGATCGAAGCCATGGCCACGTCGCAAAACATCCTGCGGGTCAAAGGCTACGCCGCCGTTGCGGGCAAACCCATGCGCCTGCTCGTTCAGGCCGTCGGCGCCCGCGTCCGCTTTCAGTTCGACCGCCCCTGGGCCGCGAACGAGGCGCGGCAGGGCCGTTTGGTCGTGATTGCCGAACATGACGACGTAAACGCCGCAGCCATCCGTGCGGCGTTGGTCGAGGCTCCGGCAGCCGCCGAATAACGCGCAAAAGGGGTCCGCGCGCGCCATGCACGTCGTCTTTCGCGAAAGCCACGGTCTGGAAGAGACCGAAACCCCCACCGACCTGGGCCAAAGCCCGGCCGATCTGGTGGTGCTGTCCTTTTCCGACAGCGATCTGGGGGCTTTCGCCGCTGCATGGCACCGCGGCGGCGGGGCGGGCACCATGCCCACCCTGCGGCTGGCGAACCTCGCCGCCCTCAAACACCCGCTGTCGGTCGACACCTACATCGAACAGACACTTGCAGGCGCCAAGGGCATCCTGATCCGCCTCATCGGCGGCGTGCCCTACTGGTCCTATGGTCTCCAGCAGGTGCAGGCGCTGGCCGCGGAACGCGGCATCGCCGTCGCCGTCCTGCCCGCCGACGGGCGCACGGATACACGGCTCGACGCCTACTCGACCCTGCCCGTCTCCACCCTGCGCCGCCTCGCGCATCTCTGCGACACCGGCGGCGCTGTCGCCGCCCACGCGGCCCTGGCCCAGATGGCGCTAGCCTCCGGCCTCTACGTCCCGCCCGTCGCGGGGTCCAAGGTGCTGCCCAGCGTCGGCGCGTGGACGCCCGAGCATGGCCTCACCTGCCCGGTCGCCGCCCACGGCGACGCGCCACTGGTCCTCATCACCTTCTACCGCGCCTACCTCACCGCCGCCGATCTGGCCCCGGTCGAGGCGCTCTTCACGGCGCTCCGCGCCCGCGGCTTCCGCGCGCTGGGTCTCTTCGCCCCCTCGCTCAAGGCCCCAGACGCCGCAGCCTGGATGGCCCGCCAGATCGCCCACCTCGCCCCCGCCGCCATCGTCAACGCCACCGCGTTCTCGGGCAAAGGCACCACTGGCACCTCCCCCCTCGACGCAGGCGACGTGCCCGTGTTTCAGGTCGCACTCGCTACCTCCACACGCGACGCCTGGGCCGAGGCCGACCGCGGCCTCTCGCCCGCCGATCTGGCCATGCACGTGGTCCTGCCCGAGGTCGATGGCCGCCTGTTCGCAGGGGTCGCGTCGTTCAAGGAACCGCAAACGCCCGACCCCGACCTGCAGTTCTCGCGCTATGCCCACGCCGCTGATCCGGGCCGCATCGACGCCGTGGCCGACAAGGTCGCCGCCTGGCACAGCCTCGCCACAACACCTTCGGACCAACGCCGCCTCGCCTTGGTGCTCAGCACCTATCCCGGCAAGGACTGGAATATGGCCCACGCCGTGGGCCTCGACCCGCTTGCCTCGGGTGACGCGATCCTGAGCGACCTCGCAGACGCAGGCT
This sequence comes from Pseudomonadota bacterium, assembly GCA_038530495.1. Taxonomy (GTDB): domain Bacteria; phylum Pseudomonadota; class Alphaproteobacteria; order Rhodobacterales; family Rhodobacteraceae; genus Tateyamaria. The sequence continues at coordinate 7,943 of JBCBCR010000035.1, read as the reverse complement.
ACACCACCGCCCCCGGCGCCCCGCTGGCCGACGCACTCGCAACAGACACCATCGAATGGCCCGTCGCCGCCTACCGCGCCGCCCTCGCCAAACTGCCGCAAGACCTCCAATCCGACCTCACTGCGGCGTGGGGAAGTGCCGATGAGCGCAGCGAAGAGGCCCCCTTCCAGTTCAAGGCCACACGCCGCGGCAACACCTTCATCGCCCTGCAACCCGAACGCGGAAACCCCGCCATGCGCGACGATGACTACCACGACCTCGCCCGCGTCCCCTGCCACGACTACGTCGCCTTCTACCTCTGGCTCCAGACCCAAACCCAAGCACTGATCCACATCGGCGCGCATGGCACGCTGGAATGGCTGCCCGGCAAATCTGTAGCATTGTCAGACACATGCTGGCCCGAGGCACTCACCGGATCCCTGCCCGTCATCTACCCCTTCATCGTCAACGACCCCGGCGAAGCCGCCCAGGCCAAACGCCGGATCGGTGCGGTGACCCTCGGCCACCTGCCCCCGCCGATGAAAGCCTCATCCACCCCCGACCGCCTCATTCGCCTCGAAAGCCTGCTCGACGAGTTCTCCAACGCCGACGGCCTCGACCCGCGCCGCCGTGACCGTCTGCAAGAGGACATCCGCACCGAAGCCCAGGCGCTGGGTGTCGAGGATGACCTCGGCCTCGACCGCGCCGCCTGCTCAGCCGAGGCGATCACCCGCATCGACCGCTTTGTCTGCGACATCAAGGAAAGCCAGTTCGGCGACGGCCTGCACATCTGGGGCCGCCCGGCCCAAGGTGCGCCAAACGGCACACCCTACGACGTCACGCCTTCGATTGCGTCCGAACGCGACAGCCTGCGCGCCGCCCTCGATGGCCGCCGGATCGACGGCGGCCCCTCCGGCTCGCCCTACCGCGGCCGCCGCGACGTGCTGCCCACGGGCCGCAACCTCTTCACCACCGATCCGCGCAGCGTGCCGACCCGCGCCGCCTACGCCCAGGGCGTCAAACTTGCCGAGGAACTCGTGCGCCGCCACCTGCAGGACCACGGCGACTGGCCCCGCGGCCTGATCGTCGATCTCTGGGGTTCGGCCACCATGCGCACGGCGGGCGAAGAGTTCGCCATGGCCCTGCACCTCCTCGGCGTCCGCCCCGTCTGGGACGACGGCTCCGAACGCGTCTCGGGCGTCGAAGTGCTGCCCATCACCGACCTCGACCGCCCACGCCTCGACGTGACACTGCGGGTCTCGGGCCTGTTCCGCGACGTGTTCCCGACGCTCTCGGCGCTCTTCGCCCAAGCCATCCGCGCGCTCAGCGCACGTGACGAGGCACCCGACTGGAACCCCTACGCGGGCACCGCCCCCGGCGCGCGCGTCTACGGCCCCGCCCCGGGATCCTTCGGCCTCGGGATGGGCGCCAACCTCGACCACTACACCGACGAGACCCGGACCGCCGCGGGCAAAGCGTGGCTCGCCGCGAGCGCCTACGCCCTCGACGGCCCCCACAGCACCCGCGATGACGCAGGCATCGCCGCCCGCGTCGCTGCCGCCGACAGCTTCGTCCACCTGCAAGACCTGCCAGAAACCGACGTGCTTCTGGCTTCAGACTACGCCGCGCACGAGGCAGGCTTTGCCGCCGCCCAATCGGTCACCGGCGGTCAAGCCGCCCTCTACCACGTCGACACCACCAACCCCGAAACGCCCCGCGCCCGCGGACTGGGCGAAGAGGTCGCCCGCGTCGTCCAAGCCCGCGCAACCCAATCCGACTGGCTCGCGGGTATGATGCGCCACGGCTTCCGCGGCGCCGCGGAAATCGCCGCCACGCTCGACCACATGGCCGCCTTCGCCCACCTCGCAGGCGTCGTCGGCCCGCACCTCTTTGACGCCTACCACGACGCCACGCTCGGTGACCCGGCAGTCGCCCAATTCCTCGCCGACGCCAACCCAGGCGCACTCGCCGCGATGCAGGACCGCTTCGCCGCCCTCGACGCCGCGGGCCTCTGGGTCACCCGCCGCAACTCGATCCGCGCATCGCTTGAGGCCGCGCAGTGACCGCGGCCTGCAAGATCGGTGCCACTGTGCCCGGCGCGACGATCAGCGACCGGACACCGGAACCGCACGGCGACCGGCAACCGCACCACCGACACGCAAGCGGCCACACGCCCGCTGCTGGCCACCAACCCGCACACACCACATGCCACCCGTTCCCCCGGGTCACCCCATGACCCCCGACCGCAAGACATGGGGCTGGTGCCCCTCGGTCTGGCGGCCCATGCCGCTCGACGACGGCCTGCTCGCCCGTCTGCGCCCGCATCTGGCGCGCCTGACGGCCGCACAGCTGCGCGCCGTGTGCGACAGCGCTTTCCGCCATGGCACAGGACAGATCGAGATCACCAATCGCGCCAGCCTGCAAATCCGCGGCCTGACCGCGGCATCACATGCCGCATTCCTCGACGACATGCGCGCCGCAGGCCTGCTTGACCCGGACCTGAAAACCGAAACCCGCCGTAGCCTGCAGGTCACTCCCACATGGACCCCGGATGACCTCACCTTTCGCGTCGCGGGCAGCTTCCTGACACGCCTTTCAGACCTGCCCGCGCTGCCCGCCAAATGGGGTTACGTGCTCGACTGCGGCACTGCCCCCTGCCTTCAGGACACCCCGGGTGACATCCGTATCGAACAAAGCACATCGGGCCTCATCCTGCGCGCAGACGGCGCTCCCACCGGCTGCATCGTGACCGAGGACACCGCCTGGGACACCGCCATCGCCCTCGGCCAATGGGCCCTGGCCCACATCACCCCCGATCACCGCCGCATGGCCCAGATCACCGCAGCGCACACGCTGCCCGACCGCTTCACCGGCACCCCGCCCCTGCCCGCGGCCCCGCCGACCCACAGCCTGCACACGCTCACCCTGCACGCGGGCCCCATATCCGCCATTGAACTCGCCCGCGCGATCGACCAAAGCGGGGCGCGGGCCGTTCGCCTAACCCCGTGGCGCTCCATGCTGCTCGAAGGGGCGCAGGCCGACGTCACGCTCCGGACCACAGAAACGACACCCTGACCTCCCATGCCCTACACCTACGAGACCAACGGCGCCGCGATCTACGATCAAAGCTTTGCCACCATCCGGGCCGAGGCTGACCTCGCCCGCTTCGCCGCTGACGAGGAACAGGTCGCCGTCCGCATGATCCACGCCGCGGGCATGGTCGGGCTCGAAGAGTTCATCCGCTTCTCCCCCGGTTTCGTCGCCGCCGCCCGCACAGCACTCGAAGGTGGCGCCCCAATCCTCTGCGACGCCCGCATGGTGAGCGAGGGGATCACCCGCCCCCGCCTGCCCGCTGACAACGATGTCATCTGCACCCTGCACGCCGACGGCGTCCGCGACCTCGCCGCAGACATGCAAAACACCCGCTCTGCCGCAGCGCTTGAGCTGTGGCGCCCGCACCTCGCGGGCAGCGTCGTCGCCATCGGCAACGCCCCCACCGCCCTCTTTCATCTGCTGAACATGCTCGAAGACCCCGACTGCCCCCGCCCTGCCGCCATCATCGGCTGCCCCGTGGGGTTCGTGGGCGCTGTGGAAAGCAAGGACGCCCTCTGGGCCGATCAACCCGTCCCCTGCTGCATCGTCGAAGGGCGACTGGGCGGCAGCGCGATCACCGTCGCCGCCGTCAACGCCATCGCGAGCCGCAAGGAATGAAACCCGGCACCATCTACGGCGTCGGCCTCGGCCCCGGCGACCCCGACCTGATGAGCGTGCGCGCCGACAGGCTGGTGCGCGGCGCACATCACGTCGCCTTTTTCCGCAAGGCAGGCCGCCCGGGCCAATCCCGCACCATCGTCGACGGCATGCTGGCCAAAAACGCCACCGAATTCCCCATGGAATACCCCGTCACCACCGAAATCCCGCTGACCGACCCACGCTACAACGCGATCCTCAGCGCCTTCTACGAAGACTGCACCGCCCACCTGCGCGCCCTCGCCGCCGCGGGCCACGACGTTGTGGTCCTGTGCGAAGGCGACCCGTTCTTCTACGGCTCCTTCATGCACCTCTACGCACGGCTCAAAGACGTCACACCGGTCGAGGTCGTGCCCGCCATCACCGGCATGTCCGGCGCCTGGACCGCCACCGGTGCGCCGATCACATGGGGCGACGACATCCTCACGATCCTCATGGGCACGCTGGACGAAGACACGCTCGCCGCCCGCATGGCCGAGGCCGACGCGCTGGTGGTGATGAAGATCGGCCGCAACATCGACAAGGTTCGCCGCGCCCTGCGCCGCGCGGGCAAATACGACGCCGCCTACCTGATCGAGTTCGCCACCATGGCAGGCCAAGAGGTGCAACCGCTCTGCGCCGCCGAGGGCAAGGTCACGCCCTACTTCTCGATCATTGTGGTCCACGGCCAAGGCCGCCGCCCATGACCGGGTCGCTGATCATCGCGGGCCTCGGTCCGGGTGCCGACGCGCTGGTGACACCCGAGGTGACCGCAGCACTGGCCAACGCCACCGACATCGTCGGCTACATCCCTTACGTCGCCCGCGTCGCCCCGCGCGACGGCCTCACCCTGCATCCCAGCGACAACCGGGTCGAGATCGACCGCGCCACCCACGCGCTGCAAATGGCCGCCGCAGGCCAGCGCGTCGTGGTGGTCTCCTCGGGTGATCCGGGCGTCTTTGCCATGGCCTCCGCCGTATTCGAAGCACTCGAAGCCGGCGATCCCGCATGGCGCAACCTCGACATTCAGGTCCTTCCGGGCATCACGGCCATGCTCGCCGCCGCCGCCCGCATCGGCGCGCCGCTGGGCCACGACTTTTGCGCGATCAATCTTTCGGACAACCTAAAGCCTTGGTCCCTTATCGAAAAACGCCTGCGCCTCGCGGCAGAGGCCGACTTTGCCATGGCCTTCTACAACCCCCGGTCCAAGGCGCGGCCCGAAGGGTTTGCCCGCGCGCTCGACATCCTGAACGACGCGTGCGGTGACGCGCGGCCCATCATCTTCGCCCGCGCCGTCTCAACACCCGAAGAGCAGATCACCGTCGTCCCGCTGCCCAATGCCACGCCCGATATGGCCGACATGCGCACCGTCGTGATCCTCGGCGCATCAAACACGCGCATCATCGACACGCGCGCCGCCCCCATCGTCTACACCCCGCGTCAGGTTGTGGTATGACCGATCCAGTCCAGAACCTGCGCAACCGTATGGGCTTCTTGCCGCTCCGGCACGGCGGGTCGGTCGATCATCACCACCGGCAGGCCCAGCGCCCGCGCCGCGGCGATCTTGGCATACGCCCCCGTACCGCCCGCGTTCTTCGACACCAAGAGGTCAATCCCGTACCGCTGCATCAGCGCCTGATCGTCGGCAGCCGTAAACGGCCCGCGCGACACCAGCACCTTGTGCGCGGGAAAGGGCGGCGGCACGCTTGGCGGATCGACCAGCCGCAGCAGATAGAAATGCTGCGGATGCGGGGCGAAATCACCCAGATTCATCCGCCCAATCGCCAGCATCACACGGCGTGCAGGCACATCCAGCGCGGCCACAGCCCCCGCGATATCCGGCACACGGGTCCAGTCATCGCCGTCCACCGCCTCCCACGGCGCACGGGTCAGCGCGATCAGCGGCACACCCGCTTCGGCACAGCCCGCAACCGCGTTCCGGCTCATCTGAGCTGCAAAGGGATGCGTGGCGTCGATCACATGAGTGATACGCTCGGACAGCAGATAAGCTGCAAGCCCCTCGGCACCGCCGAACCCGCCCACCCGCTGCGGCAACGGCTGCCGTTTGGGCCGCTCGACCCGGCCCGCAAAGCTCACCGTCCCAGCCAACCCCGCCGCGGCGGCAGCGTTGGCCAAGGCCGTGGCCTCGGTCGTCCCGCCCAGGATCAAGAGGTTTGCGCGCATGTCTGATCCTTGGTTGACCATCGTCGGTATCGGCGAGGACGGAGTTGCAGGCCTCAGCCCGGCAAGTCAAGCGGCCCTTGACGCCGCCGAGGTCATCCTCGCCCCGCCCCGCCACCTGTCGCTGATCCCCGTGGGCAGTGCCGAACGCATCGCCTGGCCCGTCCCCTTCACGGGCGGCCTCGACATCCTCGACGGCCTGCGCGGGCGCACCACCGTGGTGCTCGCCTCGGGCGACCCGTTCTGGTTCGGCGCAGGCTCCGTCATCGCCCGCCGCTACGCCAGCGCCGAATGGCGCGCCCTGCCCGGTCCCTCTTGCTTTTCGCTCGCCGCCGCCACCCTCGGCTGGCCGCTCGAAGACACCGTGTGCCACGGCCTGCACGCCGCCCCCTTCGCGCGCCTGCGCCGCGACCTGGCCCCGGGGCTACGCCTCCTCGCCACCCTGCGCGACGGCACGGCGGTGGCCGACCTCTGCGCCTACCTCGCGGGCCTCGGCTTCGGCAGCAGCGAGGTCACGATCCTCGAACGCCTCGGCCACCCCGACGCGCGCCGCACCACTGCCCGCGCCGACGCACTGACAGGTGACTTCACCCACCCCCTCGTCGCCGCCATCGCGGTAACAGACGGCCCCGCCCTGCCCCGCGCCACCGGCCTGCCCGACGACACGTTCGACCACGACGGCCAGATCACCAAGCGCCCCATCCGCGCCGTGACCCTCTCGACCCTCGCACCGAAACCCCACGAACACCTCTGGGACATCGGCGGCGGCTCCGGCTCCATCGCGCTGGAATGGCTGCTCGCGCACCCCACCACCACCGCCACCAGCGTCGAGCCGCGCCCCGACCGCGCCGCGCGTATCCGCGCCAACGCCGACACCCTCGGCGTCGCCCATAGACTCGCAGTGATCGAAGGCAGCGCACCCGACGCCCTCACCGGCCTCACCAAACCCGACGCCATCTTCATCGGCGGCGGCCTCTCCCAGCCGCTCCTCGACGCAGCCTTGTCCCAAGGCACGCGCCTCGTCGCAAACGCCGTCACGCTCGAAGGCGAGGCGCTTCTGTCCACCGCCGCAGCCACCCACGGCGGCACCCTCATGCGGCTCGACATCAGCACCTCCGCCCCCCTGGGCCCCAAACGCGGCTGGAAAGCCGCCTACCCGGTCGTGCAATGGAGCGTGCCATGATCGTCGCGGGCTTTGGCTTCACCTCGCAGGCCACCTCGGACAGCCTGCTGAGCGCGCTGGCCAAAACCGGCATGGCCGCGGACATCACCCTCCTCGCCACGCCCGCCGACAAGGCCACCCAAGCCCCCATCCGCGCGCTCGCCACTGACCACCTGCCGATCAAACCCATCACGCCAGAGCGCCTCGAAAAAGCACAAACGCAAACCCAATCGCCCATCAGCCAAGCGGCCCGCCGCACCGGCTCCGTCGCCGAAGCCGCCGCCCTCGCCGCCGCTGGCCCTCAAGGCACCCTTGTGGTCACCCGCCAGATATCAGATGACCGCATGGCCACCTGCGCCATTGCCAAAGGACCCGACACATGACCGTCCACTTCATCGGCGCAGGCCCCGGCGCGCCCGACCTTCTGACCCTGCGCGGCCGCGACCTGATCGCGTCCTGCCCGGTCTGCCTCTACGCCGGCTCACTGGTGCCCGAGGCGATCCTGAGCCACTGCCCCGACGGCGCGCGCATCATCAACACAGCGCCAATGGACCTCGACCAGATCATGGCCGAGATCGCGGCGGCCCACGCCAAAGGCCAAGACATCGCGCGCCTGCACTCCGGCGACCTGTCGGTCTGGTCCGCCATGGGCGAACAACTCCGCCGCCTGCGCAGCTCAGACATCCCCTTCACCGTCACCCCCGGTGTCCCGTCCTTTGCCGCCGCCGCCGCCGCCCTTGGCACCGAACTCACGCTCCCAGGCATCGCCCAATCGGTGATCCTCACCCGCACCCCGGGCCGCGCCTCGGCCATGCCCTCGGGCGAGACGCTGACCAACTTCGCCGCCACAGGCGCCACACTTGCCATCCACCTCTCCATCGGCCAGCTGGAT
>JBCBCR010000034.1:4717-22216 GCA_038530495.1 Pseudomonadota bacterium | reverse complement strand
GCTTGATCTGGTCGTGGGTCGCCATCGCATCGACCAGCATCTGGCGGTCCCGCATCAGCGTCTGTGCGGCGTCCGGATTGTCCCACAGCGTCGGATCCTCCACCCGGGCGTTGAACTCTTCGAGCCGGTGCTGCGCCGTGTCGACATCCAGACGCTGCGCCAGCAGGGCCACGGATTTCTCGATCTCTTCGACGATGTTCTGGACTTCGGCGCGCATAAGCAAAGGAACCTTTATGATCAGAGCCTTGGGATTAGCCCAAGCCTTGCGCCCGGGCAAGCCGTGATCAGTAGAGCCCGCCAGAGCTGAGGTTGCCAAAGGACGCCTTGCCGCCCACCACGGCCTTTTTGCCGGTGGAGGTGGTCACCTGACGGCCCGCGCTGCTGGCCTCTTCGTAAAGCGGCAGGTCTGACCCCATGGCAAAGCCACCGTCAAAGGTGATGCCAAAGATCGGCTCTTCGCCCTCACGGAAACATTCGGCGACAACGTTCGCGCCCGCCGCACCCGGCCCAAGCCGCGCGCCGGAAAACCGGTCGATGTTGAGGAATTCGCACTCCTCCGGCACTTCGAACTGACCGCCGCCGTATTTCTTGATCGCTTCGGACATGAAGGCCGAGAAGACGGGGCCACAGGTGCCGCCGCCCGATGCGCCACGGCCCAGGCTGCGGGGCTGGTCATAGCCGATGTAGCAGCCCGCCACGATGTTCGACGAAAAGCCGACGAACCAGACATCCTTGCTGTCGTTTGTGGTGCCGGTCTTGCCCGCAATGGGCACCGGCAAGCGGATCGATCGTGCGGTGCCACGGTCCACGACGCCTTTCATCATCGAGGTCAGCTGATACGCGGTGACCGCGTTCATCACCCGCTCGCGGTTGGTCTGGATGCGTGGGCCGGTGCCGGGGGCGAGGCTGGCCAGTTGCGCGCAGTCGATGCAGTCGCGTTCGTCATGGCGGTACACGGTGCGCCCGAACCTGTCCTGCACGCGGTCGACCAGCGTGGGTTTCACCCGCTCGCCGCCGTTGGCGAACATCGCATAGGCCGACACCATCTGGTACAGCGTGGTTTCCTCGGACCCCAGCGAGTTGGCGAGGAACGGGCCCATGCGGTCATAGACCCCGAATTCCTCGGCATAGCTGGCGACCACTTCCATCCCGACTTCTTCGGCCAGACGGATGGTCATCAGGTTGCGCGACTGTTCGATCCCGGTGCGCAGGGGCGTGGGGCCATAGTATTTGTTCGACGCGTTCTTGGGCCGCCACAGGCCTTGGGGTGTGTTGATCTCGATGGGCGCGTCCACGACGATGGTCGCGGGCGTGTAGCCGCTGTCGAGCGCTGCCGCATAGACAAAGGGTTTGAAGCTGGAGCCCGGCTGGCGCTTGGCCAGCGTGGCGCGGTTGAACACCGAATGCTGGTAGCTGAAGCCGCCCTGCATCGCGATCACGCGCCCTGTGTTGACGTCCATGGCAACAAAAGCGCCCTGCACTTCGGGCACTTGCCGCAGGCTCCACCGGATAAACGATCCGTCGCTGTCGGCGGTCATGGCGCGCACGTGCACGATGTCGCCAACCTCGAAGTTGTCAAAGAAGTTGCCCTGCAACCACTTGATGTCCTCGCGCGGCACGACCTGTTCGGGCTCGTCCTCGGTCCAGCCTTCGATGCCCAGGCGCAATTGCTGGTCTTCGACGCCCAGCACCACGGCGGGCCGCCATTGACCGTCCAGATCGACATCCCGCGCGATGGAGAAGTCCTCGGCGATGACCTCGGCCCAGTTTTCCAGATCTTCGCCTTCCAGCCGCTTGCCGGTGCCGCGCCAGACACCGCGCGCGCGGTCGTAGTCTTCCAGCTGCTTGCGGAGTGCGCGGGCGGCCACGGGCTGCATCTGCGCATCGATGGTGGCGCGCACGGTATAACCGCCGGATTTGAACTCGGTTCCGCCGAATTCTTCGCTCAGTTGACGGCGGATTTCCTCGGTAAAGTAGTCACGCGGCGGCAGTTCGGACTTGAAGCTGTCGAAGTCACCGTTCTGCACCGACCGCAGCGGCATGTCCCGTTCGGACTGATAGGCGGCTTCGGTCAGATAGCCGTTCTCGTACATCTCCTTGAGCACAAAGTTGCGCCGCGCGAGCAGACGGTCCTTGCGACGCACCGGGTGGTAATCCGACGGCGCCTTGGGCAGCGAGGCGAGGAAGGCCGCCTCGTGCGGTTCCAGCTCGCTCAGCTTTTTGTTGAAGTACGTCTGGCTGGCCGCAGCCACGCCATAGGAGTTTTGGCCAAGGAAGATCTCGTTCAGATACAGTTCGAGGATCTTTTCCTTGCTCAGCGCGTTTTCGACCCGCGCGGCCAGGATGATTTCCTTGATCTTGCGTTCGGCTTGCCGGTCGCCGGACAGCAGGAAGTTCTTCATCACCTGCTGGGTGATCGTGGACGCCCCGCGCACGTCGCGCCCGCGTGACCGGATCGCGTCATAGGCAGCAGAGCCGATGCCGCGCAGATCGTACCCTTCGTGGGTGTAGAAATTCTTGTCTTCGGCGCTGATGAACGCCTGTTTGACCAGGGGCGGGATCGTGTCGGCAGGCGCGAACAGCCGCCGTTCTTCGGCAAACTCGTCGATGATCTGCCCTTCGCCGGAATAGATGCGGCTGATCGTGGCGGGCTGATATTGGGCGAGGCTCTCGTGGCTCGGCAAATCACGCCCATACATCCAGAACACCGCGCCCACTGTCAGCGCGATCATCGCGGCCCCCATCGTCACCGTGGTGAAGATGCCGCCGAAAAAGGAAAGTATGAACCGGAACATGGACCGCCCGCCCGTGAGTTGGTTTCTTGCTCTTGCGCTACAGCATATGTGCTTTGCGCTCCAGCGTCAAAAGCGCTGCGGCGGATCAGCAATATGTTACTGACGCCGCTACTGCCGGATCAGACCGCGCATGGCCGCGTCTTCGTCGCGCCATGCCAGAATGCCGCTGGCCAGCGCCTCGACCATCACGGCACGCCACACCGGATCGCGCAGGTTGGCCAGATCGCGCGGGTCCGACAGAAACCCGACCTCGACCAGCACCGACGGGATATCGGCGCTTTTGAGCACCGAAAACCCGCCCCAGCGGCGGGGCCGCTTGTTCATCGGGCCGCCTGCATCGGCCATGGCGTCAATCAGCGCACCGGCCAGCACGTCGGTGCGCGGCCCCGTCTCGGTCCGCGCGATGTCCAGCAGAACAGTCGCCACCGCGTCATCGGTGCCGCTCAGGTCGATGCCCGCAAGGATATCCGCCCGGTCATGCATCGCCGCCAACTGAGCCGAGGCGGCGTCGCTGGCCTCTTCGCTGAGGGTATAGACGGTGGCACCCCGCGCCTGCCCCTGGCTCAGCGCGTCGGCGTGGAGCGAGATAAACGCGTCGGCTCCAACCCTGTGCGCCAGCGCCACCCGCGCGGGCAGTGAGACAAAGACATCCTCGTCCCGCGTCAGCACCACTTCGACCCCGCCAGCCCGGCGCAACGCATCGCGAAGATCGCGCGCTATGGCCAGCATCAGGGCCTTTTCCTCGGTCCCGCCGCGTACGGCACCGGGATCGATGCCGCCATGCCCGGGATCGATCACGACGACGAAACTGTCATCTGCTGGCACGGGCGGGGCGGCCACCTCGATCCCCCAATCGGGGTCCAGCGGCGGTTTGGCGTTTGCTGTAAATGTCGCCAGATCAGTGGCTTCAAAGCCGATGTTCAACACGGCGCGCCCGGTGCTGTCGTCCACGGCCATTTCGACACGCGCAGCGGTCAAGGGCTCCGCCAGATCCAGAACCAGACGCGACCAGCCGGGGCGATAGCTGCCCATGCGCACAGCACGCACCCGCCCCGGTTTGGCCAGCACATCCTCGGGCGCGACGCCCGTGAAATCCACCTCGCGGAAATCCACGACAAAGCGCGCCGGATCGGCCAGCGAAAACACCCGGTACGGCACACCCTGGCTTAGCGACAAGGTCAGTTCGGTGCGCCCGAACCACCCGTCCTCGATGCTGCTGGCACCGGCATCCAGCCGCGCCAGACCCGACAGGTCCTGCGCCTGCACCAGTGCCGCCACGCACCAGATCGCTATCGCCGTGAATATCGCCCGCATGTCATCCGCTCTTTTTTGCCCAGCATAGGGCAAAGCACGCGCGCCGGGAATCCCCTACCGCGCGGCCATGTAGGCGGCCAGCCGCTGCAACCCTTCGGCGATGTCCTCGGTGCTGCGGGCGTAAGAGAACCGCAAGGTCTGGTGCCCGCGCACCGGGTCGAAATCGAGCCCCGGTGTCACCGCCACACCCGCCTTGTCCAGAATATCCGCCGCCATCGCCCGGCTATCATCGGTATAGTCCGACACATCGGCATAGACATAGAACGCGCCATCCGGCGGCGCGATCTTGGCAAACCCGGCCTTGGGCAGGCCATCGAGCATCAGCGCCCGGTTGGCGCGGTAGACGTCCATGTTGGCCTCTAGCTCGTCGGTGGCATCCATCGCCGCCAATGCAGCCACTTGGCTGGCATGCGGGGCGCAGATGAACATGTTCTGGGCCAGCCGCTCGACCGTACGGATATGGGCGTCGGGCACGACCATCCAGCCCACGCGCCAGCCGGTCATGGAAAAATACTTGGAAAACGAGTTGATGACATAGACATCGTCGCTGGCTTGCAGCGCGGTCACTGCTTTCGCCTCGTATTCGATGCCGTGGTAAATCTCGTCACTGATGAACGCCGCCCCTGCCCCGTGCGCCGCCTCGATCAGCGCGCGCATTGCGGGCAGATCCAGCATGGTGCCCGACGGGTTGGCCGGTGAGGCCACCAGCAGCCCGGCCAGATCCATCCCGGCAAAATCGGCAGGCACCGGTTGCAGACGGTTTTCCGGGGCCGCGGGCAGATCGACCGGTTCGAATCCTAGCGCGCGCAGGATCTGGCGATAGCTCGGATATCCCGGCGCGCCGATCCCCACCCGGTCGCCGCTGTCAAACAGCGCGTTGAAGGCCAACAGAAATCCGCCCGACGCGCCCGAGGTGATCACGACGCGCGCCGGATCAAGGTCCACGTTGTACCAATCGCCATAGAGCCGCGCGATGCGCGCGCGCAGTGCGGGCAGCCCCAGCGCTACGGTGTAGCCCAGCGGCCCCTGCGCCATCGCCGCGTTCAATGCGCGGATTGCCGCCTGCGGCGCGCCGGTGCCGGGCTGGCCCACCTCCATGTGGATAATATGCCGCCCCGCATCCTCGGCGGCGCGCGCGGCCTCCATGACATCCATCACGATAAAGGGATCGATGTCGCTGCGGGTTGAGGTTTGCATGGGGGTTCCTATGATCCGGGATATGGGAGCCCTGACCTTTCACCGCCTTGTGCGCCTCGCGTCAATACTGGTTCTGAGTGTCACGCTCGCCTTGCCCGCGCGCGCGGTCTCGCTGCTGCGCGATGCCGACATGGAATATGCGCTGGCGCAAGTCGCGGCACCCGTGCTCAAGGCCGCAGGGCTGAGCCCTGCGCGGACCAAGATCCTCGTGGTCAACGATCCGAATATGAATGCCTTTGTCGTCAGCAATGACGCGATCTATGTGCATTCCGGGCTGATCACGCGCATGGACCGCGCCGCCATGCTGCAGGCGGTGATCGCGCACGAAGCCGCGCACATCACAAACGGCCACATCACCAGGCGCATGACCAACCTCGGGGCGGCGCGCAACCGCGCGATGCTGGGCACGGCGCTGGCGGTACTGGCCGGTGCGGCAGGTGGCGGGCAAGCCGCGGCTGGCATCGCGCTGGGAACACAAAGCGCTGCGGCACGCAGCTTTCTGGCCCATACCCGCGCCGAAGAAGCCTCCGCCGACCAATCCGGCCTGCGCTACATGCAGGCGGCAGGCGTGCCGCTGTCGGGTATGCTTGACGTCATGCAGCTTTTTCGCGGGCAAGAGGCGCTTTCGGCGGGTCGCCAGGACCCTTACGTGCGCTCACACCCGCTCAGCCGCGACCGTATCCGCGCGATCGAGGCTTATGCAGGCGCCTCGGCCCGCAGCGGTGACGCCGGCAGCCCGGCCGCGAACTACTGGTTCCTGCGTGCCAAGGGCAAACTGACCGCGTTTCAACGCCGATCCAGCTGGACGCTGAACCGTCTGGACCAAAGCGGATCGCAAGACATTGCGTATATGCGCGAAGCGATCGCGCGCCATCGCAACTCCGACACGCGCCGCGCGCTCGCGGCCATCGACCGCGCCATCGCCACCCGCCCGCAGGACCCGTTCTTTCACGATCTCAAGGGCCAGATCCTGATGGAGACGCGCAATTTCAACGCCGCCGTCAATGCCCATGCCCGCGCCGTGCAACTGCGCCCCGGAGACGGGTTGTTGCAGGCAGGCTATGGACGCGCCCTGCTGGCCACGGGTCAGGTGAACGCGGCACTCGGTGCGCTCGAAAGGGCCTGGCGCGTCGATTTCCGCGACGGCTCGATGTTGCGCGATCTGTCGGTGGCATACGCCAAATCGGGACAACGCGGCATGGCCTCAATGGTCACCGCCGAACGCTATGCCTTGCGCGGACGGCTCGAAGATGCAGGGATACACGCAAAACGGGCCATGGGTCTTTTGCCCGAAGGGTCAGGCCCTTGGCGACGCGCGCAGGATGTGCTTCTTGCGTCGGAACGCGCGGCAAAACAACGGAGATGACAATGCGACAACTGGTATTCGGGGCGATTTTCGGGGCTGTTTCCGCCCTTCCCGCCACAGCGCTTGATCTGCAAAGCATGACCGACGAAGAGCGCGCCATTTTCCGCGAGGAGGTCCGCGCCTACCTCATGGAAAACCCCGAAGTGATCATGGAAGCCGTCGCCGTGCTGGAAGAGCGCGAAGCGGCGGCCCAAGCGCAGACCGACCTGTCGCTGGTCAGCGACAATGCCAGCGATATATTCGATGACGGCTATTCCTGGGTCGGCGGCAACCCAGATGGTGACATCACGCTGGTGGAATTCCTCGACTACCGCTGCGGGTTCTGCAAGCGCGCCCATGACGAGGTCGCCAAGCTGCTCGAAGCAGACGGCAACATCCGCCTGATCGTCAAGGAATTCCCGATCCTCGGCGAACAGTCTCTGCTGGCCTCCCGCTTTGCCGTGGCAACCAAACAGGTCGCAGGCAATGACGCCTACAAAAGCATGGCCGACGCGCTCATGGAGCTCAGCGGCAATGTCGACATACGCACGCTGAAACGTCTGGCGGGCGCCTACGGTCTCGACGCCGACGCCATCGAGGCCCATATGAACTCCGAAGAGGTCACCGCCGAAATCCGCGCCACCCGCGCGCTGGCGCAAAAACTGCAGATCACCGGCACGCCAACCTTCGTGTTGCAGGACGAATTGCTGCGTGGCTTTCTGCCATTTGATCAGATGCTGGCGCTAGTCGATGAAAAGCGCGGCTAGCTGACGCTTTTCAACGCGACCCCGTTCGCCGCGGGAAAGGTCAGGGTGACCACGGTGCCCTGACCGACCTCACTGCTGATCTCAAGCGCACCACCCGACTGCACCGCGAACCCCTGCGCCATGGCCAGGCCCAGGCCCGATCCCGTGCCCGCCGGTTTGGTGGTGAAATACGGCTCGGTCGCATGCGCCAGGGTCTCGGGCGTCATGCCTGTCCCGGTGTCACGCACGCTGACCACCACGGCGTCCGCATCATTCCGCATCACGGTAATCACGATGTCCCCGCCCTTCCCGGCGATCGCGTCGCACCCGTTCAGCACAAGGTTCAAAAGAACCGTGCCCAGTTCGCGCGCATCCAGACGCACCTGCGGCAGAGCCTCGTCCGCGGCAAAGCTCAGGTTCACAGCCGCAGGCACCGCACGACGCAGGATCGGCATCATGTCGGCGATGTGCGCCGCCACATCCACATATTCCGCCTTCAGCGGCATACGCCCGGTATAGCTGAGCAAATCGCGCGTGGTGTCCACGGCCCGGTCCGTGGCCTTTTCCACTTCGACCAGCAGCGCCTCCGCCTCGTCCGGCACGGCCCCGCTGTTCAACAACTCCTTGCGCAGTTCCAGATTGCCGCGGATCACGGCCAGCAGGTTGTTGAAATCATGTGCCACGCCGCCCGTGATTTGCCCGATGGCCTGCAACCGCGCGCTTTGCAACGCTTTTTCCTGCTGCCGGTTCAATTCAAGATGCGCCTGCCGCACCGACCGGAACGCGATCAGGTAATAGGCCAACCCGCCCAGCAGCGACACGGTCTGCATGCCCAATTCCATGTCGCTGCGCGCCTCACCCGTGATCACGACAAAAATCAGGATCAGAACCGTGGTCGAAATTGTCACCCGCTCGATCAAGGGGGCTACGGGTTCGCGAATCCGCGTCCCGATCGAGCTCATCATTGCGGCAAACACCAACATCAAGGACAGCAGAGATCCCAGCCCGGGATAGCTGTCCCACGTGTAAACCGCCGCCCCCATGACCGTGGCCATCACGCCGAACCCCACGCCGTAGACCGCCACCGCATGCCGACGCCGGGCAATGTCCGGCCCCAGATGCAACAGCACCAGAAACAGCGCCTGCAACAGCAGATAGACACCGGTCAAAACGAAAAAGAGAGGGTCCTCGAACGCCAGACCGGATGAGATGCCCGCAAAACTGAGAAACGAAACCCGCGCCAGGATTTCAAAGGCGGAATCGCGCGACAAGGATTTGTACAGGCGCAGATCATGCCCCGCAGAAATCCCGCGCGATTGCACCATGCACCACTCCCAATATGCAAAACGACCCCGTACGGCGCAGACAAATCCCACGCCGCAATAGGAAATAAAGACTATAAATGCCCGTTAGGGCAATGTTTTTATGAGAAATTGGCGATTTGCGACCTAAGCGGGAAACAGGGTCCGCTTGCGTCTAGTTGCCCGCAGGCTGGCACGGCAACGTCGCCAAAAGCGACGCGCCAGTCGATGTCAGATCGCCGGCATTGGCCAGCATCGTGTTCAGCGCGTCGGCGCTGTCGGCAGGATTAACCGGGGCCATCACCTCGGCCAGCTTGGTCCGGTCCAGCGCCAGATTGCGGGTCACACTGCCGCGCCCGCCGACGGGGCCGTAGCAATCGCTGCCCATGGCAAAATAAACGGCACCGCTGTCACCCACATGCAGGGTTGGCGGCACTTCGGTGACCGGAATGTCATAGGTATCGCCGGGCTGCATCGTGGTCTCAAACAACGTTGCACCGTCAGCGGACCGCACCCGCACCCACGCCGGATAGGCCGCAACCATGCGCACCGTGGGGCCAAGGTCTTCGACCACCTGCGGCACCGCGCGCGGACCCAGCGCGTCGGCAATCGCCAGGTCGATATCGGATGTCGACAAACGCGCCACCGGCGCTTCGGGCGCGTCAAACGTGGCGTATTCGCGTGGATCAAGCGTGGCAATCGGCGCATCGCGGGCAGTCAGCACCGGCACATCCAGCGCTTGCGGGCGATACAGCCGGTCCAGCGCCTCGGCCCGTTGCGGCGCCTCCAAAGACGGACCACCGGGCACCTCGACACTCGCAGCACTCTGCAACGGATCAAGGTCGCTCAGCACCACGGGCGCTTCGTCCACCGGCGCCACCTGCACGCGCTGTACTTCCTGCAACACTGCAAAACCGCCCCAGCCAATGCCGCCGATCAACGCCAGCAGCACAAGCGTCGAGCCAATGGCACGCGGTTCGATCTGCGACCAGATTGCCTCGGCCTCGGGAATGAACGGCGTTGCGGGGGCGGCAAACATGTCCGTCCCGGGCCGTTTGCCAACGCGGTCTTCGCGGGTCGACTTCTTGATCACCGAGGCCTGCGCCGACATCCCGTGCGCCACCTCGAACCCGCTTTCCTCGCAGAAAGCGGCGAAGGCGCGGTCGGGATCCATATTCAGATAGCGCGCATAGGACCGCACATAGCCTGCGATGAACCCGGGCGTGTCGAACGCATTCGGGTCGCAGGCTTCGATGGCGGCAATGTAGCTCGCTTTGATCCGCAACTCGCGCTGCACGTCCAACAGCGATTTGCCCAGCGTCGCGCGTTCGCCGCGCATGACATCGCCGAGGCGCAATTCAAAGTCGTCAAAGCTCTTTGGCCCTGTCGTCTCTTCTATGCTGGTTTTGTCGGATTTTCGCCCGATCATCCCGCGTGCCCCGTAAGTCCCAGATGTTCGCTATCGCGCGGCTGCGATTCGCTTCACCGTGTTTGTTAAGCACAGCCTAACACATGAAAAGGGGAAATGCACTTTTTCCCGAATTACCCTGCGACTTCGGCGCGATTCAGCGCGCAATGCGACCACAGCTCGTCCATGGCCGAAACCAGCGCGTCGATCTCCCGCGGGCCGTGTACCGGCGACGGGGTAAAGCGCAGACGTTCCGTTCCCCGCGGCACGGTGGGAAAGTTGATCGGCTGCACATAGATCCCGTGATCCGACAACAGCCGGTCGCTCAGGATCTTGGTATGCACCGGGTTGCCAACGATCACCGGCACGATGTGGCTGCCGTGATCGATCAGCGGCAGGCCCAGCCCCTTGAGCCGCAGCTTCAGCGCCTTGGCCTGTGCCTGATGGTCCGCGCGCAGGTTTTCCGCCGTCTTGAGGAACGCAACAGACGCCGCAGCCCCCGCTGCCACGGCAGGTGGCAACGACGTGGTAAAGATGAAGCCCGGCGCATAAGACCTTATGGCATCACACATTTTTTCAGACGCAGCGATATAACCGCCCATCACGCCATAGGCCTTGGCCAACGTGCCGTTGATGATGTCGATGCGCCCCATCAGCCCGTCACGCTCGGCCACGCCACCACCACGGGGGCCGTACATGCCCACGGCATGGACCTCGTCGATATAGGTCAGCGCGCCAAATTCGTCCGCCAGATCACAGATCGCCTCAATCGGGCCGAAATCCCCGTCCATCGAATAAATCGACTCGAACGCGATCAGCTTGGGCGCGTCGGGATCGTCCTCGGACAGCAACTGGCGCAGGTGCTCCACGTCATTGTGACGGAAAATCCGCTTGGCCCCGCCATTGCGCCGCACCCCTTCAATCATCGACGCGTGGTTCAACGCATCCGAGTAGATGATCAGGCCCGGAAACAGCTTTGGCAGCGTGCTCAGCGTGGCGTCATTGGCGATATAGGCGCTGGTGAACAACAGCGCCGCTTCCTTGCGGTGAAGATCGGCCAGTTCGGCCTCCAACGCCTTGTGATAAATGGTCGTGCCAGAGATGTTGCGCGTGCCGCCCGACCCCGCACCGGTCGCGTCCAGCGCCTCGTGCATCGCCTGCAGCACCACCGGGTTCTGCCCCATCCCAAGGTAGTCATTGCCGCACCACACGGTCACCGGCTTCTGCTCACCTGCCGGCGTGGTCCAGACCGCATGCGGGAACTGGCCCTTTTGCCGTTCGATATCGATGAACGTGCGATACCGCCCCTCTTCGTGCAGACGGCTCAGCGCTTGATCCAGATGGCCTTCGTAATTCACGCGTAGGTCCCCTTGCAGGTCTGGCAGATGCCGCGCACGGCGCGACGTTTTAGAACGAATATAGACTAGCCCCCCTGCGAACAAGGCTGCCACGATGCGCGTCATGTCGCAGGCGCACGTTACCAAAGCGTAAGCGGGCCAACGGTTTCCGATGGTGAACACCCGCCCCCTCTGGACACTTGGCACCGCCTCGCTAACTCTGGCGCCGACCACATTCACAGGAGATCCCATGTCCCTCGACGCCGTGCTGTCCCGCATCGACACCGATCTGCCACAGGCCACCGAGCGGCTGCTGTCGCTTCTGCGCATCCCGTCGATCTCGACCGACCCGGCCTTTGCCGCCGATTGCGACACCGCCGCCGACTGGCTGGTGGCCGATCTGCAAAGCCTCGGGATCGACGCGCAAAAACGCCCCACGCCCGGGCATCCGATGGTGGTGGGGCATCTCGACGGCGACGGCCCGCACCTGCTGTTTTACGGCCACTACGACGTGCAACCTGTTGATCCGCTTGATCTATGGGACCGCGACCCGTTCGACCCCGCCATCGAAGACACCGCCAAGGGCCGCGTGATCCGCGGCCGCGGATCGTCCGATGACAAGGGCCAGCTGATGACCTTTGTCGAAGCCTGCCGCGCGTGGAAAGCCGTCCACGGCACCCTGCCCTGCCGCCTCACCTTTTTCTTCGAGGGCGAAGAGGAATCCGGCTCCCCCTCCCTTGTCCCGTTCATGCGGGAAAACGCGGACGAGCTGCGCGCCGATCTCGCCCTGATCTGCGACACCGGCCTCTTTGAAAGCCGCGTGCCGTCGATCGTGACCATGCTGCGGGGTCTCTTGGGCGAGGAACTCACAATCACCGCCCCCGACAAGGATCTGCATTCCGGCATGTATGGCGGCATTGCCATGAACCCGATCCGCGTGCTGACCCGTATCCTCGCGTCCCTGCACGACGATCAGGGGCGGGTCACGGTGCCGGGCTTCTACGACGGCGTGCCGGAACTGCCCGACGCCATCCAAAGCCAGTGGCAAGGTCTCGCCTTCGACCACGCCAGCTTTCTTGGCGACGTGGACCTCAGCACCCCCGCAGGCGAGGTCGACCGCATGCCGATCGAAATGATCTGGTCCCGCCCCACCTGCGACGTTAACGGCATCTGGGGCGGCTACACCGGTGCCGGTTTCAAGACCGTGCTGCCCTCCAAAGCCTCGGCCAAGGTCAGCTTCCGCCTCGTGGGCCAGCAGGACCCGCTGAAAATCAGGCAAAGCTTCCGCCAGATGGTGCAGGACGCCCTGCCGCCCGACTGCACGGTGGAATTCAATGACCACGGCGCGGGCCGGGCATCCATGACCGAAACCTCCGACCCCGCGTTCGAGGCCGCGCGTGCCGCCCTCAGCGACGAATGGGGCATCCCGGCAGCCTATGTGGGCTGCGGCGGCTCGATCCCCATCGCGGGCCATTTCCAGAATATCCTCGGCACCACGCCCATGCTCATCGGCTTTGGCAAGGATGACGACGCCATCCACTCGCCCAACGAAAAATACGACGTCGAAAGCTTTCACAAAGGCATCCGCAGTTGGGCCCGCGTGCTGGCGGCCCTCACGTGATGGTTTCTTCTGGCCAGAAATACCTCGGGGGTGAGGCCCCAGGCCGAGGGGGCTGGCCCCCTGCCACGGCGCCGACTGAAACCCCATGACCGGTATCGCGCACGACATCACCGGCAGCGGCCCGCCGCTGCTGCTCTTGCACGGCTTTCCGCAGTGCCGCGCGATGTGGTCGCGCATCGCACCGCACCTCGCGACCCATTTCACCGTCGTCACCGCCGATCTGCGCGGCTACGGCGCCAGCCCCAAACCCGCCGCGAAGGAAGACATGAGCTTTCGCGCCATGGCCGCCGACATGGTGTCCCTGATGCAGGGCCTCGGCTTCGATCAGTTCCACGTGGTGGGCCACGACCGCGGCGGGCGCACCGCGTTCCGCATGGCACTGGACGCCCCCGACGCGCTGCTATCGCTGGCCGTGCTCGACATCGTGCCCACGCAGTACCTTTTGGAGCATTTCGACCACCGGGTTGCCCGCGCCTATTACCACTGGACCTTTTTGGCCCAACCCGCGCCCATCCCCGAAACCCTGATTGCCCACGATCCCGACAGCTATTTCGAAGGAATCCTTCTGGGCCTCGGCAACAGTGCGGCCGATTTCGACGCGGACGCGCTGGCCGCCTACCGCAGCCACTGGCGCGATCCGGACACGATCCGCGGCATGTGCCACGACTACCGCGCCGCCATCGACGTGGACCTGGCCCTTGACCGGGCCGACGCGCACCGCGCGCTCGATCTGCCCGCGCTGGTGCTCTACGGCGCGGACGGGATCATGGCGCGCTATTTCGATGTGCCCGCCAGCTGGGCGCCACATCTGCGCAACATGCGCAGCGGCACCGTGAACGGGGGGCACTTCTTCCCCGACACCCACCCGGACGACACCGCGCAGGCGCTGCTGGATTTTCTCAGGCAGGTTTAGATCGCGCCGATAAACCGTTCCGGCAGCTTGAACTGGATCGCGTAATCGGGCCGGTCGAACTGGTAAAACCCGGTGTCCTTGCGCGCCTTGAAACTGCGATGCATCTTCTTGCGCAGAAAGCCCACGTTGAACCCGTCTTCCATGCGCAAGTCGCTGAACTTTTCAAAAATCTCCCGGTCCTCGCCGCGGAAGTTCTCGAACCAGTGCCGCCCCACAGACGCCTCCAACGCGCCGACCTCAAGGCTCTTGGTCATCTCGTTGCGCTGGTTCATCACCCCGGAATAGACGCCCGCATCGCAGAATTTCAGGTGAAACAGAAACAGCGGATCGGGGGCCACCAGCTTGTTGTACTGGGTAAAATGCCCCCCGCGCGAGATCTTGGTGGGGCAGGACACGATGCAGGGCTTGGAATAATGCGGTGCCGGGCGGACATGGCGGCGCGGCCCGATGATGTGATCGGTGATCGGATCATCTTCGATGTCGACCCGGTGGATGATCTCCATGCCCAAGGGGGTCAGCACAGATCCTTTCGGACGTTGCTCGAGAAACGTCTTGAGGGTCCCCGGCTCGCCCGGATCCCACACCACCAATTCATCCACATCGCCCACGATCACGTGGATGTAGTAGCGCCGCAGGCCCGTGACGATGTTGTTCAACAGGCCCCACCGCTTCATGTCGAACCGTTTGTGCGGGTCGCCTGGAATACCGATGATGTTGCAGCCTTCGGCGATCCTGGCCACTTCGGTCCCGCGCCCGTGATTGACCACGTAACAGTTTTCGCGCCCGAACATCCCGCCATAATGGCGGACCCACGCGCTTAGGAAAAAGGCGTCGTCACGCACCATGGTCACAACGGCAACGGGCTGCATCGGGTCTGTCCTGCTCACCTTGGCTTTTTGTACAAACTAGCCCATCAATTGAACGAAACGAAAGCCAAAAGAGCAGCCATGCCCCTGCCCGATCACTTTGCCAGCACCGGATTTTGCGCCACCCCCACGGGTCGCCACAAAATCCAGCGGTTCCAGGTGCTCGGCGAACGCGGCTCGGGCACGAACTACATCACCAAAATCCTGACCCTCAACACCGACCTCAAGCCGACCGACCTGCTGGGCTGGAAACACGGTTTTCCGCACATGCTGGCGGTGCCCTTTGACATGGCGGTGATCTGCGTTGTGCGCCGCGCAGACAATTGGGCGCGGTCGCTGTTTGAAACGCCGTGGCACAGCACCGCACAGATCCAAGCGCTTGAATTCTCCGATTTCATCCGCAGGCCGTGGGACACGGTCGTTGACAAACCCAAGTATTTCAAAGGCATGTTCCAGCCAATGATGCGCATGGCGCCATTGCAGCATGATCGTCACCCGCTGACCGGCGACAAGTTCCAGAATATCTTTGCCCTCAGACAGGCCAAACTTGCGGCACTGATCAGCATGCTTGGCCGCGACTGCACGGTGGTTTTTCTTCGGATGGAAGATTTCCAGGCCGACCCCGAGGCCGCGCTCGAAAAGGTATGCGGTGCGCTTGGCACAACTCCGCGTGCGGAATTTACCCCGTTCATGCGCCGCCAGGGGTGGCGGTTTCGCACCGCCATACCCGAACGTCCGACCCTGCCTGACGCATGGTCCGATGCGGATTACACGTTCCTGAAATCCGCCATCGATCCGCATCAGGAAGCGCAGCTTGGCTACAGTTACACCGATCCGCCAGCGATCAAAAAACGCCACATCACACCGGAATGGACCGACGACTGATTAAGTCGCGCGGGCCATCGCGACCTCGAACCCGCGCGCATCCGGGCGGGCAAGCGTAAAGCCGTGCCCGGCCCCGGCCTGTTCCAGCTCGGGAAAGATTTGCAACAGTTCCTTGCGCTGCTCCAGATGCAGAGTGCCCAGAGCCACCGGTCCCGGAAAGAAGCTCTCGGACCACATCCCGTCGGCCAGGATCACTTCGTGCTGGTCAAACATGATGTGGACATAGGTGACCGTATCCACCGCCGCCCGCGTGATGCCCGGCGCACCCACCAGCGACTTGGCCGACGCGAACACCTCGCTGTGGCCACTGAACAAAAGCATGTCCGTCCGCTGCCACAGCACCCGGTGATTGGGTGACAGCACGATGTCCCGCTCGGGCAACCGGTCCCCCAGCGCATGCGCCTTGATCCGCACAGGCCGCAACAGCGCGCGCATATCCGGGCGTCGCGTCAGCGTGCGTGACCCCACCCAGCGGATTGTCTGAAACCCGTTGTCGCGCGTGATCACCCGGTCACCGCGCCGCAGCGTTTCAATCCGCCGCTCACCCCTGTCGGTCGCCACCAGCGTGCCGGGCGTGAAACAGATGAAATCCTCGTATTCCGAGGTCCCGTTGTTGCTGCCGCCGGTCTTGATGTACTGCACCCCGTCCACCAGCACGTTGTCCGCAGCCATGCCCCAGATGTTCGACGTCTGCCCGTTTTGCGAAAACACCGTGATCGTGATCACCGGCCCGGTCGGATCACCGTTGTCATCCAGCGCGCGCACGAAATGGAAGCTCTCGGATTCCACCTCGGTCCCATCGGCCACAAGGCCCGCGCCATCAGTGATGATGTGGTTTTCCTCGTCATCATCGTTGAAAAAATCGTTCTGCGGCGGCCCGTTGAGGTCATCCAGCGTGATCACCTGCACCGGAAATCCATCCGAATACTCAAAGATCGTCCCCACCGGCGTGTTCGAATTGTTGATGATCGGGCTGCCCGTGGGCAAGCTGCCGGGACTGGACACAACGGTGAAAGATTCGTTGTCAAAAGCACCGAACGTACGCAAAACCATTTTCGACCCCAAGTTGTATCATTTACAGGATATCGACATCGCCACTGCGCGAAACAGCAAACTGTTGTAACGTTGCGTGTTTGGGCGGCTTCCCGTGCAAAACTGCGCGTTTAGGCTGAAACCTGCCTATGGTTTGAGCGGCTTTTTGCGGGAAAATTGGGCAAAACCCATGGGCAAAACACCGCCCCGTGCCAGTTATCGGGCCGATGATTGGGTCCCCGGTCCGCCATGACAGCGCACCGTTGCGGCACAGAACACAACCGGGCGCAAACGCGTGGTGCGCACATTCCGCTTGTACTGATCCGCGGGCAGAAGCCGTTCAGCCGCAGTCAAAGTTGAAAAAACCTTCTTCGATGACGTAGGGACAAGCGGCCCGGCGGTTCAATGGCCTCAGTTTGAACCCCACCACCGATCCGTCCGACGACGGCGCAGGCCCGTTGACGATCCGCGATGGCATCCCCCTGGATCTGCGCGAAACGCTTAGGCACCGCAACGCACACCACGCCCCTGCCGACGCCTGCTTTCACGACCATCCGTTTCACAGGGCACTGCACGCGTGCCAGGTGCTGCTCTATCTGCACACCATGCACCGGGCGTCACAGCACCCGCCAATATCGACCAACCAGACGTGTAATGAAAAAGTGGCGCGGTTGACGGGGCTCGAACCCGCGACCCCCGGCGTGACAGGCCGGTACTCTAACCAACTGAGCTACAACCG
>JBCBCR010000034.1:0-4618 GCA_038530495.1 Pseudomonadota bacterium | reverse complement strand
TGGCGCGGTTGACGGGGCTCGAACCCGCGACCCCCGGCGTGACAGGCCGGTACTCTAACCAACTGAGCTACAACCGCATCCGTGACCGGGTTACCGCCCCGATCGGCGTGCCATGCCCTGGCCGGGTAAACAGCAGTGGCGCGGTTGACGGGGCTCGAACCCGCGACCCCCGGCGTGACAGGCCGGTACTCTAACCAACTGAGCTACAACCGCCCGCTGCGTTTGGGCGTGATATGACCCCCGCCCGCCCCCGTCAAGCGGGGTTTTGCCGCCTGCGCCAAATAATCGAACCGCGCCCTGCGCCGTAGGGTGTGCCGTCCCGGCGCACCTGTCGTCAGTCGGGCAGCGGGATGAAATCGCTGTCATCTCCCGGCGGCAGCTTGAAGCGTCCATGCGCCCAGTCGCCCGCGCGCCACGCCTCCTTGGCCGCGTCGATCCGCTCGCGCGAGGACGCCACGAAATTCCACCAGATGAACCGCGACCCTTCCAGCGTCGCACCGCCCAGCAGCATCAGCCGTGCGCCCGCCGCGCCCGCGGTCAGTGACACGGGGTCGCCGGGACGAAACACCATCATCTGCCCGGCCTCATACACATCGCCCGAGACAGTCACCGACCCCTCGACCACGTAGACCCCGCGGTCCTCGTGATTGTCCGGCATCGGGATCTTGGCCCCCGCCTCCAGCACCGCATCGGCATAAAACATCTCGGAAAACGTCTGCACCGGCGCCCGCTCGCCCCACGCATCGCCAAGGATCAGCCGCACCTCCTTGCCCTCGCCTTGCAGGAACGGCAGCGTATCCTTGGGCGCGTGCTGGAAATCAGCGGCATGATCCTCGTGATCCTTCGGCAGCGCGACCCATGTCTGGATGCCGAACAGCTTGTGCGGGTTCTTGCGGATCTCGCCATCGGTGCGTTCCGAATGCGTGATGCCATGCCCCGCCACCATCCAGTTCACCGCCCCCGGCTCGATCCACTGATCGGTGCCCAGACTGTCGCGGTGATGGATCTTACCCTTATAGAGATAGGTGACCGTGGCCAGCCCGATATGCGGGTGCGGGCGCACGTCGATGCCCTTGCCCGTGACAAACTCCGCGGGCCCCATCTGGTCGAAAAAGATGAACGGCCCCACCATCTGCCGCTTGGGCGCGGGCAGCGCACGGCGCACCTCGAACCCACCCAGATCACGCGCTCGCGGCACGATCACGGTGTCGATGGCATCAACGGCGTCGCCTTTGGGGCAATCGGGATCAAGGGCGGGGTTCCAACTCATGACGATGTCTCCTGACTGGCGTTTCAGGAAACATAGCTGTGATCTGTTCGCACACAACTGCTGCAATTAGGCAGGCACGGTGCGAATTTGCACGCAAACCCGCGCCGTGATATTGCGCAAAGGCGGCGCGGCATGGCAGGCTTGCGGTGACCCAAATGCTCAAAAGGCCTTCCATGTTCGAAATCGGCACTGCCTACACGATCCGCAAAACCGCAATGAACGAGAAAAATCGCCTGCCGGCAGGCAGAGTTGCCAGGATCATTTTTGTCGACAGCCGCGCTATTTCTCTTCGCATCGACGATCACAATACGCCCGATATCATGGTGCCCCGTCCTTTCTTTGGCATGAATTTCGAAGAAAAGAAGGGCGCCGTCGTCATGCCGGGCCCCAAGGAAGCGGGTCACGCCAATCGCGAGTACCGCTAGGCATAACTCAAGGCGCTCCAGCTGCAAAACACTCTGACCGGAAGGGCTATGGTGGGTCGTGAGAGGCTCGAACTCCCGACCCAGCGTGGCGCGTAGCGACGCGCGCCGCCCCGCAGCGTATGGCACAGCCATGCGCGAGAGGGGACAGAGTGGCGCGTAGCGACGCGCGTCGGTCGGGCGATCCGTTAAGTGCTCCCGCTGCAAAAGAGTAAAACCGGAAGGGCTATGGTGGGTCGTGAGAGGCTCGAACTCCCGACATCTTCGGTGTAAACGAAGCGCTCTACCAACTGAGCTAACGACCCGCCGCGCCCTCTTAGCGCAAGGCTGCAGGCGGGTTCAACCCTCTTCAAACAGGCTGGTTTGCACGCCTCCTCGGACCGCGTGCACCATGCCCTGACCGCCGCCGACCTCTTCGAACGCCTCGATGGGCAAACCGCGCAGATGGCACCGCAACACGCGGCTGGTGATGCCGTGGGTCACGATCACCGACGGGCCGGTCAGCGTGTCGAGAAAGGCGCGGGTGCGGGCGCCAAGCGCAAAGAGCCCCTCGCCCTCGGGCGCATGATCGTACCACGCCAGCCCGTCGGTTTCGAACAGGGCGGGATTGGCCGCAGCGATGACATCCCGCGTCAGGCCGGTCCAGGTGCCGATGTCGATCTCGGCCAGGCGCGCGTCCTCGGTGATGTGCAGATCCGGCCCGGCCACGATCCGCGCGGTCGCCGCTGCACGCCCCTGCGGGCTGCAATACCATGTCAGATCGGTGCGCCCGAGTGCGGCAATGATCCGCCCTTGGGCCGCGGCATGCTGCTCTCCCAGCGCCGTCAGCGGCGAATCCAGCCGCCCCTGCATGCGCATGTCACGGTTCCACTCGGTCTCGCCATGGCGCAGGATGTAGCAATCGGGAAAATCGGGCATCCGCTCGGGCCTCTCTGAAACTAGGCCCTCTATGCCGCGCATCCGTGTTCGGTTCACCCCCAAAATGCCATCACACCCCTGCGCCCGACGGACAAAAGCGCCAAGGCAGGCGCACAGCAAAACCAAAAGGCGCGTCGTTCAGTTGCGGTCTTCGTGATGGCTGAAAAAGATTCGAACTCTGGACCCAGCGCGCCGCCCCGGCAGCACATGGCAAAGCCATGTGCGAGAGGGGACAGCGTGCCGCGCAGCGGTGCGCGACGGTCAGGGTGAACCGTGCAGCCCGCGCAAACGCGCCAGCAACTTGAACAGTTACCGCAGGTGCAATGGTGGGTGATAAGAGATTCGAACTCCTGACCCAGCGTGCCGCCAAACGCGGTGCGCGACGGTCAGGGTGAGCCGTAAAGCCCGCGCCGATGGCTTAGCAATACGCAACACAAAACAGGAGTGCGTGGTGGGTGATAAGAGATTCGAACTCCTGACATCTTCGATGTGAACGAAGCGCTCTACCACTGAGCTAATCACCCAAAGCCCGCGCGTCTTACAAAGCT
This sequence comes from Pseudomonadota bacterium, assembly GCA_038530495.1. GTDB lineage: Bacteria > Pseudomonadota > Alphaproteobacteria > Rhodobacterales > Rhodobacteraceae > Tateyamaria. Next base: position 1,460 of record JBCBCR010000034.1, on the reverse strand, counting down.
GCGCGGACGCTGGCAAGCCCCCCGGCGACAGAATCCCGGGATGCGTCAGGCTTATTCTGCGGCGGCCTTGGTGGTGACGGTCGCAGCAACCGGTTCGGCACCGGTTTCAGTGCCCAGATCACCGGCCAGATCCCGGGCCTGCCGGATGCGGGTGACCAGCACGCGGCCCTCGGCCAGCTTGCGCTCGCGATTGATCTTGACGTTGCCAAAGGGCTGCAGGTTCAGATCGCGGCTGTCCTGCAGCGCGGTCCCCATCTCGAACAAAGCGGCCTCAACCACCTTTTTGACATCCGAGCGCTTCATGCCGGTTTTGGCGGCAACCGCGTCCAGCAGGTCCTTCTTGCGATAATCGGGGCCGGACACCACCGGCTCCAGCTTGGACACGGTGGCCACGGGCGCCTTGGGGGCCGCGGTCTTGGCCGTGCTGGCGGTGGTCTTGGGCTTGGCCGTGGTCTTTGCCTTGGTCACGCGCGGTTTCGCGGGTGTCGCGGCCTTGGCCGCAGAGACCTTGGCCTTGGGTGTTGTGGTCATGCGCGGTGTCGCCGCCTTGGATGCGGCGGGTTTCGCCGTCTTGGTCTTGGCACCGCTGGTTTTGCTCGATCGGGTCGTCATCACTGCCCTCTTTTTTGTTTTTACACGCACAGGTTATACTGCGCGCTGCGCGAAAATCTAGTGTTTGCCCACCCTTAGGCTGTTCGAATTTGTGTCACGCCACTTGACCCGCGCGGGCACCGCACCCTAGCGTATTGCACGACCTAGGGGGGTAGAACACATGAAACGTACTTTAGTGGCCTCTGTGGCCGCGCTCAGCCTTGTGGCCGCTGGCGCGGCGCAGGCCGACACCACGCGCACCAAGGTATCCGCCAAACGCGTGGCCCATGCCGCCGGATCGGACAGCGGCAGCGGGCTGACACAGGCCGAGATCATGATCATCGTGACCGGCGCGGCCGTGCTGGGGCTGGTGCTCAATTCCAGTGGCGGCGGCATGATGACCACCTATGCCGAGGTCAGCGACGCGCGTCTGAAATCCGACATCACCCGGATCGGAACCTCGCCCAGTGGCCTGCCCGTCTACAGCTACCGCTATGGCACCGCGCCCGAACTCTATTCCGGTGTGCTCGCGCAGGATCTGGTCGATCTGGCGCCTGACGCGATTGTGCCGCTGAAAAACGGGTACATGGCTGTGGATTACGGCCAGATCGACGTGGCGTTCACGCGGATCAAGTAACGCAAAACGCCCCGGGCGGTGACCCGGGGCGTTTTCAAGCTCTGCGATCCCGGGTCACCGCCCGGGGCGCAAACCGATCAGTGCGCCGTGGCGCCTGCTCCGGTATCACGGGCCGCAGCAGCGGCGGCAGCAGCAGCTTCTTCTGCCGCCTCATCCCACTCGATGCTGTCCGGCTTGGACACCAGCGCGCGCTCCAGCACTTGGGTCACGTGACTGACGGGGATGATGTCCA
>JBCBCR010000033.1:0-22258 GCA_038530495.1 Pseudomonadota bacterium | reverse complement strand
CAGCTGGATCGACGTCGAAGGGTTGAACCGCTGGGACGCTTACACCGCCGCCATCGCCGAAACGCTGGACTGCAGCCATTCGGCCCACGCGCCGTGGACCATTCTGCGCACCGATGACAAGAAACGCGCCCGCCTTGCCGCGATCCGTACGGTGCTGCATGGTCTCGACTACGCCAACAAGGACGCCGCCGCCATCGGCGACATCGATGGCAAAATCTGCGGCGGTCCCGACATCTGGCATGCCTAAACGCGGCTATCATCACGGCAACCTGCGCCAGGCCCTGATCGAGGCGGCCCTGTCCCTGATCGAGGAAAAGGGCCCCACCGGGTTCACCCTGTCCGAGGCCGCGAAACAGGCGGGCGTGACCCCCGCCGCCGTCTACCGCCACTACGAGGGGCGCGAGGACCTGATCGCCGAATGCGCGCGGCAAGGCTACGGCATCTTTGCCGACCTGATGGAACACGCCTACCAATCCGGCCAACCCTCGGCCCTGTCCGCATTCGAGGCGACGGGCCGCGCGTACCTTGCCTTTGCGCGCCGGTTCCCCGGCCACTACATCGCGATGTTCGAAAGCGGGATCTCCGTGAACAGCTCGCCCGAACTGGCCGAGGTCGCCGCCCGCGCCAACGCGGTGCTGGAAAAGGCCGCAACCGACCTCAGCAAGCACATCCCCGAAGACAAGCGCCCGCCTGCCTCCATGTTCTCGGCGCACATCTGGGCCATGAGCCACGGCGTGGTCGAACTGTTCTCGCGCAACTCGCCCGGCCGCGCGTCGCCCTTCCCGCCCGAGGATTTGCTCGAAACCGGCATCGGCATTTATCTGCGCGGTCTCGGCCTGATCCCCGGCGACGGCTGAACCGCCGATCTGGTGAACTATACCGCGCCCGACAACCGATGACCTCGCGGCCGCGTGAACGATACTGCGACATAACATCCAAACGCGTTGTCGCTCTCGGGCGCGCCTCTACCTCCTGCCACGATACAGCCGCCACAACGTGCGCAAGGCAGCTTTAGAAACACATGCAGGAGAAGAGACTATGGCACTACTTGATACAGCCGAAGCCTCGGCAAAAAGCATACCCACCATCCGCAGCGCGGACTGGTTTGTGCGGATCCCCCTGGCTGCGATCATCATCGAGCAGGGGTACTTCAAAATCCCCGGCTTTGTCGAACAGGCGGAAAGCTTCGGGCTGCCGCTGATCCTGTTCGGCCTTGCGGCGTTCGCTGAAATTGCAGGTGGCCTTGCCATCCTGCTGGGTGGCCTGATCCGCAACAACTGGATTTCCGACGCACTGACCCGTCTGGGTGGCCTCGCCATCGCGATCGTGGTCGCGGGCGTGATCTTCATGATCTACTTCGGCCCGTTTGCCGGTTGGCAGTTGCAGGGCATGTTGCTCGCAGGGGGCCTGTTCTTCCTGTTTCGCGGCAACGGCGACGTCAAAGGCCGCATGCTGATCTGACGCAGCAACACCACCGAAAAGAAAAGGCCGCCCAACCGGGCGGCCTTTTTGTATTTGCGATGCGGCGATCTTAACGCTTGGAGAACTGGAAGCTCTTCCGCGCTTTCGCCTTACCGTATTTCTTCCGCTCGACCACGCGGCTGTCGCGGGTCAGGAACCCTGCGGCCTTCAGCGCACCACGCAGGGCGGGATCATATAGTTGCAGCGCTTTCGAGATGCCGTGCTTGACCGCACCGGCCTGACCGGACAGACCGCCGCCCTTGACGGTGGCCATCACGTCGAACTGGTCTTCGACACCGGCCACCTGGAACGGTTGGCGCAGGATCATCTGCAGCACGGGGCGGGCAAAGTACTTGTCCATTTCCTTGCCGTTCACCGACACCTTGCCGGAACCGGGCTTGATCCAGACGCGCGCGATGGCGTCCTTCCGCTTGCCGGTGGCATAGGACCGGCCCAGCTCGTCACGGACGGGCTCGCGGGGCGTCAGGTCGACCTCAGCCGGGGCGGCATCGCCAGCCACAGCCTGCAGGTCTTCGAGTGTGTTGATTTCGTCAGCCATGTCTTATCAGCTCCGCGTATTTTTCTTGTTCATGGATGCGACATCCAGAACTTCGGGGCTTTGTGCCTCGTGCGGGTGCTCGGCCCCGGCATAGACACGCAGGTTGGTCATCTGCTTGCGCGCCAGACGGTTGCCGGGCAGCATCCGCTTGACCGCCAGCGTCACCACACGCTCGGGGTGCGCGCCTTCAAGGATCTGCTCCTTGGTGCGGCTCTTGATCCCGCCGGGGTGGCCGGTGTGCCAGTAATGCTTTTCCTGACGCTTGTTGCCGGTCAGCTGCACCTTGTCGGCATTGATGATGATGACGTTGTCGCCCATGTCCATGTGGGGGGTGAACGACGGCTTGTGCTTGCCACGCAGACGCATGGCGACAATCGACGCAAGACGGCCCAGAACAACGCCTTCGGCGTCGATCAGGATCCATTTCTTGTCGATGTCCGCAGGGGTTGCGGTATAAGTGTTCATGGGATCATCCGGTTTAGGGTGATGGTCAAAGATTGGCGCGTTATAAGAAGGGGGACAGGCCCCGTCAACGCACACAAGACGAATTAAATACTGCAATTTCAATACGATAAAATTATGGTATAATAATACCCCACTCGGCGCAGGCATTATTCTTGCATTCCAGACGCCGCCCCGCCACAAATATTCAAAACACTCGAGCACCGGTATGATTTCCGACCTTGTTGCCCCGGCCCTTGCTGCGCTGTCGCTTTTGCTGCTGTCTTCGGCCATTGGCATCCCGATGATCCGCAAGCTCATCCTCATGCACGAGGCCCGGCACGAATTGCGCATGGGCTCCGCCGGATTTCTGCGCACGATGGCCGGCTGGCTCGCGATCGTCGTCTGGCTGTTGCTTACGTGGTTCGTGTCCACCGTGCTGGGCGACTGGGGCGCGACCGGCGATCTCGACGGGGCTATCGCCCGCTCGCAGGTCCGGCTCTGGATCATCATAGAAATTCTCGCGGCACTGGCGGACAGTTGATCATGCAGACGTCAGAGACCTTCCAAAAGGACCTGCAGTGCGCCACTTGCGGCGGTCAAAACAGCTATGACCCGGCGCAACAACGGCTGGTCTGCGAAAGTTGCGGTACCACAACGGCGCTAGAGACGCCTGACGATCACAAGGCCGCGGAAGAGTTTGCTTACGATCCCGACGCGCCAGACGCCGACCCGCGCTCCAAAGACAACGCTATCGTGCACCACTGCGAAACCTGCGGCGGCGACGTGGTGTTCGTGGGCCGCAGCCTGTCAGAACGCTGCGCCTATTGCGACGGGCCTGTGGTCATGCGCTGGGGCGATCAGGCGTTCCAGACCATGGCCCTGATCCCGTTCCGCATCCCGGAACGGGATGCCCAGAAATACGCGCAGAATTGGGTCAAGGGGCGGCTCGCAGCACCCGGCGATCTGGCTGCCATCACGGCCAAGGGGCGCGTGGTGGGCCTCTATGTCCCGTTCTGGACGTTTGATAGCGAAGAGGCGGTGGATTACTGGGCCACCTACAAAGTTCGCCACGGCAAACGCACGTCGCGCAGGTCCACCAGCGGTGAAATGAGCATCAGCTTTGATGACATGCTGGTTCCGGCCTCACCCCATGTCACGCCCCTGATCCGCGACGGCATCCTGCATGAATTTGATCCCCGCCGCCTCCGCCCCTACCGGCCGGGATACCTTGCCGGGTTCGGTGCTGAACAGCACCACCAGACCGTGGCCGAAGGGCTGGAGGCCAACAAAGACGACAAAGACATCCTGATCCGCAACAAGATCAAGCGCCACGTGGGAAAATCGGGCACCCGGGTCACACGCTACCGAACCGACAGCACCGGCATCCATTACCGCCGCATCCTGCTGCCAGTGTGGATTCTGCACTATGAATACGAGGGCCGCGCCAAAAAGGTCGTGGTTTGCGGGATCGAAGGGCGCACCTATGGTGAACGGCCTTTTTCGACGCTGAAACTTGCAGGATACTCGGCGCTGCTGACCCTTGGGACGATCCTGTTTGGCCTTGTCTGGGGCGCAGGCGGCTTGCTTTAGTTCCGTTTACGCGTTCTGCGACAGGGGCTTGCAACTCAAACCTCATGGGTTGCCCGGGCTGTACGAGCCCATCCAGACGGTTGGCAAAAATTGCGTGATCAAATGCAGTGCCCGGCCCTGCAGACCCCGATTTCTTGCCGCATCACAGGCATGACCGAACCAAACCCGCGCGCCGGACCACTCGCTTGCTCCCGCAGAAGTCGTACACGCAAAACTCGGATGCCCTTTTTGACACCGGTTTTTCCCATTGCCCCGTTGACGCGCGAGGGCAAACGGTGCCTCATGGCAGGTAACCAAAACCAAGAACCATCGCCGCAGGGGATCCACAGCACTTTTCGCACGACGCGACTGGCCTGCGCGGCCAACCGAACCGCGAGGTGCAGCCAATGCACCCGCAAGACCAAAGCCAAGGGCCATCAACGGCCCAAAGCCACCTGACAGGGGCACCTTCATGGGACTATTCATCTTGCGACGTCTGGGCGTGATGCTGATCACAGCGTTCTGCCTGACGTTCATCGTCTTCTTCCTGACCAATCTGTATCCCAACCTCGAAAAACTGGCCAAAACCCAAGGTAACTTCCGCATGACGGACGAAGCCGTGGCAAGCTGGCTTGGGGATCGCGGCTACACCGATCCGATGTTCGTGAAATACGGACGCTGGCTGGGCATCGCGCCCGGCTGGGTGACCGAGAGCGAGGACGGCACCGTCACGGGCCAGTGTTTTGACATCGACAGCGCCGAGGATGACCGCCCCACATTCTGCGGCGTGCTTCAGGGGGACTGGGGCTTCAGCCTTGTTTTCAAGGATGAGGTCGGATCGGTCGTCGCCACAAGGCTTGGCGCCACGGCCAAGCTGATGGGCTGGGTCCTGCTGGTCATGGTGCCGCTGTCGCTGCTTGTCGGCGTGCTGGCCGGGATGCGCGAGGGGTCCGGGCTCGACCGGTCGCTGTCCACTTTCTCGATCGCGACGACGGCAACACCGGAATATGTCTCTGGCGTTATCTTCATCGTCATCTTCACGTCGTCCGCCGTCGGCCTGCAATGGTTCAAGGGCTCGGCGACCCAAGCGGTCGAGAACGCGACATTTGAAAACTTCACCCTGCCGGTGATCACCATCGCGCTTTACGGCATGGGCTATATCGCACGAATGACGCGGGCCAGCATGACCGAGGTGATGACCGCGCAATATATCCGCACGGCGCGGCTCAAGGGCGTGAGTTTCCGCAACATCGTGCTGAAACACGCGCTACGCAACGCGCTTATCGCGCCTTTTACGGTCATCATGCTGCAGATCCCGTGGCTCTTGAACGGCGTGGTGATCGTCGAAACGCTCTTTAACTACAAGGGTTTTGGCTGGCTGCTTGTGCAGGCAGCGGGCAACAACGACATCGAACTGCTGCTGGCAGTGTCGGTGGTATCGGTGATCGTGGTGCTCATCACGCAGCTGGTGTCTGACATCGGCTACGTGTTCCTCAACCCGCGCATCCGCATTTCTTGAGAGAGGCTGAGACATGGACCCTTTGACATGGACCGGGCCGCTTGGCCAATTCCTTGATCCCGTCACAGCTATCGTGGCGGCACTGTTCGGCATCGCGGTGCTGGTGCAAATGGCACTGGCTTTGTTTGGCCAGCCCGCACAGCTGATCACGAACGCCGACGGCACCATCAGCATCTCGCGCGGCACATACGGGCAGTCTGCCACTGTGACCAAATGGATTGGGCTGACGCTGTTGCTTGTACTGCTCGCCTACCTTGTGATCGGCGCATTCGCCGGCCCGGGAGCAGCAGGCATCATCGGCGGGATAAGCCAGCAGCTGCTGCCCGTCTGGATCGCCCTCATCGTCACTTTTGCCGTTTCCATCGCGTTCAAATCGCGCTTGGGGCTCTATGGCAAGCTGTTTGATTCCACCGTTGGCATGATCGGCTTTGGACTGGTGATGTTCTGGGTGTTCGCTGGCACCATGGCGGGGCTGTTCGACATGATCGTGACCCATGACAGCCTCGTGCAGGTGTCTGGCATGAAGAACAAGGCACCCGGCGTGCCCCTTCGCGGCGCCGAGGAAGGCGATTACGCCTGGTACTTGCTGGGCGGTGACAACTTGGCGCGCGACGTGTTCAGCCGCTTGTTCAAAGGCGCGTGGGTCGTGGTGCAAATCGCGCCACTGGCGACGCTGTTCGCGTTCATGGTCGGTATCACACTGGGCCTGCCCGCAGGATACTATGGCGGTCGCCTCGACACGCTGCTGTCGTTCCTGGCGAACCTGATCCTCGCTTTCCCGGTGATCCTGCTCTTCTATCTGCTCGTCACGCCCGAGATCGTGGCAACGGGCATCCCCAACTACATGGCGACAGTCCTGTTCGTGTTCCCGCTGATCTTTGTCGCGATCCTGCTGAATTCACGCTACCACACACAGCCAAGCATCCGCACACCGCTGCTGGCCATTGTCTTGGGCATCATGGGCTGGATTTACCTGTCGTTGATCACCAGCAACGGCAACATCGTCTCTACCGTGGACTACAGCATCCCCGGCCTGCCCCGGGCTGTTGACCTGTTCGAAATCGATCCCGCGATCCTCGTGGTGTTCGTGTCGGTGGTATTTGTCAACGCGCCCACCGTGTTTCGGATCGTGCGTGGCCTCGCGATGGACATCAAAACCCGCGACTACGTTGCCGCCGCCTCAACCCGTGGCGAAGGGCCGTGGTACATCATGCTGTGGGAAATCCTGCCCAACGCGCGCGGGCCGCTGATCGTCGATTTCTGCCTTCGCATCGGCTACACCACGATCCTCTTGGGCACCTTGGGCTTCTTTGGTCTGGGTCTGCAAAGCGAAAGCCCCGACTGGGGCACCACGATCAACTCAGGCCGCCGCCTGATGGCGATCTACCCGCACGTGGCCATCGCCCCTGCCCTGTCGCTGCTGACACTGGTGCTGGGCCTCAACCTGCTGGCCGACGGCCTGCGCGAGGAAAGCCTGAAAGACTGATATGGCGCGCCCGGGCAACCGGGCGCTGCCTCATCCGACGAGGTATTCCGACGCGGTGGTGTAGTTCTCCATGAACTGCCAGAACGCAGGGATCACAACCGTCTCGATCCAGTACCGCAGATCGGTGTAGTTCGCCGCCAGCACACCGATGTTGTAGGCAACGGCAAACTGAAACGCCCGTGGCTTGGACGCGCTAAAGATCAGGGTCCACAGGAACGCCACCGGCGCCAGCGCACAGGCTGCCATGTATGCGCCCAGTTTGAAGTCGGCCAAAACCAACCCGTAGATCGTGATGTAATCGAGGGTGAGCAGGAACAGCCACCCGATGTTCATGGCAAAAAGCGTGCCGGCCACCCCACCTGCCAAACCGCCCGCGGCCAGCATTTCGAAATGAAACCGCGACTTTTTCGGTGCGGTGTGGATCAGCCCCGCGCCTTGCACGGTCACCTCGGGCGCGGTCTGCGTCTCGCCCTGATGGATACGGGCGAGACGCTCTTCGAATGTGGATTGACCCGGCTTCATTTTGCCCCCCAACGTTTGGAACAGGGGACGGTGTAGGTAACGCTCGTGGCACGTTTAAGGCGAAACCGGACCTTTGTCGGGGCGCCTCAGCTGCCCCAGATGATCTTCACGTAATTGCGCGTCTCGCGATAAGGCGGCACGCCATTGTGCTTTTTCACAGCGCCTGGCCCAGCATTGTAGGCCGCCAGCGCCAATCGCCAACTGCCGAACGTATCGTACTGTTCCTTGAGGTACCGCGCACCACCGTCGAGGTTTTCTACGGGGTCCTTGCGATCCACACCCAGATACCGCGCGGTGGCGGGCATCAGCTGCGCCAGACCATAAGCCCCCTTGTGTGACCGCGCCTTGGGATTCCAGCCACTTTCCTGCTGCACAAGCCGCAGGAACAGATCTTCCGGCACCCCGTTGCGTCGTGCCGCGTCGCGCGCGACCTGCAGGTAGGGCCCGTTATACCGTCCGCGAAACTTGGGTGATACACCGTCATCCCATTTCGTCGGTGTCACGACTTTGGGCGGCTGCAACCGGACCGAGTTGGAATATTGGCTGGCCGCGCGGGTATCCAACAGTTTGGTCTGCGACTTGAACAGGCCCGAGCGGTTGCGCTTGGAGAACAGCTCCGCAGACGCAGCCTCGCCCACCAGTGCAGCGATCACCGCCAACACACACACTGCCCGCATCTAAACCCAACCCCGTCGACAGGTTTCCATTTGCCGCGCAAGATAGGCCATCGGCGCCGCTCTGGCCAGAGCCGAGATTAATGATGCTTTTACCTCGTGCGGTGCAGGGTTAACCTGTCTCAAATTTTAGGGGCCGCCCGGGAATCGGGCGCGGGCCAAGACAGTGAGGGCAAGACATGGCGGGTTCGGTCAACAAGGTGATCCTGATCGGCAATCTGGGGCGCGACCCCGAGGTGCGGACATTCCAGAACGGCGGCAAGGTGTGCAACCTGCGCATCGCGACATCCGAAACGTGGAAAGACCGCAACACCGGCGAACGCAAGGAAAAGACCGAATGGCATTCGGTCGCCATCTTTTCCGAACCGCTGGCGCGCGTAGCGGAACAGTATCTGCGCAAGGGGTCCAAAGTGTACCTCGAAGGGCAACTTGAGACCCGCAAGTGGCAGGACCAGTCCGGCCAAGACCGCTATTCCACCGAAGTGGTGCTGCGCCCCTACCGGTCCGAGCTGACCATGCTCGACGGTCGCGATGGCGGCGGCGGCGGTGGTGGCTATGGCGGTGGCGGCGGCGGATCCGCGGAATCGATGGGCTACGACGACCGCGGCGGCGATTTCGGCGGCGGCAGCAGCAGCCCCGCGCCCAGCCGCGATCTCGACGACGAGATTCCGTTCTGACTTTGGCAGGCGCAAGGCCTAAGCCGTGACCAAGACAGCCGACGCCGGCCCGCGAAAATCCATCCTGCTTGCGACGCCGTCCTACGGCGACAGCTTTTGTGGCGACTATGTCCACGGGGTGCAGAACCTTGCGCGATGGGCAGAGCGGTCCGGGATCGGCTTCAACACCCTGTTCTTGGATTACGCCGATATCGTCGCGTCGCGAAACATCCTGACGACGCTGTTTCTCTATCAGGAAACGGCGTTCAGCCACCTGCTGTTCATCGACGACGACATGGGTTTTTCGTTCGATCTGGTCGCTGACGCGCTCGAATTCGATCCCGGCCTGTGCGGCGCATTTTATCCGCGTCGGCGCGTGGACCTCGCCAAACTCCATGCCAATGCCGACAAGCCGTTTGAAACCGCCTATGCCCATGCCACCGGTTTTCTCGGCCAGCCAATGCCCGATCCAAAGATACATGGCCGATTTGAAACCGTGCATCGCATCGGCACGGGGTTCATGCTGATATCGCGTGCAGCCCTGCAGACCTTCATTGATAAGCGCCCCGATCTTGTTCACCCGTCCCGCTACGACCCCGTTGTCGGCGCGTCCCCGGACGGCCGATGGCTGACGCTGTTCGATCGGATGGAAGAGGATGGCTTTGAGTCGTCCGAGGATTACGCCTTTTGCGCCCGCTGGCGTGAAACCGGGGGCGAGATTTGGGCTGCACGCGATGCCGACCTCACCCATATGGGCAAGGTGCAGGTGTCCAGCCGCTGGGACAGGCTCTAGGCGTCTGCCAACGCGTCACCCAAAACCCCAAGAACAGCTTCTTGCGGTACGTCGGACGTGACAAAGGCCTGCCCGATCCCGCGTGCGAGGATGAACCGCAGCGTGCCAGCCACAACTTTCTTGTCCTGCCCCATCAGATCCAGCAGTGCCTGCGCGTCGGGCAGGTCGCCCGGAATATCGGCCAAATCACGTTTCATTCCCATCGCCGCCAAATGCGCGCGCACGCGGCTCGGGTCTTCTTGCGAGCACAGCCCCAGTCGCGCGGACAACTCGAACGCCAGACCACAGCCGATGGCCACGCCTTCGCCGTGCAACAACCGGTCGGAATAGCCTGTCGCCGCCTCAAGCGCGTGACAGAACGTGTGGCCAAGGTTCAGCAGCGCGCGATCACCCTGCTCGGTCTCGTCGCGGGTCACGATCTCGGCCTTCATCTCGACTGACCGTTTTACTGCCGCCACGCGCAGGGCCATGTCACCCGCCGCCATCGCCGGCGCGTTGACTTCCAGCCATTCAAAGAACGCCGCGTCCCCCAACAGCCCGTATTTCATGACCTCGCCATATCCGGCGCGAAAGTCCCGTTCGCTGAGCGATCCCAGCATATCCGTATCCGCCAGCACCAGCGCTGGCTGATGAAACGCACCGATCAGGTTCTTGCCATGCCCCTCGGCAGAATTGATCGCAGTTTTGCCTCCAACCGAGCTGTCCACTTGCGCCAAAAGCGATGTCGGCACCTGCACATAGTGCACGCCGCGCCGCATGATCGCCGCCGCAAACCCGACAAGATCGCCTATCACGCCGCCGCCAAAGGCCACGACAACGTCGCTCCGCTCGACTTTCTGGCCCAGCAACCACTCGGTCACGCGCTGCAGGTGCGGCCACGACTTGGTGCTTTCGCCCGCGGGCAGCACCAGCGCCTCCATCGCGATCCCTTCCGCGGCAAGTCCCGCGCGCAGCGTCTCGAGATGCAGTGCCGCCACGCGCTCTTCGGTCACCACGGCCACTTTGGGTCGGGGCAAAAGCGGCGCAATCAGCGCGCCCGCCTCGGCCAGCAGCCCCGGCCCGATAACCACGTCATAGGCCCGATCGCCCAACGGGACATGCACGATCTCACGCATGGCGCACCTCTTCGATCACGTCGGCGCGGTCGCGCAGCAGGGTCCGCAACACGCGCTCGGCCATTTCTTCGATACTCAGATCGGCCTCCGAGCGCACCCGCACATCCGCCAGCGCATAGACCGGCACGCGCGCGGCATAAATCTCGCTCAGCGTGGCGCGCGGATTGCGCGTGCGCAAAAGCGGGCGCGTGTCCTTGTGCTTGACCCGCGACCAGAGCAAATCAAGGTCCGCATCCAGCAGCACCGACACGCCGCGTTCCGAAATCGCCATCCGATTGCGCATCTGCAAAAACGCACCGCCCCCGGTCGACAGCACCCCGCGTTCCTCGTCCAGCAGCCGCGCAATCACTTGTGCCTCTTTCTCGCGAAAGAACGCCTCGCCGTCGCGGGCAAAGATCTCGGGCACGCTCATGTTCGCCGCCCGCTCGATCTCGGCATCGCTGTCCAGAAACGGCACACCCAGCTTTGCCGCGAGCGCGCGTCCCACCGCCGTCTTGCCCGCACCCATCATGCCGACCATCACCACCGTCTTGTTCAACCGGTAGCTGGCGCCTGCCTCAGGTTTTTGCCGAATTTCGCTCATTGCGTTGTCAATGACGTGATTTTGCGCAAAAGGCCATATATGCTGATGGCAAAACAACCAAAACGGGGCAGCAAGGCGGATCGACATGGGAAGAGTTCTGAAACTCCTGATTTTTCTTGTGGTAATCGGGGGCATCGGCCTCGTGGGCTATGCCTATGTGGGTGAATACTTCGGGGCCAATTTTTCACCGCCGCAAAGCGAAACGCGCCTGCCCGTGACCCTGGATGCGGAGCGCAATGGCAGCTAGGCGCGCTCTCTTCGCGGCAGTTTTCGCACTGTTTCCGGCCTCTTACGGCACCGCGCAAGAGCCCGCACCGCTCAGCGCGATCGACTGGCTCGACAGTTTGCCGCGTCCCACCGAACCGGCGGGGCCGTCCGAACCCGCAGCCACCGCATCGGCCAGCGTACCGGGTGTCACCGTGACCCCACTGGACGGGCCTGCAGCACGCCGCGTGGGTCTGGTGCCTGCGGACGTGACCGGATTGCCGGATACGCTTTGGTCCGGGTCGGACGGCACCGCCCTTGCCAACCGCATCGCCGATCTGCCGCACCTGCGCCTGCCCGCGCTGCAACAGCTCGCCTTTACCCTCATGCTGGCCGAAGCGACGCCGCCGGCAGGCGACACCGCGCGCTTTGATCTGGCGCGCATCGACATGCTGTTGTCCTACGGCGCGCTGGATCCTGCGATGGCGCTGATGGCGCAGGCGGGCATGGACGCGTCACGGGCCCACTTTGCCCGCGCCATCGACATGGCGCTGATCTTTGGCAACGCCTCGACGCCGTGCGCCATCCTGCGCGCGCAACCTGCGCTGTCGCCCGGCAAGGGGCACGACATCTTTTGCGCCGCCCGCGCCGGCGATTGGAGCACTGCCGCCCTGCTTTTGGGCAGCGCTCGCGTGCTCGAATTGATCCCGGATGCGCAAGTGACCGCGCTCGAACGCTTTCTCGACCCCGAACTGTTCGAGGACGCCCCGGACCTGCCCCTGCCATCGGACGCCGATCCGCTGATGTTCCGCATCTTTGCGGCAGCGGGCCAGCCGATCCCGACCCGCGGCTTGCCCGTGGTCTATGCCAATGCCGACCTGTCCGACACCGCGGGCTGGAAAACCCAGATCGAGGCGGCCGAACGCCTCGCGCAGGCAGGCACCTTGCCCGGCAACCGCCTGCTGGGGCTCTACAGCGCGCGCCAAGCTGCCGCCTCAGGCGGCGTTTGGGACCGGGTGCGCGCAGTGCAGCGGTTCGAAACCGCGCTCGACAGCCGCTCGACCTCGGCGGTGGCCAAGACGCTGCCGACCGCGTGGCGCGCCATGGGCGAACAGGGGCTGCAAGTGCTCTTTGCCGGGCTCTTTGCCGAACGGCTGGAACCCCTGGTTCTCAGCGGGGCCGCCGCTGACATCGCCTTTGACCTCCTGCTGCTCTCGCCGCGCTACGAAGCGGCGGAAACGGTGTTCCCGGCCCGCGCACTGCGCGCGCCGATCCATGCCGCCGTCGCCCGGGGTGAGGTGCCGCCAAACCTGACCGGCACGGGCCGCGAAGGTGCCGCACTGCGCGGGTTTTCCACAGCCGAACCCGATCCCGAGATCGTGGCGCTTGCACAATCGGGTGCCTTGGGCGCTGCAATCCTCGAAACGCTGAACCTCGCACATTCCGGCGGTGCCGGAGATGTCACGGCACTCGCCCGGGCGCTCGCCACGCTGCGCGCACTGGGTCTCGAGGATGTCGCCCGCCGGACGGCGCTACAGGCGCTGCTGCTCGAGGGCAGCACATGAGCGACCGCTGGATTTCCACCTTTCTCGAAGCCCAAGCCGCAGAACTGGGGGCCGCGCATAACACGCTTCTGGCCTATGGCCGCGATCTCAAGGACGTTGCGGAATGGCTGGGGGATCAGGGCGCGGGGTTCGACACTGCCCGGCAGGACCAGATCGAGGCCTACCTGATCCACTGCGACGCGCAGGGCCTCGCCCGCGCCACGCGCGCGCGGCGCTTGTCAGCGATCAAACAGCTTTACCGTTTTGCCTTTGAAGAAGGGTGGCGCAGCGACAACCCCGCGATCCAGATCGCTGCGCCCGCCGCTGCCAAACGCCTGCCCAAAACACTTGAGGTGTCCGAGGTCGACTGCCTGCTCTCTGCTGCGACCGGGTACGGCCGCAACCCGCACGACCGTGCCCGCGACACCTGCCTGATGCAGTTGCTCTATGCCACCGGCATGCGCGTCAGCGAACTGGTCGGCCTGCCGGTATCGTCGGCGCGCGGCAATCCTCAGATGCTGCTGATCCTCGGCAAGGGGGGCAAGGAACGCATGGTCCCGCTCTCGCCCCCGTCGCAAGAGGCACTGGCCACATGGATCAAGATCCGCGACGACCGCGAAGCCGACGCGCAGGCCAAGGGCACGCCGCCGTCGCGCTACCTGTTTCCCTCGCGCGGCAAGGACGGGCATCTGACACGCGTGTGGTTCTACAACCGGATCAAGGCGCTGGCCGCTTTCGGTGGTGTGGCACCGGACAAGGTGACACCCCATACCCTGCGCCATGCCTTTGCCACGCATCTGCTGGCCGGTGGCGCTGATCTGCGCGCGATCCAGACAATGCTGGGCCACGCAGACGTCGCCACGACCGAGATTTACACCCACGTCGCAAGCGACCGCTTGCGCGATCTGGTGCTGGATCATCATCCTCTCGCGGGCGACGGTGACGACGACACCTGACCCCTTGCCCGGACAACCCGGCTGACGTTACGCTGCAACCACAGGTTCACGCAGCCGGATTTGATCGGGGTAGGTCATGATCAAACGCGTCTTTTCTGCGGTCTACGCCGCTTTTACCGATGAACGGTCAAACCGGGCGATCACGCTGTTGATCACCATACTGGTGCCGGTGATCTCGGGCGTCTGGTATCTGACAACCCGTACGTCCGATACGCCCCCGCCGCCACCCGACCCGGCGGCAAACGCCGCCAGCCTGCAACCCGGCGACATCTTTGCCACGACCGCCATCGGCGCCGAGATTTATCAGGACGGCGCCCCTGTGCGCATGACCACGGCACCACAGGATTGGGCGTTTCAGCGCATCACCCTGCGCCGGGCCCCGTTCCACATCGCGCTGTCGAACCCCGAACCGCTCTTTGCGGCCATGGAGGTTGAACCGGAACTCAAGATCATGTTCTTCCGCGACCCAAGCTTTCTGGCCAAGGAGGTCGGCTACTCGGTCAGCCCCGCTCTGGCCGAAGAGGGGATAACCGAGCTGTTTTCGCCCTTCCTCGCTGGTGCGGACAGCCCAATTGGCGGCAACTGGATTTCCGAGGCGGGCGAAAACTGCTGGGACGCGACTTCCGGCTGGAACCTCAACAACTACTGGACCGCGGACGGCAGATTCACCGAACACGCAGGTCGCACCTATGCCAAGTACGTGTCGCAAATTCTCTATTGCGACACCAACCCGCTGCACGGCAGCGCCACGCTGCCCTCGGGCACGTGGTATCTGCTGCTGGGCGTCGGCCGTTACACCGACCTGATCGAGGTCACCTTCGAAGGGTGACGCATGGCCCAGCCCTTGATCCCGGGCCACCTGCATCCCATAACCGGTGGAACACATTACGGAGCCTTCATGGACGACGCCGCCACCCTTGCCACCTCGGGCACCTTTGACGCCGCCTTCTGGATCAGCTGCGGCGTGATCCTGGGTCTGCTTGTGCTCTCGGGCTTTTTCTCGGGCTCGGAAACCGCGCTGACGGCGGCCTCGCGCGGCAAGCTGCGCAGCCAGGCCGACAAGGGCTCGCGCGGGGCTGCACGCGCTCTGACGATCACCGAAGACAACGAACGGCTCATCGGCTCGGTCCTTTTGGGCAACAACCTCGTCAACATCTACGCGGCATCTCTGGCCACCGCCCTCTTCACCCGCGCCTTCGGCGAAAGCGGCGTGGCGCTGGCCACCCTGATCATGACCCTGCTGGTCCTGATCTTTGCCGAGGTTCTGCCCAAGACCTACGCCATCACCAACGCCGAAAAGGCCGCCAGCATGGTCTCGCGTCCCATCGCCATCGTGGTCACCGTCTTTGCCCCCATCGTCGCCGCTGTCCGCCTGCTGGTGCGCGGCGTGCTGCGCATCTTCGGCGTGCAGATCGACCCCGACAGCCACATCATGGCCGTCCGCGAAGAAATCGCCGGCGCGCTCTATCTCGGCCACTCCGAAGGCGTGGTGGAAAAGGAAGACCGCGACCGCATCCTCGGCGCGCTTGATCTGGGCGACCGCACGGTCGAGGAAATCATGCTGCACCGCTCCGGCATCGAGATGATCGACGGCGGCAACGCGCCTCGCGACATCCTCGAACAATGCCTCGCCTCCAGCCACACCCGCCTGCCCGTTTACAAGGACGAACCCGAAAATATCATCGGCATCATCCACGCCAAGGATCTCAGCCGCGCGATGTACAAGGACATCGCCGCCGCGGGCGGTGACACGAACCTTGATGATTTCGACATCGGGCGCGTGATGACCCCGCCCTATTTCGTGCCCGAAACCACCACGCTCGACCACCAGATGCGCGAATTCCTGCGCCTGCGCGGTCACTTTGCCCTCGTGGTGGACGAATACGGCGCGCTGCAGGGGCTCATCACGCTCGAAGACATCCTCGAAGAGATCGTGGGCGAGATCACCGACGAATTTGACCCCGATGACGAACCGTCGCTCGAACAGGATGCCAACGGTTTTTACGCCGTCGACGGTGCCATGACGATCCGCGATCTGAACCGCGCGACCGACTGGAACCTGCCCGATGACGAGGCCAACACCGTCGCGGGCCTCGTGATCCACGAGGCGCAAACCATCCCCACCGTGGGCCAGGTCTTCAGCTTCCATGGCTTCCGGTTCGAAGTCACCGACCGGCAGGGCAATCGCATCACCGGCTTGCGCATCGCGGCACTGGACTGACGCGTTAACTTCCCTTGCGCAAGGCTGCGCCTATCTTCTCTGAAACGCCGCTTCGGATCAGGGGAACGCGTCGCCGATGACACCACGAACCGCGCCTGCCGGGCTGATCCCGGCCCTTGAATACGGCCCCGTCGCCGCCTTCGTGATCAGCTATCTGAGCCTCCGCAATGCAACCTTCACCGTCGCTGGCACCGACTATTCCGGCTTTGTCGCCGTCACCGCCGCCTTCATCCCGATCTTCCTGCTGGCCATGCTGGCGCTCTGGCGGCTGACCGGACAGCTCACCCGGCTGCAGGTCGCGGTGACCATCCTGCTGGTGATCATGGGCGGCCTCGGCGTGTGGATGAACGACCCCACTCTGATCAAGATGAAGCCGACCGTGGTCTACGGCGCGCTCACGCTGATCTTGCTTGCGGGCCTGCTGCGCGGCCAATCGTGGTTGCAATTCCTGCTGGACGAGATGATACCCATGCGCGACGCGGGCTGGCGCATCCTGACCAAACGGGTCACGGCCCTGTGCCTGCTGGCCGCCCTCGCCAACGAAGCGGTCTGGCGCACGCAATCCGAGACTTTCTGGGTCCTGTTCGAAACCATCGCGATGCCGGTAATCGTGCTGATCTTTTGCCTTGCCCAGATCCCGCTGGTGGTCGATCACGCATCCTTCAAAAAGAAGAAACGGCCTAAGCGCGCAGGCGCACGCCGTCGGGATCAAAAGGCGGGCGCTCCAAAACCACGGCGCGACGCGGCTGACCCAGCACCATGACGTCCACCGCATCGCCGGGGCTGACACCCGCGACAAACCCCAGCGCAAGGCTTTGGCCCACGGAATAGCCATAGGCACCCGACGTCACGCGCCCCACCCCCTTGTCGCCCACGAAAATCGGCTCACCACCCGTGGCATCCGCCGCGGGCGCGCCGGGTGCCGCGTCCTCCAGCGCCAGCAGCACCATGTTCTCGCGCGCAGGTTCGGCCATCCGCGCCTCTGCCGCCGCGCGGTTCAGGAACGGCTTGTCCAGCTTCACCAACCGCTCCAGCCCGACCTCATGCGGCCAGTATTCCGGGCTGTATTCGCGGCTCCACGAACCGTACCCCTTTTCCACCCGCAAGCTCATCAGCGCGCGGCTGCCCACGGGACCAATGCCCATGTCGCGTCCCGCCTCCAACAGTGCGGAATACAGCGCGACCTGATCCTCGGTCCGGCAGTGAAGCTCCCAACCCAGATCGCCGGTGAACGACACGCGCAGCGCCATCGCCTCCACCCCCGCAATCTCGAGCATGGCCGACCGCATGAACGCAAAATCCGCCGTCTCCAGCGACCGGTTCGACAGCCGCTGCAGCAGCGCACGGCTGTTCGGCCCCGCCACGTTGAATCCGCACCAGGTGTCGGTCAGGCTTTCAAATGTGGTCCCTTCGGGCAACGGCAGCGCGCGGAAATACCGCTGGTGGTAGCGCTCCGCCATCCCTGAGCCAATGATCCAGAACTCGTCTTCCCCCAACCGCGTGACGGTGAAGTCACCGGCAATCCCGCCCCGCTTTGATATCAGCGGCGTCAGGCACGACCGCCCCACCAGCCGCGGCATCCGGTTGGCAAAGAGGGTGTTCAGCCACTCCTCCGCCCCCGGCCCCGCCACGCGGTATTTTGCAAAGTTCGAAATGTCGATGATCCCGCCGGTGTCGCGCAGCATCCGCGCCTCGGCACCCACCGCATCGAACCACGGCTGCCGCGTAAACCCGGGCGTGTCCGGCACATCCGCAAAATACAGCGGATGCTCCCAGCCATAGTTCAGCCCCATCTGCGCACCCATCTCGCGCTGTATGTCATATGCAGGCCGCGTGCGCACCGGGCGCCCGGCGTCACGCTCTTCGCCTGGAAAATGGATCTTGAACCGGTTGGCGTACTGATCGCCCACCCGCGCCTTGGTAAACGCCTTGCCCGCCCAGTGCCCAAACCGCGCCACGTCCCAGGCGAACATGTCGTACTCCGTTTCGCCCTCGACAATCCACTGCGCGGCCAGCTTGCCCATGCCGCCAGACTGAGAGAATCCCGGGATGATCCCGTTGCAGCAGAAATAGCCCTGCAACTCGGGCACCGGGCCAAACAGCACATTGCTGTCGGGTGACCAGATCATCGGCCCGTTGATCACCCGCTTGATCCCCGCCTCGCCCACAGCAGGCACCCTTTCGATGGCACGCATCATGTTGTCCTCGATCCGCTCCAGATCGTCCGCGAACAATTCGTGACCAAACCCCTGCGGCGTGCCATCTTCGGCCCAGAACCGAACGTCCTTTTCATAGGCTCCGACCAGCAGCCCCTGCCCCTCTTGCCGGAGATAGTATTCCCCATCCCGGTCCGCGACCGACGGCAGGCGACGGTCCATCCCGGCAATCCCGGCAATCGTCTCGGTCACGAAATACTGGTGCTCCGTCGGCAACAGCGGCAAGTCCACCCCCGCCATCGCCGCCACCTCGCGCCCCCACAGGCCGGCAGCGTTGATCACCCAAGGCGTCGCGATATCTCCCTTCTCGGTTTGTACAATCCAGCCCCCTTTTTCATCAGGCGTTGTACAAATCACGGGGGTAAAACGTACAATTTCCGCGCCATTTGCCCGCGCGCCGGCGGCATAGGCGTTGGTCACACCGCTGGGATCGACATTGCCACCATCGGGTTCCCACATGATGCACCGGATGCCGTCAAAATTGACCAGCGGGTGCAAACGCTCCGCTTCATCTCGGGAAATTTCGTGGAAATTCATGCCGTAAAGCTTTGCTTTTGAAGCTTGCAGGCGGAGCTGATGCACCCGCTCCTCGGTCTGGGCAAGGTACAGTGATCCCGGCTGAAACACCCCGCACCCCTGCCCCGTCTCGGCCTCCAATTCACGATAAAGACGCATCGTATAGTGCTGAATTCGCGATATATTCGTACTGTCGTGCAACCCGTGAATATTCGCCGCCGCATGCCAGGTCGACCCGCTGGTCAACTCATCCCGTTCCAGCAAAACAACATCCGTCCAGCCCAGCTTGGTCAGGTGATACAGGATCGAACACCCAATTACGCCCCCGCCAATGACAACCGCCTGCGCATGTGTCCGCATGATATTTCTCCAGCGTTTTCGGAACCTTGCCGCCCCGCACCGTGAGCCATTTATCCAAAAACGACACCCCATGTCGTTCTGACCACCCCCACACTTCACTTTGCCAAATAAACTCTCCCCGAAGGGCCGTTTAGCCCACCAACCCAAAGGCAAGAACATGCAAAACACCGCGCGCGTGGTCGTCATCGGAGGCGGCGTTGTAGGGGCTTCGGTCCTTTATCACCTCACAAAGCTCGGATGGTCAGACGTCTTGCTGCTCGAACGGTCGGAGCTGACGTCAGGCTCTACCTGGCATGCCGCCGGTGGGTTTCACACGCTGAACGGCGATACCAACATGGCCGCACTTCAGGGCTATACGATCCGACTTTACAAGGAATTAGAGGAACTTACCGGGCTGTCCTGCGGCCTTCATCACGTCGGCGGCATCACGCTGGCCGACAACCGCGACCGGTTCGACATGCTGCTGGCCGAACGCGCCAAGCATCGGTTCATGGGGCTGGAGACAGAGATCGTCGGCCCCGAGGAGATCACGCAAATCGCGCCCATCACCAACACCGATGGCATCATCGGCGCGCTCTACGATCCGCTCGACGGTCATCTTGACCCTTCGGGCACCACTCACGCCTATGCCAAGGCCGCGCGTTTGGGTGGGGCGCAAATCCACACGCACACGATGGTGACCGAGACGAACCAGCGCCCCGATGGCACGTGGGACGTTGTGACTGACAAAGGCACGGTCCACGCCGAACATGTGGTCAATGCCGGTGGCCTATGGGCACGCGAGGTGGCAGCGATGGCGGGGCTGTACCTGCCGTTGCACCCGATGGAGCATCAGTACATCGTCACCGACGACCTGCCCGAGATCTATGAACGTGACGCAGAGCATCCGCATGTCATGGACCCCGCTGGCGAAAGTTATCTGCGACAAGAAGGTCGCGGTCTATGCATCGGTTTTTACGAACAAAAATGCCGTCCATGGGCCGTTGACGGCACGCCATGGAGCTTTGGGCATGAACTGCTCGCCGACGATTTTGACAAGATCGAAGACAGCATTTCCTTTGCCTACAAACGCTTTCCCGTGCTGGAACGCGCAGGCATCAAATCGGTGATCCACGGCCCGTTCACCTTTGCGCCTGATGGCAATCCGCTGGTGGGGCCGGTGCCGGGGTTGTCGAACTATTGGTCGGCCTGCGCGGTCATGGCGGGCTTTTCCCAGGGCGGCGGCGTGGGTTTAAGCCTTGCACAGTGGATGATCGAAGGCGAGCCGGAGCGCGACGTAATGGCCATGGACGTCGCGCGCTTTCCCCGGACGCTGACGCAGGAATTCACGCGGCCCAAAGTGATCGAAAACTATCAAAAGCGCTTTTCGGTGGCATATCCGAACGAGGAATTGCCCGCCGCGCGCCCTTGGCGTCGCACGCCGATGTACGACGTGTTTGATCAGATGGGCGCGGTCTGGGGTTTTCAGTACGGGCTGGAAGTACCGAATTACTTTGCCAAAAACGATGAACCGCGATTTGAAACGCCGTCTTTCCGGCGCTCCAACGCGTTCGAGGCAACCGTGCGCGAGGTGCACGCGGTTCGCCATGCCGTTGGTATCAACGAAACGCACAATTTTGGCAAATACGAGGTGACCGGCCCGAACGCGCGGGCGTGGCTGGACCGGATCATGGCGGGCCGCGTGCCGCAGCCGGGGCGCCTGAGCCTGACCCCGATGCTCAGCCCTCAGGGCAAGATCATCGGCGATTTCACCATCTCGTGCCTGAGCGACACGCGGTTCCGCCTCACGGCAAGCTACGGGGCGCAGAGCTACCACATGCGCTGGTTCGAGGCGCACGCGGCGGACGGTGTCGAGGTGGTCAACGTGTCGGACACCCTGACCGGATTTCAGATTGCAGGGCCAAATGCACGGGATGTTCTGATCAAAATCGGCGTGCACGATATTGAAACAATGCGGTTTTTGGACGTGGCTCAAACGCATGTCGGCGCCGTGCACTGTACGATCCAGCGGGTCAGCTACACGGGCGATCTGGGGTACGAAATCTTTTGCAACCCGTTGGAACAACGCGCGCTGTGGGATGTGCTGTGGGGCGCAGGTCAGGCGTTTGGGATGCAGCCTTTTGGAATGCGTGCAATGATGTCGTTGCGCTTGGATCGGTTCTTTGGGTCGTGGATGGCCGAGTTTTCGCCGGATTACTCGCCTGCTGAAACGGGACTGGACCGATTCATTTCGTGGAAGAAGAACGTCGATTTCATTGGCCGCGCAGCGGCAGAGGCAGAGCGGGCGACCGGCCCAAACCGCGTGCTGTGCGCCTTTGCAGTCGAGGCCGATGACGCGGATGTGCAAGGGTATGAGCCGATCTGGATCGGGGACGACGTTGTGGGCTTTTGCACCTCGGGTGGCTATTCACACCACGCGCAAGTCTCTGTGGCGCAAGGGTTCTTGCCATTCGACCGGGTTGTCGACGAGGTCGAGATCGAGATCCTTGGCCAGCGCCGAAAGGCAACGCGGCTGTCCCAGCCGCTGCTCGACCCGGCCCGCGCCACCGCCTGAGGGGTTTTGCCCCGCGGCGCGCTCTGGCAGTGTTGCGCCATGACGATCCCCGTGCTCATCCCCGCCGCTGGCCTGTCATCGCGTATGCGCGGGGTAGACAAGTTGATGTTGGAGGTAGACGGCATGCCGCTGTTGCTGCGGCAAATCCGGATCGCACAGTCAGTAACCGAAGACGTACGCGTCGCCCTGCCCCCCGCACCGCACCCGCGGCACGGTATCGTGCCTGATGGTGTGACTGTGATCGAGGTGCCGGACGCCGCCAAGGGCATGTCGGCATCCATCCGGGCGCTGATGGACAGCGTTAAT
>JBCBCR010000032.1:0-22571 GCA_038530495.1 Pseudomonadota bacterium | reverse complement strand
CGGGATCTTGGAGTTCGGATTGATGTCGACAAAGCCCGAGCCGAACTGATCACCATCGCCGATCTTGATCAGCCAAGCGTCGTATTCCGCTCCTGTCTCGCCTGCCGCCAGCAACTCTTCGAACATCACCGTGACCTTGACCCCGTTGGGCGTGGCCAGCGAATAGAGCTGGAACGGATGGTCGCCCACCGGCAGGTCCTTGTCATGGGTCGCGCCGGCAATGGGGCGGTTGATCGAGGCGAATTTGCCCCCGCTGTCCTGATCCCAGGTCCATTTCGCGGGCGGGGTGTAGGTGGGGTCGGACATGCGGCGGCCTTTCGTTGTGTGCTGCCACAGACTTAAGCCGCGAAGGGCGCGGCGCAACCGTGTGATATGCGCGCCAGGTGCGGGCGTGCTGTGCAGGTCAGTCGGGCAGCAGCGTCGTCAGCATCGGATGCGGAAAGCTGCGGCGCGTGGTGACGGCATAGAACCGTTCCGTGATGCCAAGTTCAAAAGGCGCAGTGGCAAGCTGGCCTGCCGCAATCTCATCGGCCAGTACGATGTCGGGGGCGAGCGCGAGGCCCACACCATCACGCGCCAAAAGGCGCACCATCGCCATGTCGTCCACGTCCGCGACGATGCGTGGCTGCACCCCCAGCCGCGCGGTCAGGCGGTTGAACCCGGTGCGCAGCGCGCTTTCGGTGGGGACAATCACCGGCTCGGACCGAAGCAATGTCGCCAGATCACCATGCACAAGGCGGTCGGGCTGGCCGTGCAGGCGCACAGGGTGCGCCGCCAACCGGAGGGCGATGAAATCGGACCCCGCCGCACTGCGCGGCGCATCCGTGGTTAGCACCACGTCCAGCGCGAGATCCGACAGCTGCGCCAGCAGCGGGTCGGTGCCCCCCGAGGTCAGGATCAGATCGACGTCCGGATCAGCCAACACAGGCCGCAAGAACTGCATCTGGAAATTGCGTGACAGGGTCGATTGCGCGCCCACGCGCAGCGTCGGGCTGGCGCCGATACCGCGGTTGAGCGTGGCCAGCAATTCCGCCCCGGTGCCAAAGATCCGGTCGGCGTGATCCAGCGTGATGCGCCCCACCTCGGTCAGGTGCAACTGCCGCCCGACCCGGTCAAACAACGCGTGGCCCAGCCGCGCCTCCAGCGCCTTGATCTGCGTCGACAGCGCGGATTGCGACAGGTTCAGCTTGTCTGCTGCGCGGGTCAGGTTGCCCTCATGCGCGACAGCGCGGAAATAGCGCAGGTGGTGATAGTTGAGCGTGTCCATACATTCAAAATATAGAACGATAATTCGCAAAACATATATTTTTTATCTGCTATCTGCCCCGCTATCTCCCCGGTCACATACGGGATCGAGGGCGACATGGATATTCTCAGCGACATTGCCACCACTGTGCTGGCGCAGGTGCAGCAGCCAACCTTGGCCTTCCTGATCGGTGGCATGATGCTGGCCGCACTCGGCAGCAAGCTGGAGGTGCCGCAACCGGTCTACAAGTTCATCGTGATCCTTCTGCTGTTGAAGGTCGGCATGGGCGCGGGGATCGCGGTGCGGTCGGCCAGCCTCGCCGATCTGGCGGTGCCTGCGGTGCTGGCAGCGGCGGTGGGCGTGGCCATCGTCCTGCTGGGCCGGGTCACGTTGGCGCGCTGGCGCGGGATCGCGCCCATGGACGGGATGGCGACCGCGGGTCTGTTCGGGGCGGTCTCCGCCTCGACCCTTGCGGCCGGGATGGCAGTGCTGGACGATGCCGGGCTGGCCTACGAGGGGTTCGTTGGCGCACTCTATCCGTTCATGGACGTCGCAGCTCTGGTCACGGCGATCGTGTTGGCGCGCGTATCCGCGGCGCGGACAGCGTCCGTGCAGGGTGGCACTGTCACGATGGGCGGCGGCACCGGTCCGGCGGTCGAAGAGGGCCTGATCAAAGGCATCCTTGTCGACACGCTGCGCAGCCCCGCGATCTCGGCGCTGTTGCTGGGTCTGGGCCTCGGCCTGTTTGCCCGGCCTGACGCGGTGTTCGACAGCTTTTACGAGCCGCTGTTCCGGGGACTTCTGTCGGTTCTGATGCTCATCATGGGGATGGAGGCGTGGTCGCGGCTGTCGGAACTCAAGGGCGTGGCGCATGCCTACCTGATCTACGGGCTGACCGCGCCGCTGGTGCATGGCGCACTGGGGTTTGGCGCGGGGCTGGTGGCACACCACCTGACAGGGTTTTCCGCGGGTGGCGTGGTGCTGCTGGCGGTGATGGCGGCGTCAAGCTCGGACATCTCGGGACCACCAACGATGCGCGCGGCCCTGCCGCAGGCAAACCCGTCGGCCTATGTGGGATCGTCCACGGGTCTCGGCACCCCGGTCGCAATCCTCAGCATTCCGTTGTTCATGGCGCTGGCGGATCACTTCATCGGGTTCTGAACGAAAAAGGCCGCCTCGAACGGGCGGCCTTTTCAAACTCTGTGACGCGGGCCTTAGCCCTGGCGGGCTTTGAACCGGCGCTGCGTCTTGTTGATCACGTAAACGCGGCCCTTGCGACGGACCACGCGGCAATCGCGGTGGCGGCTTTTCAGCGAGCGGAGCGAGTTGCGAACCTTCATGGCGCTTCTTCCCTCATGTTCGTGGCGCGAAGCAGCGCCGGGTTTCTGGTCTGGCGCACGCTGCGCCGGTGATCGGGTGCTGCGATGCAGCAGTAAACGGTGGTGGGCGATACTAGGATCGAACTAGTGACCCCTTCGATGTCAACGAAGTGCTCTACCGCTGAGCTAATCGCCCACTTTTTCCAACGTTTTCCCCGCGCCCACGAACAAAGAGGGCGCGGAAGTCCGCGCCGGGTGACGCGTGCTATAAAAGGAGTCGAAGAGAGGATCAAGGGCTTTTGGTTTTTCCTGATCTCGCGCTATGTTGCGCTGCAGAGGAGAAGCAATGCCCAAGGTCGCCTACGAGGTTCTGCATCCGGAAAAACGCACCAGTTGCGTGGTGTTCGCGTCGCCGCATTCCGGGCGCGACTACCCGTGGAGCTTTGTACGTGGCACGCTGCTGGATGAAAATACGATCCGGTCCTCCGAAGATGCTTTTGTCGATCAGCTTTTTGATGTTGCGCCGAAATTCGGCGCGCCATTGCTCAAGGCCGGCGCGCCGCGCGCCTTTGTCGACCTGAACCGCAGTGCCGACGAACTGGACCCCGCGCTGATCGAAGGGATCCGGCGGCAGGGGCACAATCCGCGCGTGGCCAGCGGCCTTGGCGTGGTGCCGCGCGTGGTCGCCAACGGGCGCGCGATCTACAGCGGCAAGCTGCAGATGAAAGAGGTCGAGCGGCGCATCGCGCTCTATTGGCGGCCCTATCACCAGATGCTGCAAAAGCTGCTGGACGGCGCGCAGCAGTCGCACGGGCAGGCAGTTCTGATTGACTGCCATTCCATGCCGCACGAGGCGATGGACGGGATCGCACGCGCAGGCGTCAAGCGTCCCGATGTCGTGCTGGGGGATCGGTTCGGTGCCGCCGCCGCGGGCGAGATTGTCGATGTCCTGGATCAAGCGTTCAAGACCGCGGGCTTTACCGTGGCGCGCAACGCGCCCTTTGCCGGGGCGTATATCGCACAGGCCTATGGCCGCCCCTCGCGGGGGCAACACGCGGTGCAGGTGGAAATCGACCGCTCGCTGTACATGAACGAACAAACGATCAAGCCGCATGCCGGGTTTGACGATGTGCGCACGCGGTTACAGCAGGTGATTTCCGAGGTCAGCACCATTGGCCAGTCGCGGGTGCCACTGGCCGCCGAATGATCTAGCGCAGCGCGCGACCCTTCATGATTGCATCAGGCCCGAACCGGGCGCGGATCTCGTCCGTGGCGCGTTCCGCCTCGCCCCTTTGCCGCGCGCCGGGGTCGAGCAGATCACCCGACGCGGGGGCATCCTCTGCCACGCTCAGATCGCTGATACCGCAGCCCAGCAAGCGGAACGGCCCCTCATCCTGCACCTGGTCAAACAGCCCGCGCGCCGTGCGATAGATCGTGTCAGCCAGTTGCGCAGGATCGCGCAGCGAGACACGGCGGGTCAGCGTTTTGAAATCGTGTCGTTTCAGCTTCAGCGTCACCACGCGACCTGCCTGCCCCTTGGCCTTGGCGCGGTCCGCCACCTTTTCCGCCATGCGCCACAGGTGACCATCCAGAATATGCAGGTCAGCCGTGTCTTCGCCAAACGTGGTTTCATTGCTGATGGATTTCATCGGTGCGTTACGGGTCACGCGGCGCGCATCCCGCCCGCGCGCCAGTGCATAAAGCCGCCCGCCCATGGACCCGAACCGCGCCACCAGATCGGTTTCCTCCCACCGCTTCAGATCGGCAAAGGTGCGAATGCCTGCTTTGTCCAGCGCGGCCTGTGCTGCGGGACCAATACCCCAGATCAGGCGTACCGGTTTGTCGTGCAGGAAATCCACTGTCTCCGCCTTGCCGATCACCGAAAATCCATGCGGCTTTTCGAGGTCCGAGGCGACCTTGGCCAGAAACTTGTTGTGGCTGAGGCCAATGGACCCGGTCAGGCCCAGCTCATCCCGCATCCGCTTGATCAGACGCGCCAGCATGACGGCGGGCGGATGCCCGTGCAGGCGCGCCGTGCCAGTGAGGTCAAGAAACGCCTCGTCCAGCGACAGGGGTTCGATGGCGGGCGTCATTTCCTCCATCATGGCGCGGATGGCGCGCGACGCCTCGGCATAGGCCTCCATCCGCGGCTTAATAATCACCGCATCGGGGCACAGCTTGAGCGCCTGAAACATCGGCATCGCCGACCGCACGCCCCGGATCCGTGCGACATAGCACGCGGTCGACACCACGCCGCGCCGCCCGCCGCCGATGATCACGGGCTTGTCCTCGAGGCTGGGATCATCCCGCTTTTCCACCGACGCATAGAACGCGTCGCAATCCATGTGCGCGATCGACAGGTCGAACAGCTCCTCATGCTGCACAACCCGTGGGCTGCCACAGGACGGGCAGCGCCGTCCGTCATCGAATTCGGTCAGGCAGGTGCGGCAAAGGCTGGGCATGGGCGGTCCAAGCGGTTACGCCATCAAAATAGCGGGGCAACAGGCGGGATACCATGGCAGGCAGGGTGATCGGTGCAAAACTGGCGTTGTTTGTCGGCGACAAGCTGGCCAGCCTGCAGCGGGACGACCGGCCCGGGCTGCTGTGGGCCGGGCACTGGGACCTGCCGGGCGGTGGGATCGAAGCCGGTGAAACGCCGCTGCAATGCGTGCTGCGCGAAACCCACGAAGAGCTGTCGATCCACGTGCCGCAGGACACGGTGTGCTGGGGCCGCGACTATGGTGCAAGCAGCGGCGACATCAGCTGGTTCTTTGCCGCGCACGTGACGCGAGCGGTGGCAGACGACATCCGTCTGGGCAGCGAAGGGCAGGGCTGGCGGCTGATTTCGCCGGCGGACTTTCTCGACGATCCGCTGTCGGTGCCGCAGTTCAAACCACGGCTGCGCGACTATCTGGCGGGGGTGGCCAGCGTGCCATTTGACCGGTCCTGAAATGAAAGGCCCCCCGCGGGAGGGCGGGGGGAGGTGACGAACTTCAGGAAGATGCCAGTTCGTCGGGGAGTATCACCTGAGTATCTGGATACCACTAATTTGCAAAAAATTACAGCTATGCCGCGAGGCGCGCGACAATATGGTGTGGTATGTTGCCCCTTGGCCACAAGCAGTTGATCCACAGGCCTGTGGAGAGGTCAATTTTATCACGTAGAGTCAACCGCTTGCAGTGTGAATTCAGACGGTTTGCAATTCCGTCAAAATTGCCTCTGCCGCGGCCTTGGGTGTGGGGGATTTCCAGATCGGACGGCCGACAACGATGTGATCAGCACCATTTGCAATCGCGGCAGCAGGGGTCGCGATGCGCTTTTGGTCGCCCTTGTCCGCACCTGTTGGCCGCACACCCGGTGTGACAATCAGGCGGCCCGCCGCTTCGGGCAGGGCGCGGATCGCGGTGGCCTCATTCGGTGACGCGATCACGCCGTCGGCACCCGCCTCGAATGCGCGGGCGGCGCGTTCGGTCACCAGATCGGCCATGGCGCCGTCGCGGATCAACCCGGCATCCAGATCATCCCGGTCCAGCGAGGTCAGGATCGTCACCGCAAGGATTTTCAGATCGGTGCCCGCCGCGCCCTCCTTGGCGGCGCGGACCACGTGCGGATCACCGTGCACGGTCAGAAAATCCAGATCGAATTGCGCCACACCGCGCACTGCCGCCTCGATGGTGGCGCCAATGTCGAACAGCTTGAGATCCAGAAAGATGCGCTTGCCGTGGTCGGCCTTCAGCTCATTCGCCAACGCGAGCCCGCCGCCCGTGAGCATGCCCAACCCGATCTTGTAGAACCCGACCGTATTCCCCAGCGTCTGCGCCAGCGCCAATCCGTCGAGCACATTCGGCACGTCCATTGCCACGATCAATCTGTCATCTGCCATTGCACCCTCCATCGCCTGCCCCGCTTTAGGGTGTGTGCGGCGCAAGGTCCATGGGGCAAGAAAAGACCCGGATGCACGTGGCACCCGGGTGAGTGATCAGAGACGTAGCAGGCAGGCACCTGTCTCTGCGACCCGCGCCGCGGAAACCCGATGAGGACAGAATATCGGGTGCGTCACGGCTGGGATTCTGTTTGTCAGGCGGCGCGCAGGTTGTGCCGGTGCAGCGGCTCGAGGATGTAGCGGCGCCAGATCGTCCGATAGTGCGCGCGCGGACCGTGCGGCGCAGGCTTCAACACCGATGCGGCCTGCCCACGGGAATGGCGGCGCAGCGCTTGGGTTGTCAGACCTTTGGCGGCTTGCTGGAAATCCATGGTAATCGGTGCCTCGATCGCACAGTCATAGCTGCGGACCTCGTTGGCATCGTGAATGGTTACGAGTGCTTCGAAAGACTGTGTCGCCGCGTTGTAGATAACGTCGCTCAGTTGCGTTGGGACAGTCTGCATTTTAGTTCACCTATATTTTGTGGTTCTGCTCTTGTAACGTTCAAGATGGGGTTTTCTGTTCCACAAAAAAGGGTTGCTTGGCACGGCCGTGCGCCCTGTACCACGTGAATGGCGCTGCATCCGGGTGCGTCGATATACGGGTAACTCACTAAAAAATCTCAGAAATTTCCGAAATCAGGTGTCCGCCACAGCCCTACGCACACGTCTTGTGCGATCGGCAAGAAATTGCCGGAAGTGTCGTGTGGGCGGTCAGGACGCTATTTGCGTGCACGCGCTTAGGGCGAATAATTGTCAGCTGACAATCGGAAAAATTGAATGAATCCACACGGTTTCCGTGCCGCATACCTCTTGTGTCGCGGGGCGCGGTTTCCCATATCACATCGGTAGGTCCGATCCGACAGCATGCCTCAATGAGGGTGCAGCACCTCGGGCGCTGACAAAAAGGAGAATGCCATGGACTTGTCGAAGTTCACGGAAAGGTCGCGCGGCTTTGTGCAGGCAGCGCAGACCATCGCAACACGCGAAAACCATCAACGTCTCATTCCCGATCATCTGCTCAAGGCGCTTTTGGACGACGACCAGGGCCTCGCCGCCAACCTGATCGCGCGCGCCGGTGGCGATGCGGGTCGCGTTGCAGCCCAAGTGGATCAAAGCGTGGCCAAGCAGCCCAAGGTCACGGGCGATGCGGGCCAAAGCTATCTGGATCAAAGCACCGCCAAGGTGCTGGCCGAGGCCGAGGCGCTGGCGAAAAAGGCCGGGGACAGCTTTGTACCCGTCGAACGCATCCTGATGGCGCTGGCCATGGTGAAATCGGGCGCGCGCGACGCGCTTCAGGCGGGCAATGTCACACCGCAGGGCCTGAACAGCGCGATCAACGATATCCGCAAGGGACGGACGGCAGACAGCGCAAGCGCCGAAGACGGCTATGACGCACTCAAGAAATACGCGCAGGACCTGACCGAACGCGCCGAAGCGGGCAAGATCGACCCGATCATTGGCCGGGACGAGGAAATCCGCCGCGCCATGCAGGTGCTGAGCCGCCGGACCAAGAACAACCCGGTGCTGATCGGTGAGCCGGGCGTGGGCAAGACGGCCATTGCAGAGGGCCTCGCGCTGCGCATCATCAACGGTGACGTGCCGGAATCCCTGCGCAACAAGCGCCTGCTTGCGCTGGACATGGGCGCGCTGATCGCCGGTGCGAAATACCGCGGCGAGTTCGAAGAGCGGCTGAAGGCCGTGCTGACCGAAGTCACCGAGGCGGCAGGCGAGATCATCTTGTTCATCGACGAAATGCACACGCTGGTGGGCGCGGGCAAGACGGATGGCGCGATGGACGCGGCCAACCTGATCAAACCGGCGCTCGCGCGGGGTGAACTGCACTGCGTCGGGGCTACGACCCTCGATGAATACCGCAAATACGTGGAAAAAGACGCGGCCCTTGCCCGCCGGTTCCAGCCTGTCATGGTGATCGAGCCAACGGTCGAGGATACGATCAGCATCCTGCGCGGCATCAAGGAGAAATACGAACTGCACCACGGCGTGCGCATTTCCGACAGCGCGCTGGTCACAGCATCGACCCTGTCGCACCGTTACATCACTGACCGCTTCCTGCCGGACAAGGCGATTGATCTGGTAGACGAGGCCGCCAGCCGGTTGCGCATGGAGGTCGACAGCAAGCCCGAAGAGCTGGACCAGCTCGACCGTCAGATCCTGCAGATGCAGATCGAGGTCGAGGCGCTGAAGCTGGAAGACGATCAGGCCTCCAAGGACCGGCTTGCGACGCTGGAAAAGGATCTGGCTGATCTGCAGGACACGTCCGCGCAGCTCACGGCCAAATGGCAGGCCGAACGGGACAAGCTGGCCGGTGCCCGCGAGATCAAGGAACAGCTGGATCGCGCGCGGGCCGAACTGGACATCGCCAAGCGCGAGGGCAACCTCGGGCGCGCGGGCGAGCTGAGCTATGGCGTGATCCCGGGGCTGGAAAAGCAACTGGCCGAGGCCGAGGCGTCCGAAGGCGACGTCATGGTCGAAGAGGCGGTGCGCCCCGAACAGATCGCGGCCGTGGTCGAACGCTGGACCGGTATCCCCACGTCCAAGATGCTAGAAGGCGAACGCGAAAAGCTGTTGCGCATGGAGGATCAGCTGCACGCGCGGGTGATCGGGCAGGACAGCGCCGTGCGGGCTGTGGCCAATGCGGTGCGCCGGGCGCGCGCGGGCCTGAACGACGAAAACCGGCCGCTGGGCTCGTTCCTGTTCCTTGGCCCCACTGGCGTGGGCAAGACCGAACTGACCAAGGCCGTGGCCGAGTTCCTGTTTGACGACGACAGCGCGATGGTGCGCATCGACATGTCGGAGTTCATGGAAAAGCACGCAGTCGCCCGCCTGATCGGTGCCCCGCCGGGCTATGTCGGTTATGACGAGGGCGGCGTGCTGACCGAAGCGGTGCGCAGGCGGCCCTATCAGGTTGTGCTGTTTGACGAGGTCGAAAAGGCGCACCCGGACGTGTTCAACGTGCTGTTGCAGGTTCTGGACGACGGCGTATTGACCGACGGTCAGGGTCGCACGGTCGACTTCAAACAGACGCTGATCATCCTGACCTCGAACCTTGGCGCGCAAGCGCTGAGCCAATTGCCAGACGGCGCGGATTCGTCCCAGGCACGGCGCGACGTGATGGACGCGGTGCGGGCGCATTTCCGGCCCGAGTTCCTGAACCGGCTGGATGAGACGATCATCTTTGACCGGCTCAGCCGCGGTGACATGGACGGGATCGTCGACATCCAGATGGCGCGCCTGCTGAAACGTCTGGCCAGCCGCAAGATCGCGCTGGAGCTGGACGACGGCGCGAAAAAGTGGCTCGCCGATGAAGGCTATGACCCCGTGTTCGGTGCCCGGCCGTTGAAGCGCGTCATTCAGACGGCGTTGCAGAACCCGCTGGCGGAAATGCTGCTGGCCGGTGACATCGCCGATGGCGACGCGGTGCAGGTCACAGCGGGATCCGAAGGGTTGATTATTGGGGACAGAGTCGCCGGGTCAAACCGGCCACGTCCCGACGATGCTGTGATCCACTGACAACAAAGGCGGCCTTTCGGGGCCGCCTTTCATTCGCCGAGTTTCTTGTGCACCTCGTCCAGGTCAATTTCGCCGATTGGCATCTTGTTGGACGGATCCTCGAAATCGTATTTGAACACCTCGAAATCACGTTTGTAGATTTCATAGACGAGGTGCATGGACAGATCGTCAAAGTAATCTTCGACCGGGTGCGCGCGTTTTGGCCCGTGCCCCTCGCTTTCGTTAAAGCGCGGGACGTTGTCCAGATCGATGGCCTGCGGTGTTTCGATGGCCTGCATCACGTCTGCCATGCCTTCGTTGAACTTTTCGGTCCAGATGATCTTGTCATAGCGGCCGCCGTTCACGATGAAGGTGCTCACATGCCCTGACATGGCGGACCAGTGAATGTCCGGCTCCATCGGGCGACGCCAGCGTATGGTGTCGCGGGCAAACAGCAGAAACCGGCGGAACGACTTGATCTGGTCGAACTCCTGCTTGCCGTCATCGCCGCCCACCTCGATCCCGTATTTCTGGATCAAGAGCGGCACGAGGTTGCCGCGATACCTGCGGCCATTGCGCTGGATGCCGCAGATCTTGTCAAAGAATGAACTGAGGATGCGGGTGTAGGGATTACGCACGCAGGTAAAGGCATAAGAGCCGTGGGTTTTCACGTTCTCGGTGATCACCGGCTGGCTGTCTTCGATGGCCCATTTGTGCATCCCGCCGGTGGCGTCGTGAATGTCACCGTCAAAGAATTCGCCATGGTCCGAGTAGAACATGATCTGCCCGATGGTCGAGCAGGCGCATTTCGGCACGACACGATACACCACGCTCTGGCTTTCGGTCATCCAGGTTCCGGGAAATCCCATGCTGCCCTCGTAATCCTGCCGTCTGATTTGCGGCGTACATTGACCGCAAAAAAGCAAAGAAATTGTGTTTATTCAATCTCTGCTTCGCTTTATCTACGTAAACAATCACATGCAACGAGGCAGTATCGTTTCAGGTATGGCAAAAATCGCCTACATCCTTCTGTGTCACAAGGACCCCGATGCGATCATCAAACAGGCTGAGCGTCTGACCGCGGCCGGTGATTTCATGGCGATCCATTTCGACGCGCGCGCCGATGGCGAGGCGTTTGGCAAGATCCGCCTTGCGCTCAAGGACAATCCCAACGTCACGTTCGCCCACAAGCGGATCAAATGCGGCTGGGGCGAGTGGAGCCTTGTTGAGGCGACGCTGTACGCGGTGGAATCCGCGGTCGAGGCATTTCCGCGGGCCACGCATTTCTACATGCTGTCGGGCGATTGCATGGCGATCAAGTCGGCAGAATACACGCACCAGTTCCTTGACGACAACGATGTCGATTTCATCGAAAGCTTTGATTTCTTTGAAAGCGACTGGATCAAGACGGGGATGAAGGAAGAGCGGCTGATCTACCGCCACTACCTGAACGAGCGCAAGCACAAGTGGTTGTTCTACCAGATGTATCACTGGCAGGAACGGCTGGGCCTGCGGCGCGAGATCCCGCATGACATCCAGGTGATGATCGGCAGCCAGTGGTGGTGCTTGCGGCGGCGGACCATCGAATGGGTGCTGGATTTCACGCGGCGGCGCCGCGACGTGATGCGGTTTTTCCGCACCACGTGGATCCCGGACGAGACGTTCTTCCAGACCATCGTGCGCCACGTGGTGCCCGAGAACGAAATCCAGACCCGCACGCTGACCTTTCTGATGTTTACCGATTACGGGATGCCGGTGACGTTTTATGACGATCACTACGACTTGCTCTTGGCGCAGGATTTCCTCTTTGCGCGCAAGATCAGCCCAGAGGCGCGGGACCTGAAACGGCGGCTGGGCCTGCTCTATGCCGCTGAAAACGTGCCGTTCCAGATTTCGAACGAGGGGCGCAGCCTGTTCAAATTCCTGACCGGGCAGGGCCGCAACGGGCGCCGCTTTGCCACCCGGTTCTGGGAAACCGAAAGCACGCTGGGCCGCAATCGCGAGCTGATGATCATCATCTGCAAGAAATGGCACGTGGCCAAGCGTCTGCTCGAACGGATCAGGGTCATGACCAATGTGCCCACGATCGAATACCTCTTTAACGAGGAACACACGTCGCTGCCCGATCTTGGCGGTATCCAGAAGACTTTGGGCAAGCGGACGCGGCACCGGCGCGCGCTGATGCGGATGCTGTTTGACTACTATGACACCGACAGGCTGATCGTGTGCATGGACCCAGGCGAGCTGGACCTGCTGACGGACTTTGCCGAGGATCGGTCCGTGACCCGGATGCTGGAAATCCAGTGTGATTTTTCGGACGACTACCTGATCGGGCATGCCATGCGCGTGGGCCTTGCCGGCGAGCAGACGTCGGTGGAAACGCTCGAGCGTCTGTTGCCCACGATCCGCAACGACATGACCCACGAAAGCGACCGCATTCGCGATGCGGGGTTTGAATCGCTCGAACGCATGCGGCAGTCGAGCGATCTGGATGAAAACGCCACGGCGCTGTCGCGGTTCCTGAACCTGCCCACGGAAAAAGCGCGCGAGATTGCGTCGGTCGATTATCTCTTTGCCGACTGAGCGCGCTGTCAATTCCGCCTCGCCCGTGATGTAAGGCGCCATGGCCGACAGCTTTGACATTTTTGCCATCACTTTGCCGGGGCTCGAGGACGTGCTGGCCGAGGAGGCGCGCGGGATCGGGTTGGTGGTGGGTGCTGTGACGCCCGGCGGGGTCGAGATTTCGGGCGGCTGGCCCGAGGTGGTGCGCGCCAACCTCGAACTGCGCTGTGCCACGCGGGTGCTGTGGCGGATGGGGTCGTTCATGGCGTTTCATCTGGCGCAGCTCGACAAACGGGCCAAGAAGTTCGACTGGGGCGCGCTCTTGGACCCTGCGGTGCCGGTGCGGGTCGAGGTGGCAACCTCGCGGCGGTCCAAGATTTATCATGCAGGTGCCGCCACCACACGGATCGCGGGCGGGTTGGAGGCGGCGGAGTATACCGTTGCGACCGAGGCGCCTGTGACGCTGAAGATACGGATCGACGACAACCGCGTCACCGTCAGCGCCGACACATCCGGTGAGCCGCTGCACAAGCGCGGCACGAAACAGGCGGTGGGCAAGGCACCCTTGCGCGAAACGCTGGCGGCATCGTTCCTGCGGCTGTGCGGATATGATGGCAGCACGCCGGTTTTCGATCCGATGTGCGGGTCGGGCACCTTTGTCTTAGAGGCCGCCGAGATTGCGGCGGGGCTGCAGGCGGGACGGGCGCGTGGATTTGCATTTGAACGTTTTGCCGGGTTCGACCGGACGCAGTTGGAAGATGTGCGCACCTCTGCGGCGCGACTTACCCCTGAGGTGCGTTTTGCTGGGTCGGATCGGGATCAGGGCGTTATTGCCATGGCGCAAGACAATGCGGCGCGGGCCGGGTTGGATGAATTGGTCACCTTTTCGCACAAGCAGATGACCGACGCGGTCCCACCCGATGGGCCGCCCGGCATCGTCATGGTCAACCCGCCCTACGGCGCCCGGATCGGCAACAAGAAGGCGCTGTATCCCGTATATGCCCGGTTGGGCGCGGTGCTGCGCGACCGGTTTGCGGGGTGGCGCGTGGGGATCCTGACGTCAGAGCCGTCACTGGCCAAGGCGACGGATCTGCCGTTTGCAGCGGAAACGCCGCCGATTGCGCATGGCGGATTGCGGGTGAAACTCTACCGGACAGATGCGCTGAGTTAAGGTGCGCAGTGAATGCGCACCCTACACCATCAACCGCGCCAGCTGTCGATCCAGCGGCGGAAACGCCCGCGTTTTTGTGCGATGGCGTCGCTGGTGGCCTCGAAACTGTCCTGCCATTCTTCAAGCGTCGGATCGATCCGCCTCCGCCGGAACCGGCGCCAGCGCACCCAGATGCCATAGAACACCGCCGCAAGCAGCGTGAGGATCAGGATGTTGACCCATGGCAGCCCCTTGGACGCGTCGGGGCCGTCCACGGGCCGGATGCTGATCGCATTGGGGAACACGGTTAGAAACTCATTGCGCCAGCCGTAATGCGTAATCATCACCCATTCGGGATCATCTTTGGTCGATACGCGGTCCGCCGCCTCGGTATAGAGGTTCGAGGTGTCGAACTTGAAATAGGGCGGCCAGCTCCAGCCGGTGTCTTCGTTGCGGTAGACCATGGGGCGGCCATTGGCGCGCACGGTCTGAATGAACTGCACATCGCGGTTGATCAGCGTATCGGATTGCGTGTCGGGCCGGGACCAGAACACGCGCGTCCAGTCGCCCAGTTCCTGCCGTTCCTCATAGGTGTTGACGATCCGCACGATGTCGCGCTGCGGCAGGGTGTAGTGCAGCGTGCCGCCCACAACGACCCAGAATGAGATCAACAAAATCCAGCCGATATAGCGCATGCCAGCGGTCCTTTCAGGCGAAGTTCGTCAGATAGATGATCAGCCCCACAAGGGCCATGGGCACCACGTAGACACCCAGTATCAGCTTGCGCCGCAGGCTGCCATCATAGGCCTTGAGCCCCGCGTTCACGTAAGCCTCTTGCGGCAGGTCCTGGGGGCCCTCGCTCCATTCCTCTTCCAGCCGCGCGCGGGCGCGGGCGCGGGAATAAAGGCTGAGGCTGATGTAGACGATGCTCAGTGCGATGAAGACGATGAAAAAGACCCGGAACATCCCTTACCTCCTGACCGCGCCCCATGGGCCAACCCGCGCGACAAGGTCGGGTTTGGGCGCGTTTTCCTGCATCGGCGCGTCAAAACCAAAGAGGGCCGCGCGCATGCCCATCTTGTCGGCTTTGTACTCGGCTTCGAGATATTGCGCGACATATTCCTGTTTTGCCGGCGACCACGTCGCGTAGGCGGCGTAAAACGCGGGCTTGTGACAGATGAACAGCTGGCGCACGTCCCGCGGGCTAAGCTCGGACAAGAGCATGTTGACCAGATCGGCGTCGGGCGTATCGGTGGCGCGCAGGGTGTAGAAATAGGCCGGATGTTCCGACGAAATCCGCGGCCAGCGCCCGTCCTGTTCGGCCCACCGGACCAGATCGCCAAGGGCGTGGAACTCTTCGGGCAGCAGATCGTGGTGGCGGCGCGCGAGCATGCGCATGTCGCGTCGCGACGTGCCCTGCAGATCGACGCCCGCCTGGGTCACAGCGGAAATCAGGATGAAATCCATCTTTTGCCGCAGGATCGCGGCACCATCGATGCCGCGCGCCTTGATGATCGGTTCAACCAGATCGTTGAATTCAAAGAACTTCGCGATGCGGTTCCGGTCGCCCAGATCAAAGCTGTACTTGATCGGCACGCCTTCGGGTGCTGCTTGGCTCGCGATGGCGGCGGGGTGATCGAGGTCCTGGAACACGTAGAGACCGCCGAAATGCGACGTCCAGAAATTGCCCTGTTCGACGGTCAGCGGTGTCAGCGCGCGCGGTGACCGGGTCAGATCGCCGGTCTGGCTGGCAAGGCCGATCATCTCGCCGATCAGCACATCGTCGAACCACGCGTTGTCCTCGGTCAGGAACTGGTCGATCTTTTGTGTCAGCGTGGCCGAGCTGGCCACTGTGCCTGCGGGCGTGTCGGCCTCGACCGTGATGGCGCGGATGTCGAACAGGCGGGCCGGGTGGCTGACGTCAAAGACGGAATTCACCAACTCGCCCGCCACAGCCTCGCGCGCCGTCAGCGCAAAAAGTGCTGCTTCATTTTCGCGGATAAAGCGCCGCAGGATCGGCTTGCAGGTCGAAAAATGCGCATCAAGCAGCGGGCAGTTCTGCTGCTCGGTGCTCAGCAGGATGAACTGCCGGTTCACGCCCGCGTGGTTCAGATACAGCGGATCGCCCAGATCCTGCCCCACCTCGGGCGAATAGCCGGAGATGTCGATGTAGAAATCCGTGAGCGTCGTTTCGCGCCCCGTCAGATGTTTCAGTGCGCGATTGTAGCGGGTGACCAGCGCGGGGGAGGCCACGTGGAACAGGTTGCCATACATCAGGCCGCGTTTGATGAGCTCGATCATGGCTTGCCTTTCATCATCGCCAGCCGCGTCATCACGGCGACGCAGCCGGGGATGCACAGGCTGACGGCGGAAAACAGGAACGTGCCCTCTTGGGTCGGGTCAGTGAACCGCAGCGGATACCCATAGGTGTCCATCAGCGCCATGATCCCCAGTGCTGCCGCAAACAGCAGCACGGTGCACAGGATGGCCACCGCCCCTTGGGGCAGCGGCAGGCGGCGCGACACCGCCCCCGGCAGCGTCCAGCCCGCAGCTAGGATCAAAACGGTGGCAAGGATCAACTGCCCGGTCATGCGCGCCCCATGCGGTAGATGAACGGAACAGCCAACGCGAGCAGTGGCAGGGCAAAGGCGCGGAAGGTGATCTGCGCATTGAACCCGATATAGGCGGCCCACGAGTTGTTGAAGAGCAAGAGCGATTCTTCGATCGACGTCCCTTCGAACCCGCGCGCCGTGTTGATCCCCGCCATCGCCAAGAAAAGCACCGCTGCCATGGCCACAAAGCCGATGACACCCGTCCGCAGTGGCAGAAGAACGCCCGCAAGGGCCGCGGCCAAAGTGATCCCACCGAGGATCATGGCCGATCTCCCCGTGCCAGGTCGCGCCCGCGCCACGCCTCGACCCGCTGCGCCATGCTCAACCAGTTGAGCAACAGCACCGGCACCCACGCAAAGGCAAACAGCAGCGACCCGCGCACCGCGATTTCAATGGCCAGAAACAGCCCGCCCATGTCCGCAGCCCGCGCGAATTTTGCAGGCTCCGTCGCGGCGAAGAGCGCGGCAGACGCAAAGATCAACACAACCACCGACGCCCCAACGGCAATGGCAACCTTCCAATGCGACCGGGTGTCGAACGGCGCGATAAACCGCGGCATCACCCACGCCAGCACACCCGACAGGATCAGCGGCAGCGCCGTGTTCCAGAACGTGATCGTACCGGCCTGCGTCAAGACTTGCTCTCCAGATACCGTTTCTTGGCCTCTTCCGTCCGGCCATAGTCGCGCACCATCGCCTCAATCGCGACCTCGTCGCTCTTGTCAGCATAGCGGAACTCGCTGTCGGCGTAGCGGTTGATCTCCTGGATGACCATTTCGACGGTGATGGGCACGCGCAGCTCGGCGATCATGTCCTTTTTGGCGTCGTAGTCCTTGAACAAGAACAGCTCGGGGTTTTCCATCCATTCGTCGGGCAGTTCGAAATCCATCGCCCGCACCTTGACCGCGTCGGTGATGTTCTTGATCGCCCGGCCTGTGAACCGCTCGTCCGCCTCCTGAATGGCTTTGAGATATGCGCCCAGTTTGGCAATCGTATCCAGCGCGCCGATGTGCGCATGCACCCGGTCGAACACGTTCAAGAGCCCCGCCTCATGTGGGCGGTTGTGGCTTTCGAACGATGCGGTCACGGCCTTTTCAATCGCTTGCGCGGCCATCAGGTCATGGTCACCCACGGGGATGTCGTGGTTCTTGCCCATCAGCAGGGCCAGGATGTCGATGTAATCCTCGCGCGTTTGCGGCCCGTCCACGAGGAACCGCGCCCCGGCGCGCTGGCGCAGGGCGTCGTCCACGTTCTCGGGATAGTTCGAGAACATGCCAAACGTGCAGTTGCCCCGCACCACCGTGTTGGCCCCGGCAAAGCTTTCCATCAGCACCGCCGTGATTTCCAACTGGCCCGCGGACGACTGTCGGTCGCCGCGTTTGCCTGCCAACTGGTCGATGTCGTCGATGGTGCCAAAACCGATGGCGCCGGGGTCGATCACGTTGTTGATGAACGCCTTGGCATTCTGGCCCGACTTGCCCTGATAGCTGTCGATATTGTCTGTGCTGAGGTTCTGATAGCGGAACGGATAGCCCGCGACGGCGCAATAATCATTGATCAGCCCCGCCATCATCTGGATCAGCGTGGTCTTGCCCGTGCCGGGTTTGCCATCGCCCATAAAGGTAAAGATGAACCCGCCAAGCTCGGCAAAGGGGTTCAGCCTCCGGTCGAAATCATAGGCCATCAGCATCTTCGACAGCCGCAGCGCCTGGTATTTGGCGATGTGGTTGCCCACGACCTCATGCGGTTTCTTGAACGTCATGGTCAGCGTGGTGGACGCCGCCTTGGTCGCGGGGGTGAACCCCTGCACGGTGAAATCATCCGCCTCCACGTGCCACGACGCGGCGGTAAACGCCGCCAGGCGCGGCGCCGTTTGTGCGCGCAGGGCGACCTTTTCCATCAGCGCCTCGGCAAAGGCTGTGACCGTCGCCACCAGATGCGCGTCATCGGGGGCAAGGGCCGCGATGTCCTGATCCAGTTCCCACAGCGCGCCATGCAGTGCGGTCTGGCCATTGTCGGTCAGCACCTCCTCGACCTCGCCCACCTCGACTGTGGTCTCGCTTTGATGCGCGGCCAGCAAATGCGCGGTTGCATTGCCAAAGGTATAAAGCGTGATCAGCGCCTCCGCTGTCAGCAACTCAGTAAACTCGGTCTTGCGCGCGGCGGGCAGGGCGCTTTCCAGATTGGCGCGTTTCAGATCGGCCAGCCCGGACAGGGCCGCGTAGTTCTCCGCCACCGCCTGCGCGATGGACAGCGCCCGGCGCAGCGCGTTCAGCACCGTGGCCTGCGTGGCCGACATCAGCGCGTCATCGTCGTCGGCGTCCTCAACGGTCGCCATCAACTGCACCGACCCGGTGGGCGCCGTGCGCCGCGTCACCAGACCGGGTGTGGTCGACCGAAACCGCCGCCGCGTGCCGATCCCGCTGGATCGTTCGGGTGCTGCAGCCTCTTTCGCGGTGCCGATCCGCGGCGCGTGATCAAAGCCCTGCAACATCGCCAGCGCCTGAGGATAATGCGCCGTGATCTCGTCCTCGCGCAGCTCCATTCGATCAGATGTCTGGCTCACAACACACGCCCCTTCTCTGTTTCAAAAAAATCCTCCCCGAAGGGCCGATTTACCTCGCGCGCCCTGCGCCAGATCATGCTCATGACCGCAACACCCGCCCGCCCGGGCTGACCACGTATTTGGTCACCGATCCGAACCCCGGCGGGTCCATCTCTTCGAGCGCCTGATAGGCGCGCTGCGGCAGCACGATGCTGCGGTTCATGCGGCTGGCGCCGGTTTCGGCGCCGCGCCCGGCAAAGGGGTCCAGCGCAAAAACTTCGCGCTCCACGGACGAAAACCAGCCCTGCCGCTCCTCGATCACGCGTTCGGATCGCAGGTCTTCCTCGGTCCAGACCAGCGCCCAATCCTGACCGGCAGGCGCGCGCGCGGCGGCGAGGATGTCGCTGATCGGGCCGGGCTGGCGGGTAAAGGCGGACGAATACATCGGACCCAGGTGAAACCGGCGCAACCGCTTGGGGTGCAGGTCGTCGAAATCCTCGTCAAAGCCCTTGGCAATCGTCACCAGTTTCAGCGCGCCCAAGCTTTGCGCCATCAGGTGCGCCTGCACCGCGGGCCAGCGGCGCGGGTCCTTGGGCAGGGCGGTGCGCCCGGAATCCTCCACCTCCATCAGGTAGATCACCGGCAGGTTCAGCCCGCTGTCATAGACCGCCCAGTGGATGCGAAAGCTGCGGCGGCGTTCGTCGATATTGCCGGTCCACACAACACTGGGGTCGTTGCGGGGCCAGAACAGTTTGCCCGCACGCAATTCTTCGAAATAGAGCCGTTGCGACAGCGCAAATTGCAGCTTGGTGGGCGGTTCCAGATCGCCGACGATCACCTCGACCATCTGCTTTTTAAGCTCGTCTGCCGTGGGGGCGCCGGCCAGATGCCGCTCGGCCTGTGCCGCATCACCGGCCATGGTGATCAACTCATCAGCCGCCGGAAATCCGCTGTCGCGCGCATCAATGGCGAGGCTGCCAAAGAACCGCCCCGTATCCCGCCCGACCAGCAGGTATTTGTAGCTGAGCGCGCGAAAGGTGAAGGTCAGCTCAGCGATGTAGCGGGTGAGAATTTTCACCTCGTCTCGGTTCAGATTGCCATCCGTCTCCATCAC
This sequence comes from Pseudomonadota bacterium, assembly GCA_038530495.1. Lineage (GTDB taxonomy): Bacteria > Pseudomonadota > Alphaproteobacteria > Rhodobacterales > Rhodobacteraceae > Tateyamaria. The sequence continues at coordinate 2,590 of JBCBCR010000032.1, read as the reverse complement.
CGCAGCGACCCGGCCCAGATGCGAGATGATGGTCTCGAACTTGGCAAAGTAGCGGCGCGATGCGAAGCGGTCGGTGAGGCCTGTGTGAATTGAGCCGTTCATCTGCGCTGATCATTCCAGTCAAGATCGAATTCAAGCCAGACTTGCCAATCTGCGATGTGTTTGCTCGCTGTCGGGAAGTGGCGAAAGCCAAGTCCCAACAAAGCAAGAGCAGGTTTTGGTGCGATTAGAACCTGCGCGAACAGGAGGGTCGCCACAAATGCCGTTGTAACGAACCAACCCGGTGCACCAAGTGTGGCGAAAACAAACGCGACGAGAAAAGACCCCAAAAATAAGTACAGGCCTACGGTGCGCAATTTGACCCATCGCGGCCGGAACCCGCGCTCAAGCTCTTTGGTGCTTTTGATACGGAGCGGCGGAGGGCGCTCAAAAAAAGTCAAATTTATGCCCCATACGCATTCGCGTCGTGCTTCTCCACGATGTCCGCAAACCGGCGGGCAAAGCGTTCATCCGCTTTCGCCTTTTGCTCCAGCACCTCGCGGGCAAAGACCATCTGGTCTTCGTGCGCCTCAAGCATGTCGGCCATCCGCTGGTTGGTGGCCGCACCTATACCGGCCATGGCGGTTTGCGCCTCCTGGTCGGTTTTCACGCCGATCTCGTTGATGCGGTGGGCGACGTCCTGTTGCTGCGCCGTCTTCAGCGATTTGGTCAGCGCATCATAGAGCACAACGCGCTGCTTGGTGTCTGTCTGCAGCTTGTTGATCAGCACCATCTGCGTTGCCGCCTGGTTCTGCAGCGAGTCCACCCAGGTCTTGCCCTTTTCGATGTAGCGTTCGAGGGTCTGGGATTTGGCGACCTTGACCTGTTCGTCCTGCACCATCTTGTTGTACTGCTTGTTCAGATCAGCCAGCTCGGTTTCCAGCGCCGTGCGCTTGGCGGCGTCCGTTTCCGATGCGATCTGGTTTTCCAGCTTGATGATCGCGGGGTCCATCGCCTTGATCTCGTCCTGCAGGCTCGACAGTTCCTGCACGGTGAACTCGCGCTCATCCAGCGTTTCGGTCAGGTTGCCTTCGACCTTGGTCTTTTGCTCTTCGAGCACGTTCAACTGCCCTTCGAGCAGGTTCACGATCACGTCGGATTTGCTGATCAGGTCCTGCAACTTGTCGTCAATCGATGCGGTGCGGATGCGTTCCTGTCGCATGCTTTCGGATTTCGCCTTGGCAAAGATGCCGACAAAGCTTTCCCAGCCGGTCTTGGACCGGATTTCGTCAAAGTCCTTGGAAAACGCGGTTGTCACATCATCGAGGCCCATGATCAGCTCGGCAATGTTGGCGTTCATCAGGTCGGTATGGGCGTGCACGTCATCGAGATTTGCGTTTTCGATGTCCAGAGAGACGTCCGTGCCCTCTTTCATCTTTTGCCGTGCCATGTCGATCCGGCTGGTCAGTTCGGCAATCTTCGATTGCGCTTCGGCCACCTGTGCCTGAGATTCTGCGACCTGTGATGCGAAATCCGCCATCAAACTCTCCCCCTTATTACAATGCGTTGGTGCATATATAGGTAATGTAACGAGGGTTTACATCAGCACCCCCACGTCTTTCGCACGAATAGTTGCAAATGCGCGGCGTCAAGAAAAGCGCGCATTGACGTTTCGTGCGCATTTCCGCGGCTGCCCTCTTTTCCGGGTCAAAATCCTCTGCTAGCACGCAGTACAGGGCACGTGGCGATGGCGTCGCCAGACCACATGGTCGCCCCGCTATCCGATCCTGAACGCCGGGACGCATCATCGGGAGATGGGCGGCCCTCTCCCCACCTCAGGGAGACGCGTATGTCAGATTGGTCACCGGATAAAACCCAAGTCAAAAGCTGGAACGAATGGGACAGGTTGCGCCACGTGATCGTGGGCCGCGCGGATGATTGCCACATCCCGCCCGAGGAACCCGCGCTGGACGCCAAGGTGCCCGAAGACAGCGACATGCGCGGCCAGTGGGGCCGCCGTCCGCAGGAAACCATCGACCGCGCGAACGAGTTGCTCGATGGCTTTGCCGATCAGCTGCGCGCCCGCGGCATCCGCGTCGACCGGCCCGACAGCATCGATCATGCGCAACCCGTTACCACACCGGATTTCCACACCGACAGCCAGTTTGGCTGCATGCCGCCGCGCGACGTGCTGCTGACCGTGGGGCACGAGATCCTTGAGGCGACGATGTCCTATCGCTGCCGCTGGTTCGAATATCTGAACTACCGCCCGCTGATGCAGCGCTATTGGGAAGAAGACCCCAACTTCCGGCACGAGGCCGCGCCCAAGCCGCGCCTGACGGATGCGGATTATCACCCCGATTATCTGAGCGACAAAATCGGCGTGGAAAAACGGCTGGATTGGGCGGCCAAGAAGTTCTTTGTCACCACCGAAGAGGAGCCGCTGTTCGACGCCGCCGATGTGCTGCGCTTTGGCAAGGATCTGGTGGTGCAGCACGGGTTCACCACCAACCTCAAGGGCATCGAGTGGCTGCGCCGCCACTTCCCCGACCACCGGGTCCATGCGGTGAACTTCCCGGGTGACCCGTATCCGATCCACATCGACGCGACG
>JBCBCR010000031.1:0-22613 GCA_038530495.1 Pseudomonadota bacterium | reverse complement strand
GTGGCGACACCAGATGCTGGTACCGGGCAAAGGTGGTCTCGGGCGTCTCGGGCCGGAACCCGTTTTCATTGGCCACGCGGCCAAGCGCTTCGTTCAGCACCACCGGGCGTCCGGCCACCCGCGCCAGTGCCGGGTCGCCGCAGTCGGGACATTGCGGCCGCCGCGGAACAAAGTGATAGGTCTGTTCGCCGCTCAACGTGTCGATGGCGACCAAACGGCTGTCCATCAGCGGGCTGTCGGCGCGCACCAGCATCCGCGCCATCTGCAACAGCGCAAGCGACACCGCCTGCGTCTCGCCCAACGGCACATGCGCGCGCGAGGTATGGAACGGCGTCGGCTGTTGGGTGCGCCGCCGCACATAGCCTTCGACCTCGCGGTTGTGCCGCAACCATGTGGCCAGACAGGACCAGCACGGCCCCGCATGAGGCCGAAAGATCGGCCCGGCCAGCGGCAGCAGCCCCCCCGGTTTGATCAACATCCACGCCGCACCTGACGCCAGCATGTGCCGGTTGATCTGCGCCAGCTCCGGGTTTTCGTAATCGTCGGTCACCACCACGGTGAAACTGGCCACCCGCCCCGGATCAGACCGCAACCCCATCGACGCAAGCCCCTGGTAGGCCGCGCGCGGATCGACTTGGCCCAAGGCGATCACGTGGATATTCGTCTGCGCCAGAAACGCCGCCGTGGCCTGCGCCGACAGCCCCAACTCGGTCCAGAAGATCTGCGCGGCCTTGTGCTCTTCGGGAACAGCTTCTTCGACATGGGCATGAGCCAGCAGGATGTTGATCCCCTCGCCCACCGCCTCGGCGCCCAGCGACGGGGCCAGTGCGGCGTGGATGTCCTCCCACCGCCGCTGCCCGTCGAGCAGCGGCACCATCTGCATCATGGTGTTGCCTTCGAGAACGTGTTTCTCGTTCTCGCCCAGAAGGTAAATCCCCTCGCCCGCCACCGGCACAACGACATATTTGGATTTGATCACGGGACGTTCGATCGGCTGCATGTTCACAGGGACAAGCCTCGCAGTTGGGATGCGCTGAAAAACGGCACGACAGGGCGGCAGGCCAACCGGCGCACCGCCCCTCGTGGTGGTTTGTGTGGTTTAGCTCTTGGAGCCGGCAGTGCCCGCGGTGCCAACCGACCCGGCGGTGCCGCAGAATGTGCCCACCGAACCCGCGGTGGCCGCACTACCCCATGTGGCGCCCGCCTCGGTCGAGCTGCCCGACATCCCGCCCAGCGGGGTCGACGCCGCACCGGCCGATCCAACAGACCCCGCACAGGCAAACGTGCCCGCCGTGCCGCAGAAACAGCCCACGCTGCCAACGCTGCCCGCCGACCCGGCTGTGCCGCCGCCCGTGGTCATCTGCCCGCTCGGTGCACTGCCGCCCAGCGGCGTGGATGCTGCCCCGGCAGAGCCGACAGAGCCAACCGTAAACGCGCTTCCAGCAGTGCCACACACGGTGCCCAGGCAGCCGCCCGTGCCCGCAGTGCCAGCCGTGCCGCCGGACTGGGTGCCGCCTCCGGCGTCCCCACCCGCAGTGGACACAGTGCCCATGCAGGCCGAACAGGGCGGCGAAACGCAAGGCAGTGTCGCAATCGTCCCCGCGCACGGGGTCGACCCCGCGGTTGCCGGGCCAGCGGTCGGCCCACCGCTCAGCGGCGTTGACGCCGCCCCCGCAGAGCCCGCGCAGCCCGCTGTTGCAAATGTCGCTGCTGTCCCGCACACGCTGCCTACGCAGCCCACCGTGCCTACAGATCCCGCCGTGCCGCCCCCGGCCATTGTGGATTGTGTCATCGCCATATCAATCGCTCCCAGTTGATCAATCGTTTCAGAAATCTTTTGCTTGAACTCCGCGACCTTCATGTCACCAAGGCCCAACTCTTTAATGTCTGCTGCCTTTGCGCTCTGGAGTTTTTCTAAATATTCGGGGTCCTGACGCGCACGTAAGGCGAGATCGGCGATGATAACGGCTGTTTCATCCGGTGCGGCCTGGTCGTCATTTGCATCCTCGGATGCCGCTTTTTTCGCACACATAATCTCACCAATCTAAAAGTTGCTTGTCTGGAATTTCTCCTAACCCGTGCATGAAACGCTACCCGGGATTGCATGATCGTGCAAAGTTTTTTCTAGCGCGACGGGTATTGATCCGCGCTAAGGCATTGAAATGCCAACCTTAAAACCGGCGTTTCTGCCCGTATGAGTGGTGGATAACCCTGCGCTTGCCTGTGGATAATCTTCGGTTGAGCGACCGCCCGACATCGAACGCGGCGCAACTGACATACGGGCGCGCATACCGCCCGTACACTGCCGGGACCGCTCCGGCGCGGGATCACGACCGCACAAAAGCACCGCTAGGCTGACGCACGCGCAAAGCATCGAAAACCATCGCCGTGCGCACCTTGCCCGAGGCGGCGTCTCAGCCGATCATGAAATGGGTATCTCGTTTCGATATGACGTTTTTGGCACGTTCACCGAGGGCATAGTTACCTCGGCGGCCAAACCGCCGCCGTCACGCCACGACCACCGACAGCGCGCCATGACTTACAGTGCAGGCACAACCGCCCCGTCCTGCAATTTCAATCGCTCCACGCCGCCCGAGGCAAAGTTTGCCGTGATCGGCAGCGTCTGCCCGTCGATCTCCAGTTCCAGCGCCTTCAACGACGTCGACACAAGGGTGCGCACCACGCCCGCGTCATCGACAAACACGCCGTGCGACCCCAGCACGCGATCCGACGCAAACCGGAACGACACCGGCCCGCTGCGCGCCTCCGGTGGCAGTTCGACCTCGATCAGCGTGGCATCGAGCGTCGCGGCCAGCGTGCCGCCCTCGTCGTCGCCCAGCGACAGCTTGGCAACCGCCTGCTCTTCGCCCAGCACGTCAAACTGCGCCTCGTATTCCCCTGGCACCGCCTCCGACACCAACGCGATATCGGGGCCCAGCCACGACCCGTCGCGTTCAACGAACCACGTCACCTTGTCGCTCACATCCGTGTCGGTGCCCGCCAGTGTCGCCTGCAGACGCATCTGTTCAGGTGGCGCAGGCTCGGGCATTAAAAACACAAACGCCGCCGCCCCAACGACGCCAAGCGCCACGATCAAAGCAATGATTTTCTTCATGAGATCAGCTTCTTAAGTTGCGTTCTTGAATGTCACTCGACCACCTGCAACGGCGCAGCCTCATCGGCGGGCATCACAATTCGCAGTGTGGTCAGCGCTCCGGGCGCGATGGTGATCGGTTGCGACAGCTTGCGCCGCGCGATGCCCCAATCCTCGGCCACCAGCACATAGTCACCCGGCAGGCTCAGCAGCGCGTCGCGCGTGCCGTTCAGGCCCACGATCATCCGGTCCGCACTGCCATCGTCCTTGGCGCTCCACAGCGCAAAGCGGATGAAATGATCCGGCAGCCGCGCGCCGGTTTCCGACACGTTGTCGATGCGCAGCCCGCCATGGGGCATGTCGACCGTGCCGGTTGTGACCTCGCCCGCGACAATCTCAACGATCTGCGGCGGCGGTGCGATGCGGTCCTTGCGGCCCGGGATCGCGATCACCTCGTAGGTGCCCGCCCGGAACACGGACCGCAGTTCCGGCACATAGCGTTCCTGCCGCGCGCCGGTCTCGACGTTGGTCACCCGCCACGACAGGATATCCGGGCGCACAAGGTCAGGGGCCAGCGGCACGGCCTTGAAGTTCACCACACCGGCATCCAGCACCAGCGTGGCGTGGGTAATATCGAACTGTTCGATCTCCACCGGCACCTCGACCTCGCCGCCCGCGTATTTGGCCCGCAGGGTATAGCTGCCCGCCTCGGCCTTGATCGCCATCACCGGCGAATAGCCGATGTTCTTGGCGCGCCCCTCGGCGGTGATCAGATCCAGCGCCAGCTTGTCGATCTCGCCGTTTTCCAGCGGCGGGCTGTCCGGCGAAAGCTGCACGTTGATCTGCAGATTGTGCTTGGGCTCAACCTGCGGCGGTTCTTCGATCACCGTCTCCTGCGTGATCTCCTGCGCCACCGCCAGCGACAGCGCCGCCGCCAACTCGCCCTGATTGTCCGCCTCGAAATACCGCCCGCCCGTCTCTGAGGCGAGGCACGACACCGCCGCGCCATCCTTCTTGGACAGGCCAAAGCCAACCACATGCGCCGTGAAATCCACGCCGGACGTCTCCAGCGCTCGGGCCAGCGCGCAGGGGTCCGCACCGCATGTCTCCAACCCGTCGGTGACCAGCACCACGGTGGCCTTGTTCTCCTCGTGGCCCATCGCTTGCGCCGCGCGCTGCACCGCATCGCTCAGCGGCGTCTTGCCCTTGGGATTGATCGCATCCACCGACGCCGCAATCGCACCCGCGGTCCCTGCGCCGGGTGGCACCAACACCTCGATGTCACTGCAATCGCCCTTGCGGTTGTGGCCGTAGGACACCAACCCCAGCGGACCCCGCACGGCGGCCGCGGGCAGCGTCTCGCGCACCACGTCGCGGGCGATGACGATCTTGTTGACCCCGTCGATCTGGCCCCACATCGACCCCGATGCATCCAGCACGATCATCGTCGCCTCTTCGGCCTGCGCGCTCAGCGCGCCACACACCGCCAGAACCGCACCAAACCCAAACCGCATACTACTGCGCCGGAAACAGCGCCAGCATGGCCGCGCAATCAGCGTCACTGGGGTTCTCCGACATGACCTCGGCCCGCGCCTGCGCCTCGGTCACCGTCTCGCCCGACCGCTTGGCCAGCTCGATGAACAACGCAATCAGCTTGTCACAGTTCGGCATGCCCGTGCCCTGCGCCGCCACCGGGCCCGCCAACGCAAGCGCCACCGCGCCCGCCACAATCACAGCTCTCATGCAGCCATTCCTCCGGTCAGACCGGCGCACCGGGCGCCGTCAGTTGAAATCAGACGCCAGCCCGCAGGACACATCACCCGTGGCATAGACCTGCACCTCGTGCATCCCGTCACCGGGCATGGTCACCACCACCTGCCGCTCGGGACTGTCCACCAGCATCTCGCCCGCGCCGTCGACGCTGCACCGCTGCCGCTCGTTTGCGGCATCCTCGGCACAGCGGACCTTGCCGCCCGTGGCCCGCAGAATGATATCGCCATATTGCATCAACAAAATCGATTGCTCGGCCCGCGCCTGATAAAAGGCGGCGTCCGACGAGACGGCGCACACATTGTCCGCACGCACCTCGCCAGACGCCGTAATCGTCATTAAAACAACGGAAAACGCCCCAAAAATTGCGGTCGACGGACGAACACCCATCATATGCCAAAAAAGACCACGGACATGATCTCTACCCTTTTGGCGCCCACACGGCGCATTCCAAAGGCGCAAGGAACATAACCCCCTCACAACCCGCGCGTAGTATCAGCCAGCCAGCAAAACCGCTCCATACTCCGAATGCGGTATAGGCCGGAAAAAGGGCCAATTTTCGAAAATTTTTCTGCACCTGCACAAAAGATAGGTCGCTCAGGTTGCACGATTATGTACCCTTGCGGGAAACAGTGAATTTCCACACCCGCATAGCGGTCTCGACTGCCACTTGGTTGCCGCTACGTGAATCACGCGCTAAACAAGAAAAAATGTGCGGATATGTGTGGTTACCTGTGCCGTGGTGCTGAATTTCGGGCACCCGAATAAATGTCGTCCGCGTCATCAGAATTCAGAACCAAGGCATCAATCCCAATCCATGCAAAACGGCCATTCCGATCACAACCGCCTGCGCAGCCTGATCTTTGAATCGATAGCCCGTTCGGACACGTTCGGCGACCTGATCGAACAGACCGACAGCGCGATGCGGCTGGAAACCAGCGCCGGATTGCGCACGCTGGCATCGGAATTCGACGATGCGTCTGACGCGATGATGCGCACCGGGGCCTACGGCAAGGGCGAGACCGACATTCGCTTTGATTTCGATGCCAAGGGGCGCGTGACCACGGGCACTGCGTCCTCGGTATCGGTCTTCGGACTGGAACCGGGTCAGGACCTGCTGGACCGCGTTGGTGACAGCGGGCGCGCGATGCTGCGCGACCTGCTCGGCGGGCGGCGCTCGCAGGCGTCGTTCACGCTGTTCACCTATCCCAACCTGCGCCCCGTCCCGGTGCTGGCGCAAGCTGCCGAAGGTGGCGTGTTTCAGGCCATCGCCATCAGCCTGCGCTGGAGCAGCGCCATCGCCCCCCTCTTGCGCGCGGGCTATGATCTGACAGATGCCGAAATCGACGTGCTGGAAATGCTGTTTCGCGGCAATCAACCCAAGGACATCGCCAGCGCGCGCGGGCGGTCGCTGGAAACCGTCCGCACACAGGTGCGCAACATCTGTCGCAAGACCGACACCCACGGACAGGTCGACATCGTGCACCTTGTCTACGGGCTGATCGCCACGACCCAGTCGATACAGGCCGACCAGATGGCCGCGGCCCACGGAAGCTTTAACCTGACCTTGCCCAGCGGGCGGCGCATGGACGTCGAATGCACCGGGCCGGACACTGGCAAGCCGCTCTTGTTCCTGCATGGCTGCCTTGCCGGGCGGCGCTTGCCCGACGCGGCCCTCAAACGGTTTGCCAACCGGCGCATCATCGCGCCGGGCCGTCCCGGCCACGGACAGACCCCCGCGGATGACAGCCTCGATCTGCGCGACATTGTGGCTGACCTCATTGCCGTGCTCGACTATTTCGGCGTCGGCGCGATCGACGTGCTGACCTATGACCTCGGCGCACCCTACGGGCTGTGGATGGCCGCAATTGCGCCGGACCGGGTGACCTCCCTGAACTGCCTTGCCCCGGTGCCCGCGCTGGTCGACTGGAAAGACATCTGGACCCTGCCCGTCGAAACCCGCGTCTTTTCCGTCCTGTCCCGCGTGAACCCGTCGGCAGCCCGCTACCTCGCTCTGCTGGGCGGCCAGCGCATCCTGCGACAAGGCCCCGCCGGCTTCGGCAAAATCGTCTTTGCCAACTCGCATTTCGACCGGATGCAGGTCGACGATGACAAGGCCGCACAGCGCATGTTCTGGCACGGCCACGCCTGGCATGTCGAACGCGGCCCGCACGGGTTTCTGGCTGACGCGACACTGTCTTCGACCGGGTGGCACGACCGTCTGCCGCCGCTGCGCACCACGCCGCGCTTTCTCGTCGGCGCCCAGGATCGCAACACGCCGCGTGGCGGGATCAAGCGTCTGGCGCGCCAAGTGTCAGCCGAAATTTACGACGTCCCCGACGCCGGTCACAGCCTGTTGCACGCCGCGCCAAACCGCTGGTTAGACAAAATTAACCTCTAGCCGGTCGTTTTGTACAAAACGGCCCCTGTTTTCATCAAAACGGGTCATCCAAGTGCCGCCCGTCCGAAAATTTTGTACAAAACAGGGTCCGTATTGAACAAAACAGACCGTTCAGCCGCGGTAAACGTGCACCGAACACTCCGCATGCCGCACCACCCGCGCCGCCGTCGAACCGATGAAATAGTCCGCCAACCCAGGCTTGTGCGACCCCATCACGATGCAGTCGACACCGCGCTCCGCCGCCGTTTCAAGGATCACCCGCGACGGATGCCCATGCGCCATGATCGGCTCGACATTCGGGTAATCAACCAGCTTGTCCTTGAACAGCGACGCCGCCCGCGCCGACCCTTCGGCCAGCAGATCCTCGCGCAATCGCGCGCTTGCCGTGCCGCTGGGTTCTTCCATCACGTGCAGCGCCAGAATGGTCCCGCCGTCCTCACAAATTGCATTGGCAAAGGCCAGCGTGTTCCTGGAAACTTCATGGTCCAATGCCATGGCAACTAACACTTTTTTGTACATCCCTTACCCCCTTGCGACGCGCTTGTTATGGCGGATTGACGACACCAGCGCATAGCCGATCAGACACACGCCAATGGTGCCGGTCAGCGTCTCCGGCACGTGAAACAGCGACTGCAGGAACATAATCACGGCCAGCGCAAAGATCGAATAAAACGCCCCGTGTTCCAGATATCTGAACTCCTGCAAGGTCCCTTTTTCCACCAGCATGATCGTCATCGACCGCACATACATCGCCCCGATGCCAAGGCCGATGGCAATCAGCAGGATGTTCGTGGTCAAAGCGAAAGCGCCAATTACCCCGTCAAAACTGAAGCTTGCGTCCAGAACTTCAAGGTACAAAAACGCGCCCAACCCGCCCTTGGCCCCGACCTGCGCCATCGCCTTGGACGATTGATCCAGGAACGTGCCCAGCCCGTCGACCATGATGAACACCAGCATGCCCATGATCGCCGAGAACAAGAAGGACGACCTGTAACCCTCTGCGATATATTGTGAAATCACAACCACGATCAGCAGGACAAAGGCAATCTCGAACCCGCGGATCGACCCGCATTTCGTCAGCCGACATTCCAGCCAGTTCAGCCAGTGGATCGACTTGTCCTCATCCACGAAAAACTTCAGCGCCACCATCATCAGGAACGTCCCGCCAAAGGCCGCAATCGGCCCGTGCGCGCCCGAGATGATGCGCGAATATTCATCCGGTTCCGCCAGCGCCAGCCGCATCGCCTCAATCGGGTTAACCCACGCAAAAATAGCGACAATTGCCAGCGGAAACACGATGCGCATCCCGAAAACGGCGATCAGAATGCCCCAGGTCAGGAACCGCCGCTGCCACAGCGGCGTCATCTCTTCGAGCTTGTTGGCGTTGACGATGGCGTTGTCGAAACTCAGCGAAATCTCGAGCACCGCCAGCACCGCGCCCACAAGGAAGAAGGAGAAGACGGCCCGCGCCGTCTGCTCCGTTTCCCAACCCAGCCAGGCCGACAGGCCCAGCCCAACGACCGTCACGATGAGCGGCCATTTCAGGTAAGATAGCGTGGATCGCGTCATGCCTAGTTGCTCGACAGGAACGAGGGCAGCCACAGCGCCAGTTGCGGGAAGCTGAAGATCAGCGCCAGACCCACCAGCTGGATGCACATGAATTGCATCATGCCCAGGTAGATGTCCTTGAGATCCCACTCCGGCACCACCCCCTTGAGGAAGTAGGCCGACAGCGCCACAGGCGGCGACAGCCACGCGGTCTGCAGGTTCACCGCCACCAGAATGCCGAACCACACCAGCATGTCGTAGGTCCGCTCAAACCCGAGATCCAGCGCGATGACCGTCGGCAACAGGATCGGCACCACGATCAGCACGATCGGCACCCATTCCAGCGGCCAGCCCAGCAAGAAGATCAGCGCCATCACCATGAACAGGATCATATACGGCGACATGTCGAGGCTCAGCAGCACGTCCGTCATCATCTTGGGCGTGCCCAGCGACGAGAACTGCGCGCCAAAGAAGTTCGACGCCGCCACGAGGAACATGATCAACACGGTCAGTTCCAGCGTTTTGACAAGGCTGTCGGCAAAACTGGGCAGCGTGAACTTCCGGTACGCAATCGACAACAGGATCGCACCAAAGGCGCCCATGGCCGCCGCTTCCGCCGGTGTGGCAAAGCCCAAAAGGATCGACCCAAGTGCAAAGCTGATCAGGATCGTGGGCGGCATCAAACCTTTGAAGAACTCGTCCCAAAGGTCTGAGAAGTGGAAGTTTTCCTGAGCATCCGCGCGGTAGAGCGGCAAGATCAGATACCCCGCCACCGCCATCAGCAGCAGCCAGCCGATGCTGACCCCCATGCCGATGGACGACATCGTGCCACCCAGAATGGCCATGGCCGAGATCGCCATTTGCCCAAGGATCACAATCGGCGCCACGATGCGCAGCACGTTCAGGTTCTTGTAAGCGAGGTAGGCAACGGCGAGCGTTGCCGCGACGATCAAGAGCCCCGCAAACGGGAACATACCGCCAAAACTGCCGCCGATGGCCATGCCAAAGACCCGGCAGATCGCCAGCACCCCGACCGAGATCAGCACAACCTCAACCCCGTAGCGGTTCGAAGTCACGGGCTGGTCTTCTTCCGACAGGATCGGGCCCAGCGACGGGTCCAGCCAGCAGCGCCCCAGCGTGTAGACAAGGTACAGCGTCGCCAGCAGCGCGCCCGGCACAAAGGCCGCGCGGAAGAGATCGAGCACCGACACCTCAAGCACCGGTCCCATCACGATCAGCATGATCGACGGCGGGATCAGGATGCCCAGCGTGCCGCCCGCCGTGATCGTGCCCGCGGCGATGCGCACGTCATAGCCCGACCGGCTCATCGTCGCGCCCGCCATGATCCCGAGGATCGTGACCGACGCCCCCACGATCCCCGTGGCCGCGGCAAAGATCGTCGACACGATCAGCACCGCGATGAACAGCGCCCCGCGGATGCGCGCCATGATCATTTGGATCGACGCAAAAAGCCGCTCCATCAGCCCCGCCTGCTCCATCACGATGCCCATGAGCACAAAGAGCGGGATCGCCATCAGCTGATCGTTCAGCATGGTGGAGTTGGTGTTGAGCGTCATCAAGAGCGTGGTGAGCTTGAAATTCGCGCCCCAGATGCCGAAGACAAAGGCGAGGAAGATCAGCGTGAACGAGATCGGGAACCCGATGAAGATCACGAACAGCATCGAGCCGAGCATGATCAGACCGATCATGGGCTTGGAAATATTGGGCCGCTGGCTCATCAGGTCGGCAAAGGCCGCGCCCCCCGGCACGATATCCGGCGCAAAGACCGCCAGCACCAGCCAGATCAGCGCGATCAGGTAGACCGGCAGCGCGCGCACGAACAGGCGCTCCCGCTCCTTGCCCATCTTGTGGAAGGCGCGGAATATCTCGGGCAGGCCTTGCAGCAGCAGCAGGAAACCACCGACCGGCATCGCGGTACGTGCGGGCCACAGGAGCGGGCCCCAGGCGCTGTCGATCTGCATGGTCTCGGACGTGGAATAGGCCAGCCACCAGAACTGTGCCGACACCACGGTGAAAAAGATCATCGAGGGGATGAAGAACATCAAGTACAGCAGGGCATCGACCGTGGCCTGCGTCTTGGACGACCAGTTGCGGTACAGGAAATCGGCGCGGATGTGCACGCCGCGCATCAGGCCATAGCCCGCGGCGGCCATGAACAGGACACCCGCCAGCATGCGCGAGGTGTCATAGACCCACAGCGTCGGCCCCAGGCCAAGCGACCGGGCGAGATCCTCGAACCCTGCATCCTGCAGGATGGCAAAGGAGTTGCGCGAAAAAACCTCGTAGACCACCACCACGATCAGCGGCACGATCAACAGCGATATCAGCTGGCCCGCGCGGTAGTTGATCACGTCGATGACGGCGGTGATGGGCCGCTGCCAGGGGGTCATGTCCTCGGGTGTCTCACCGGGCGCTTCGGCGCGCCGCTCGGCGATCAACTCGTCCGCAATCTCCAGCTCGGCCGGGTTCACTTCTTCAGCCATGGTCGCTCCCTGTCCCTATGGGGTCTCGTTATTCTTTGTGTTGGCGTGGCATTTGTTGTTCTTTTTTCCCCGCGTCCCGGGCGTGACCCGGCACCTCACGCGGGAGGCCACCCCTGAATTGGTTCGCCACCAAAAGCGCCGAACCAGGAGGCCCCGGGTCAAGCCCGGGGCGTGGTAAGCTCTGACGGCTTACTTCAGTGTGTCGGCGAATGCGCGACCCAGGCTGGCGTTCGACGTCTGAGCGCCGGACCAGAACGGCACGGCGATCTCTGCGAATGCGCGCTGCGACGCCCACACTTCGGCAAAGAACTCGTTCTCATCCGCTGCGGCCTGCAGGGCCTTGGACGCGGCTGCCGAATACTCGGTGAAGTAATCCGCAGGCGTATCCTCGAGGATGACGTCGTGGTTTTCGGTCAGATCCTTCAGCGCCTTGCCATTCTCGTAGATCCGGTAGGACAGCGACTTGGACAGCGATGCGTTGGCTGCAACTTCGAGGGCTTTCTTCTCGATGTCGGTCAGGCCGTCATAAAAATCGCCGTTCACGTACATGTCGGCGTTCACGGTGACCTGGTGCAGACCTTGCAGGTAGTAGTGCTTCAGCACCTTCTGGAAGCCGAACACGGAGTCAGGCTTCGGGCAGCACCACTCGGCCGCGTCGATGGTACCCTTTTCCAGAGCGGGCAGGATGTCGCCGCCGCCCATGGCAACCGCAGGCACACCGATGTCAGCATAGGCTGCACCCACCATGCCCGGAGGCGCGCGGAAGCGCATCTGGCGGAAGTCATCCATGGATGTGATTGGCTCGGGGAACCAGCCGAGGGCCTCGGGGCCAACCGGCTGCAGCATGAAGCCTTTGACGTTCACGCCCATCTCGTCCCAGAGACGATCATAGAGCTCCTTGCCGCCGCCATACTGGAACCAGCTCAGGAACGCGATGTTGTCGAGGCCGACACCGGCACCCGCCACAGGCGCGCCAAAGAGGTTCGCAGCAACGTGCTTGCCGCCCCAGTAGTGGGTCCAGGCAAAGCCGCCTTCGACCAGGCCCGCGTCCACGGCGTCCATGATGTCGCGCGGACCAACCACGGCGCCCGCAGGCAGCACTTCGATGGTCAGCGACCCGCCGGTCAGCTCGGCCACGTCCTTGCCGAACTCGTTGAGCATAAACACCTCGTCAGCGGTGTTCGGCAGAACCGACTGGATGCGCAAGACCTTTTCGGCCATTGCCACCGAGGCGGTCATTGCCAACACGGCAGCGCCGGTTGCAATTGTCTTCAGGTTGAACATTCTTTCCTCCCTATGTTCATTGCCCTCGCAAATTTATGTCAGACCCGGGGACGAAGGCGTGGCCCCGGGTCCGGTTCCGCTCAGGGGAATTTGCCCCCCGAAATGGTTCGTTGTCCTGTCATGCGCGCGCGTCCTCGAGGATCATCGCGCTGACCTTTTCGCCGATCATGATGGCAGGCGCGTTGGTGTTGCCACTGACGATACGCGGCATGATCGAGGCATCCGCGACACGCAGCCCCGCGATCCCGTGCACACGGGCGCGCGGATCGACCACGGCCATTGGGTCCGTGCCCATCTTGCAGGTGCCTGTGGGGTGGTAGATCGTGACCGCCGTGCGCCGCGCCCAATCCAGCGTCGCCTCTTCGTCCTCCATCGCCACATCGTTGCCGGGGGCGTGCTCTTCGGTCACGTGAGATTTCAGCGGCTCGAATTGCGCGATACGGCGGGCGATCTGGATGCCTTTGACGATGGTCCGGCAGTCGGTATCGGTGGCCAGGTAGTTCGGGTGGATGTCCGGGTGGTCGTCCATGTTTGCCGATTTCAATGTCAGATGCCCCGCGCTTTCGGGGCGCAGCTGCAGCACCGACGCGGTAAAGGCGGAGAACGGGTGCGGCCCATCCGCCGGGTTGTCGGCACTGAACGGCTGGATGTGGAACTGGATGTCCGGGGTCTCGAGGTGGTCCTCGGTCTTCAGGAACCCGGTGCCGAGGCTCGCCGCCATCGTCATCGGCCCCTTCTGGGTCAGCATGTATTGCAGCGCGATCATCGCCTGCTTGAAGATGTTGCTGGTCTCAATGTTGATGGTGCTGAGGTCGGTCTTGAACACGGGGCGCGCCTGCAGGTGGTCCTGTAGGTTCTTGCCCACGCCGCGCAACTCGGCCTGCATGTCGATCCCGTGCGGGGTGATGTCGGCGGGATCACCAATGCCCGACAGCATCAAGATCTGCGGCGACCCGATGGCGCCTGCGCTCAGCACCACTTCGCGCCGCGCGGTGATGTCTTGCATCTGCCCCTTGATGCGCGCACGGACCCCCGTAACGCGGCCGTCAGACAGGATCAGGCGTTCAGTCTGCGCGTCCGTGAGGATCGTCAGGTTTTGCCGCCCGCGCGCCGGCTTCAGGTAGGCCACTGCCGACGAACAGCGCCGCCCGCCATGCATGGTCAGCTGGAAATGGCCAACGCCTTCCTGATCTGCGTCGTTGTAATCGGGGTTGCGCTTGTAGCCTGCCGCCACAGCCGCATCGACCCACCGATCAACGATATCACGCCGCAACCGCGACGGCTGTACTGACAAGGGCCCGTCTGTGCCCCGCAACTCGGTCCCATTGGGCCCGCGCCACGTCTCGGATTTCTTGAAAAAGGGCAGCACATCGTCCCACGACCAACCGCTGCATCCCATCTGCGCCCAGCCGTCAAAGTCCTGCGGCTGTCCCCGCACGTACAGAAGTCCGTTGATCGAAGACGACCCGCCCAGAACACGGCCCCGCGGCCATTTGTGGCGCCGCATGGCGCTGCCGGGATCGGGTTGGGTCTCGTACCGCCAATCGCTGCGCGGATTTCCCATGGTGCGGAAATAGCCAACCGGAATGTGAATCCACGGGTTCGTGTCGCGCGGCCCCGCCTCGAGCACGGCAACACTGTACTGCCCGCTCTCGCTCAGCCGGTTTGCCAAGGCGCACCCGGCCGAACCGGCGCCAATTATGACGAAGTCGAATTCGATGCGGCATCCTCCCCTATCAAAAAATGAGACTTTTTGTCTCGATTTTCTGACAAAATTTACGCTACAAGGATTCGCACACAAAACAAGGATTATCTGATCCATGCCCGATGGCGGCCGCATTCCCACCAATCTGCGCACGCTGATGATCCTCGAGATTTTGGGCCAGGGCAACCGCGCCATGACGGCGACCGAGATCAACGCGCAGCTTGGCTTGCCCAAGCAGACGGTGCACCGGCTGTGTGCCACACTGGAACGCGATGGGTTCATTGCACGGCAGGGCAAATCGAAACGGTTCTATCCCGCCCGCCGCCTGCGCCTGCTGGGCGCGGGGCTGTTGCACAGCGCGCGCACCCACATCATTCGCCACCAGATCCTGATGGACGTCGCCGCATCGGTGCGCGAAACCGTGAACTTTGTCGTGCCCGCCGATGACGGGATGAGCTATCTGGACCGGGTCGAAACCGACTGGGCCTTTCGCATCCAGCTTCCCGTCGGCAGCCACGTGCCGTTTCATTGCACCGCGTCGGGCAAGACCTTTCTGGCCAGCCTGCCCACACCCAGCCGCGAGACGTTCGTGCGCAATATCGCGCTCGACGCCCACACCGACGCCACGCTGACGGACCCGGGCAAGCTGCTGGACGAACTGCACCAGATCGCCGAACGGGGCTATGCGCTGGACGAAGAAGAGTTCATGCAAGGCATGGTCGCTATCGCCGTGCCCGTGATGGACACCGAAAGCCGGTTCCTTGCCGCACTCGCCTTTCACGGCCCCACCCAGCGGGTCAGCCGCGACAGCGCTGTTGCCCGGCTTGACGTGCTGCAACAGGCGGCCAGTCAGCTTAGCCATGCGATCCTGCTGGACGATTAGCGCAAGAGCGAAATGACCTGCGTTAGCCCTCGGGTGCCGCGTTAAACGTAAAAAGCTGCTCTCCGTCGACGCGGTAGCCGTTGATCACCACCCGCGCAGCTTCCGACGTCAGCCACGCCTCTAGCCGCGCCACCGCGTCCGCGTTCACATGGGCATGACGTTCCGCGTTCACCGGAAGGAACGCGTATTGATTGAACAGCATCGGATCGCCGTCAAACAGCAAGGCCAGCCCGCCCTTGTTGCGAAAGTTGAGCCAACTGGCCCGATCAGACAGGATATAGCCCCCAAGACCCGACGCCGTGTTCAGCGCTGCCCCCATGCCCGCGCCCACCGACTTGTACCAGCGACCCTCAGGCACACCACCGGCCATCTCCCACAGGCTTTGTTCGCGCATGTGCGTGCCGCTGTCGTCCCCCCGGCTGACAAAATCAGCCCCCGCCGCGGCGATCGCCTGCAATGCCGCCACCGCCGTGCGGGCCGCACCCGCACCCGCGGGATCGCCCGCGGGGCCCACCAGCACAAAGTCATTGTACATGATCTCGCGCCGATGCGTGCCGTGGCCTTCGGCCACAAAGGCCTGTTCGGCGGTCCGCGCATGAACCAGGATCGCATCGACATCGCCTGACCGCCCCAACCGCAACGCCTGCCCGGTGCCCACGACCAAGAGCTGCACGTCAATCGCCAGGTCGGCCTCCACCTGCGGCAACAGCACATCCGCGAGGCCCGAGTTCTGAAACGACGTGGTCACCGCCAACCGGACAACGTCGGCCTGCACCGCGCAGGCGTGAAACAGCACCGCAAGAACGGCAAAGATCCGGATCATTCCACGATATCCCCTTGCAAAAACGCCCGCGCCTCGGGCGTCTCGGCCCTGTCAAAGAACGCGTCCGCCGACCCCGTTTCGTGCACGCGCCCGTGCAGCATGAACACCACATGCGCCGCCAGCCGCCGCGCCTGCCCCAAGTCATGGGTCGACAGGATCAACCGTGTGCCTGCGGCCTGCGCATCAGCCAGGACCGTCTCGATCTCGCGGGTGGCACGCCCGTCCAACGATGCCGTGGGTTCATCCAGAAACACCAGTTCCGGCTGCGTGATCAACGCGCGTGCCAAGGCCAGTTTCTGCTGTTCACCGCCCGACAGAACACCCGCCTGACACGCCACCAGATCACCCAGCCCCATGCGCTCCGCCCACCGCAGCGCTTCGGCCCGTGCCGCCCGACTTCGCGCGCCACGCACCACCAGCGGATAGGCGATATTGTCCAGAACGTTGCGCCGCATCATCACCGGGCGCTGAAACACAAATGCCTGCCTGTTCCGCGCCTGTTTGGCATCACAGGCCCAACTGATCTGGCCGCGCCGCAGGCGCGCGATGCCGTGAAGCAGGCGCAAAAGCGTGGTCTTCCCCGACCCGTTGGGCCCGAGCACCACGCACAGCCCCTGCCCGTCCAGATCCAGATCAACCGGCCCGACAAGGTGCACGCCATTGCGCGAGGTTTCGGCACCCCGCACCCGCAAGGGAAACAGCCCACTCACCAGCGCCCCTCCCGCTCGGTCTGGCCCAGCCAGTGGATCATCAGGTTCACCGACACGGCAAGGCCGATCAGCACAAACCCCAGCGCCAGCGCCAATGCGAAATCACCCTTGCCGGTTTCAAGCGCGATGGCCGTGGTCAAAACGCGCGTCACCTGATCGATGTTGCCGCCCACGATCATGATCGCGCCCACCTCGCCGATGCCGCGACCAAAACCCGCCAGTGCCGCGGTCAGCAGTGCCCGGCGCGCGTCCCACATCAGCGTGCGCATCTTTTGCCTCTGCGTGACGTTCATCGAGATCAGCAGATCATGGTATTCCGCCCAGATATCGCGCAGCGACTGGTGCGCGATGGATGCAATCAGCGGCACGATGATGATGACCTGCGCGATGATCATCGCCTTGGGCGTAAACAGCAGCCCCAGCGCGCCAAAAGGCCCTGAACGCGACACAAGAACATAGACGACAAGGCCCACGACAACGGGCGGCAACCCCATCAGCGCGTTGAGAACGGCGATGACCGTGCGGCGAAACCGAAACCGGCGCACGGCGAGGATTGCGGCCATGGGAAAAGCGATCAGACAGGCAATGGCCAGCGCCGTGAACGTGACCCGCAACGACCGAAGCGCGATCTCGGCCAGCTCGGGATCAAACGTCACCATCAGCCAGAAGGCCTGCGTCAGCCCCTGCCAGAGTTCCGTCACGCCCGCCTCCACACACTGTTGCGCCCGACATATGCCAGCCGGCGCACGCCGATACCAGCGCGATTATCGCGTAATTTACAGATGTTAACCACTCCGACTGCACGCTTGCGTATGCACGTTTGTGGTGTATGATTTATCCAAGACTTTACGAAATTTCATTCGATGTGAGGCAGGCTGGCGTGCGCTTCCTTCCCTCTTTCGTCTTTTCGGTTGTTCTGCTGATCATCGCTGCCCTCGCAGACAGGGAACAGGTACGCGCTTTCGAAGCGGAAAAACGCGACGCGGCACAGGTCATTCTCAACGACGTCCAACGCCAGGTCGACAGCTTCGTCACCGGCGGCATCCGAAGCACGCGGCGGCTGGCACGTCGTGTGAATGCGCTGGACCGGGTGGATCAGCAGAGCTTTGCGACCCTCGCACAGCAGTTCGCGCCGGACGGGCAGGACTTGGTGCGCGCCGAACACGCGCCCGGCTTTGTGACGCAACACGTCTATCCGCTCGCGCCGAACACCGACCGCATTGGCAGAAATGCCCTCGATACCACTGGAGACATCGCCGAGGCACTCGGCGCCGAAGTGGCGCGCGGCTTTCCTGTCGTGCGGCGTCTTGACATCAGCACCGACGGGGTCGGCACGGTTCTGTTGCAAACCGAAACCCGCGGCGCAGACGGGGCGTCCGTCGTATCCGAGGGCATGGTGACCTTGCTGGCGCATTTCCGCGTCGTGCTCACGGACGAAGCGCCTGCGCTCTCTGCCGACCAGGTGGATTTTCTCGTTCTTTCCCAACCCTTTGGCACCGACCCTCCGCCGGTCCCCGAGCCATGGCAAACCACCGGCAATCTCGAACCCTTCACCCAGGTGATGCAGTACCCGCCCGGTGATTTCCAGCTGTTCCTGCGGCCCACCGACGGTTGGCGTCCGACTGCCGCCGACATGATGGGCGCACGCCTGCAGTTGCTGCTTTTTGGCGGGCTGCTGTTGCTTCCCGTGGTGCTGGCCAACTGGTTTGCCGTCTCCCGCGTTGCCGTCCGAACGCGCCTCGCCGATACCCGCGCGCAAATGAGCGGGCTGGTCAACAACCTGCCCGGCGCTGCCCTGTCGATCGAAATGGCGCCGCATCGCGTGATCCCGACCAAGCAAGACGTTGTGCGATTTTTCAATCCCCATGCGACCTTGGGCATCTGGCGGCTCAATGCCAGTGTTCTGGAACAGGATGGCGAGGCGTTCTGGAACACCATCTCCACGCCGGACGCCGCCGCGGAGGTGCGTGCCAGCTTCGCCAACGCCACGCGCGCGCTGACGCCGTTCAGCGCGGTGTGGCCGATCCAGATGCCTGACGGCGAAACCAAGTGGCTGCAAGGCAGCGGCTCCCCGGTGCGTTTGGACAACGGTGCAACCGTTTGGTCCATGCTGGTCATCGACCACACCCCGCAGGTCCAGCGCCAGAAAGAAATTGAACGTCAGCACGACCTCCTTCTGCGCGCCCAGCAAAACGAAAGCATCGGCCAGTTGACCGGCGGCGTTGCCCACGATTTCAACAATCTGCTGGCGGTGATCCTCGGCAATCTCGAACTGATGGACGAGATCAGCAACCCCGACGAAATCGCCAAGCGGCTGGATGCCGCCAAAACCGCCGCCCGCCGCGGTGCCGGGCTGACCAAAAGCCTGCTCAGCTTTGCCCGGCAAGCGCGGTTGGACCCCTCGATCATCGACATCAACGCCACGATCACCGAAATGGAAACGTGGTCCGCGCGCGTGATCCCCAAGAACATCGAAGTCGAGATTTCGCTGCAGCCGGACCTTTGGCCCATCGAAACCGACCTGAGCCAGACCCAGAACGCGATCCTGAACCTGATCCTGAACGCGCGCGACGCAATGCCGTCGGGCGGGTGCATCACGATCGAGACCGCGAACCAGACCCTTAGCGCCGACGACGCCGCCGAGGCGGGCCATGACATCCCGGCGGGGCGCTACGCCGTGCTGATGGTCAGCGACACCGGCGAAGGCATCGCCGCCGAAAACCTCAACCACATCTTTGATCCCTATTTCACCACCAAACCGGTGGGCATGGGCTCGGGCCTCGGTCTGTCGATGGTCCAGGGCTTCCTGCATCAGGCCGGTGGCACCATCCGCGTGACCTCGCAACCGGGCGTGGGCACGACGTTCCGGCTGTTTTTTCCCGCAATGGACGTCGATGCCGCAGCGACATCCGCGCCCCCCGAGGTACTGGCCACAGCGTCGCCCGACGCGCATATCCTCGTGGTCGAAGACGAACCACAGGTGCTTGCCGTGCTTGAAGGCACGCTGGAGCTTGCCGGGTACACGATCACCACGGCCACTTCGGGCGATGAGGCGCGGCGGGTATGGGACAACGCGGGGCCGTTTGACCTGCTTCTGACCGACATCGTCATGCCCGGCGCGACCCAGGGTACCGCCCTGGCCGGCGCCTTGCGCCAGTCACAGCCAAACCTGCCGGTGGTGTTCATCTCGGGCTATTCGAACGATGCCACCACCTGCGCCCACGGCACGCAGGCCGACGATATCCACCTGATCAAACCGGTCCGCCGCACGGAATTGCTGGCGGCCATCGCCAAGGCGCTGCAGCGCCAGCCGCGCAAGGCCAGTGCAAGCGGGACTTGACCGACGCGGCGTGCGCACAGGGCAGGTGCCATTACAGCATTCGAGAAAGTGGCGGACAGGAAGGGATTCGAACCCTCGAGACGGTTTCCCGCCTACGCACTTTCCAGGCGCGCGCCTTCGACCACTCGGCCACCTGTCCGCTGGCGGGAATAGCGGAAACCGGGTGGGGGGTGCAAGGGTCGATCTGAACTGATTGTGCGGGCCTCAGGCAACCCGGCGACCGGTGATCAACAGCACGGTGCCAAACACCACTTCGACAGCGATGGCCAGCAGGATACCGCCCGCCACTTCGCCGCGGATCAATGCCAAAGCCCCCACAACCGCCACTGCATAAAGGCTGACAGCAACCCCAACCGCGATGGCACGGCGCGCAGGTGACGGCGGCGCGCTGCGGGCCAGAAACAGCATCACCGCACCGCCCGCGAAATAGGCCGCGAGGCGCTGGCCCATGAACGCGGCATCGCCTTCCAGCCGCAGACCCCAGGCCGCCGTGATCAGGTCGGGAAAGACGAAAAAGGACATCGCGAGGATGGCAAAGAGGGCCGCCACCAGCGTGGCGATCTTTTCAAACGGCATCAGGTGGCCTCCAGATGCAAATAGACGCGGCGGTTGCGCCGCCCTTTCTTTTCGATTTTGCCAAGGCGCAGGCCGCCGATCTCGCCGGTGCGCGCCACATGGGTGCCGCCGCAGGGCTGGAGATCGACCGGCGCGTCTTCGGCCCCGATGCGCACTAGCCGGATGCGGCCTGCGCCGCGCGGGGGCTGCACCGACAACGTCTTTACCAGCCCGGGATTGGCATCCAGCTCCGCCTCGGTGATCCAGGTCTCGGACACCACGTGATCCGCCGCCACGAGGGCCGCCAGCGCCTCCTCGATGGCGCCTTTGTCCTCGGGCGCGTCCTCCATGTCGAAATCAAGCCGCCCGCGCGCCGCACTGATAGATCCACCGGTCACGCCAAAGGGCATCGCCACCGACAAAAGATGCAGCGCTGTGTGCACCCGCATATGCGCATAGCGCCGGTCCCAGTCGAGATGCTGTGTCACGCGTGTTCCAACCGGTGGCAAGGGGCGCGGCTCGGACGGAACCAGCACGATCTGATCGCCCAGCCCCTTCACTGCCGTCGCAATCCCCAGCGCGCCGCCGGTCCATTCGACCTCGCCTGCATCCCCCGGCTGCCCGCCACCGGTGGGATAGAACACGGTCCGGTCAAGGATCACGCCGCCCTCATCAGTATGGGCCACCACCTCCGCCTCTGCCTCGCGCAGATAGGCGTCGGTGCGAAACAGCATCTCGGTCATGTCTCCCCCCGCAAGGCTTCCGGGTTCCGCAGCCACAGATCGCGCTGCGCAAACGGGATCTCGATCCCCTCTTCGGTGAACCGCGCCGCGATCTGGTGGTTGATGTCATTGCGCACACTCAGGCTCCAGTTCACGTCACGCAAGATGATCCTCACCTCGAAATCAAGGCTGTCGGCGCCAAACCCGGCAAACAGGATCGTGGGCGGCGGGTTCAGCAGCGCCATGGGATGCGCCTCGGCGATCTCGCGCAGGATGCCTTCGACCCGCTTGGTGTCGGTGCCATAGGCCACGCCGACGGGAATAATCACCCGGCCCACCGTGTTGCCGCGGGTATAGTTGGTGACCGTGCCCGAAATCAGATCGGCATTGGGCACAATCACATCGGTGCGGTCAAAGGTTTCGATCCGGGTCGACCGCACCGAGATGCGCCGCACGTATCCCATCTGCCCGCCCACCTCGATCCAGTCGCCCTCGGAAATGGGCCGCTCGATCAGCAGGATGATGCCCGACACGAAGTTCGACACCACCGTCTGCAGGCCAAAGCCGATGCCAACGGACAAGGCCCCCGCCACCAGCGCAATATTGGACAGATCAATGCCCGCCGCGGTGATCGCCACCAACGCGGCCAGGAAAATTCCGACATATCCCAGCCCCGACACCACGGCGGTCTGCCCGCCAGGGTCCATCTTGGTCTTGGGCAGCACCGATGACCGCATCGCCGATTGCGCCCCGCGCGTCAGCAGATAGCCCAGCATGAACACCACGATCAGCGTGATGAAACTGCCCGGGCTGATCGTGACCTCGCCGATGGTCAGGCCGGTGCGCATGGTGTCCCACAGCTCGGTCAGGTCCGTGACCCGCGCGCCCCAGATCAGCGACAGCGGCACGCAGGCGGCAAGGATCAGGACAAAGCCCACCAGCGTCGGCACAAGGCTTTCGGCCGCGTTGTAGCCCGGGCGCAGCGCCGAATAGATGTCGCGCACCAGTTGCAGCAACAGCGCCACAACGCCAAACAGCGCCAGCGTCAGCACCGCGGGATAGATCAACGCCTTGGACGCAACACCATAGCCCGCCGCCGCCAGCACCGGCGCGCCCAGACCCGCCAGCACCGCGCCCTGCCCCAGCGTGCGGATCACCCGCGCGGCAAAGGGTTTTTCGGCTGGCGCGTCCTCCTCGGTCTGCGTGCGCCGCATCAGCCACCCGATGCGCAGCACAAGGACCGCGGCCACCACGATCAGCGGAAAATCAAGAAC
>JBCBCR010000030.1:0-22750 GCA_038530495.1 Pseudomonadota bacterium | reverse complement strand
CCTTGGGGCCGAGGGTCACCTTGACCGCGTCGGCGAGGATGTTGACACCCGTCAGCATACGGCCGCGGGCATCGGTGTCGAATTTGACGTCCTTTGCAGACATATTCGTTCTCCTAATTCAGTTTCCGTAGGGTGTGCATTCACTGCGCACCATGCGTTGGGGCCTCGCTTAGGCGATGATCCCCATGATGTCGGACTCTTTCATCATCAGCAGCTCTTCGCCGTCGATGGTGACCTCGGTGCCGGACCACTTGCCGAACAGCACCTTGTCGCCGGGTGCGACGGCCATCTCGATCAGCTCGCCGCTGTCCTTGCGGGCGCCGGGGCCTGCGGCCACGATCTCGCCCTCGGAGGGCTTTTCCTTGGCGCTGTCGGGGATGATCAGCCCGCCTGCGGTTTTCTCTTCGCTTTCGGTGCGACGCACGAGGACGCGGTCATGAAGCGGTTTCAATGCCATCTTTGCAGCTCCTTGAGGCTCAAAGGTTTACTTTTCCTGCCCCGTCCGGGGCGCGTTAGCACTCGGTACTCTTGAGTGATAACGACGCGTAACTAGGGATGTGCCGCGCCCGAGTCAACGTTCCTGACAAATCGCACATGAATTTTTTTCGAAACGGCGATTTACGCCGTAAACCTTCGGCCTAGTCCGCAGCGGATCACCCGAAAAGCCAAATCGAAACAGCCCCATCCGCTGCCAAATCGGGACCAACCGGAATCACGCGGTTCAACGCAAATCCCGAAAGGATCCAAAATGAACACTTTTGCCAAACCCGCCCTTCTGGCCGCCCTGATCGTCCCCACCGCTGCATTTGCCGGGCTCGAGCTTGGACAGCCGCTTGGCACACAAGAGGCCGACATTCGCGCCGCCCTGACCGAGATGGGGTATGAAGTGCAGGAGATCGAATTCGAAGATGACGAGATCGAGGCCGAAGTGACGCTGGACGGCGTGGCCTACGAGATCGAGCTGGCCGTGGACACCGGCAAGATCATCGAAATCGAACTTGAGGATGACGACGACGCAGACGACGATTAATCTGCGCAGCAACGCCAAGCGGTCGGGCCACCTGCCCGGCCGCTTTGATCAAAGGAACTGCCCATGCCCTCCCGTCCTGTTCTGCTCTGGTCTCTCTTTGCGATACAGGCGCTGTGCAGTGCCTTTTTCCTTGCCGACGTACTTTATGAATGGCTGCGGCCAGGACAGGTGAACACCTTTATCGAAAATGACGCGATGGAAATCGCGGTGACCGTGGCGCTGTTTCTGGGCCTTGCGTTCACCATCACGGAATTGCGCCGCGTCATGCGCCGCCATTCCCAGATTGCGGACCAGCTCAAGGTCGCTTCGGGCGCATTTGCCGATCTGCTGGAAACCCGGTTTGACGAATGGAACCTCACCGAAGCCGAGCGTGCTGTCGCGGTTCTCGCACTCAAGGGATATTCGGTGGCCGAAATGGCTGATCTGCGCAACACGGCCCAGGGCACGGTCAAGGCGCAGTGCGCTGCATTATACCGCAAGGCGGACGTGTCGGGCCGCCTGCAATTGCTCAGCCTGTTTCTCGAAGATCTGCTGGCCGACACGCTGGTGCCCGCCTGATGCGCGCCACCTGTCTTGCGCATTGACCGGTTCGGCGCCGCTGCCTACGCTTGACGGCATAGAATGAACAAGGATTTCACCATGACGTCTTCTCTCAAGATCGCAGGCGCGCTGTCCGCCGCCCTTTTGGCCACCGCCTGTGGCGAGGTGGCCCAGAACCCTGACACCGTGCGCATGAACGTCCGCGACGGCGGCGTTGTCATCACCGGCACCTACCGCGCCAGCGGGTTCGATCAGTTCCAGGTACGCCAGATGGCGGGCCGAATCTGCACCAGCGCGGGCTTTTCCGGCTACAACCAGACCGTCAACGGCGACGCGGTCAGCTTTTCGGTCTCGTGTGCCGCCCCCACACGCTATTCGGCGGGGGCTGATGCGCTGTTCGAACTGCAGGATGACGGCATGGTCGACTACACCATCAACTACACCCAGAACGGTCGCCCGCTCCAGTCCGGCGGCAGCCTGCGGGTCTAGGCACCCAGCTGATCCTTGGCGGCGCTGACGGCTTCGGCACCCTTGGGCGTCAGGCCGTAGATCCCGGTGTCGACCTTTTCGAACCAGCCGTAGTGGTCATTGCGCATCATCGTGGTGGCCCGCGGCACACCGGTTTCGCGCGCCACATCTGCGCCCTTGGACGCGCCAGCCTCGTACAGATAAAGCGCCAGCCGCAGCGCGTCCTGCCGGTAGGCCGTCACCAACCCTGCACGCACCTGACCGCCATCATTGGGATCGCCCGTGCGCGCGGCAAACTCCTTGAGCAACCGGCCCTGCCGCTTGGCGTTCTTGCGTGGCGCATAGGGGCCCGGGTCGCAATGGACCTGCACCAGCCCGTCGCGCAGCCGCACGGTGATCAGGCCCAGCCCCAAGCGGCGGCAGAGCCGGGTCATGTCCTTGACCGATTTCAGGAACCGCTTTCCGCTGCCGAGGGCCACGGCCATGTAGACGTCATCGCTGACCGACAGTCGCGCCACGCACTGGTGCACCAGTGCGAGGCTGAACCCCAGCTTCAACTCCACGATCACCGGCGCTTCGCCGCCGCGCACGGCAACAACGTCCGCCGCGCCGACTTCGGATTTCACGACATAGCCTTGGGCTTCGAGGAAAGCCTTGATCGGCGGGTAGAGATCGGTTTCGCGTGCGCTCATCAGGGGCCTGCCGGTTGCCCGCGCAAGAAAACCCCTGCGCGGGTCAGTTGGCAAGCGGGATCAGCGCCCTCCGGTGCGCCCGGGGAAGCGCGGCGGACGTCCGCCTCGCAGTTGCGCCCCTTGGGTGCCGCGCTGCGCCGCGCGGGCGAACGGAGACCGGGTTTGCGCGGGCCGGGATGCAGGCACGCGGATATCGCCGCGCTTGGCGCGGGGTTTCTTGGATTTCGGCATGGGAAGCCTCGTGAATATGGATAACAGACAGGCGCTGTGCGCCGGTGGCGGGCCTTTACAGGCGGCGTGTCTTGTCCATTGGAAATCACTCCTCTGAAAAATCGCGCATCATGCGCGGGGCAGTCGGGCGGGATGGCCTCACTTGTCCATTTTCAGAGTGCTCCTAGGATGCGTTCACAAGCAGTACCACACGAGACCCCCCGCGACAATTGCACCGTGCACCCCCCGTGACACCGGAACTGCCGCTGCTATAAGGGCGCCAAAATCTCCCCCCTACGTTAGGACGCAGACCCCATGACCACCCTTGTTTTCGGCCACAAATCCCCCGACACCGACAGCACCGGATCGCCCATCGTCTGGGCGTGGTACCTCAACGAGATCAAGGGCATGGACGCAGAGGCCGTGCTGCTGGGCGAGCCCAATACCGAAGCGGCCTTTGTCCTCGATCACTGGGACCTGCCCAAACCGCGGATCATCGACAGCGTCGCCGCAGACGAACCGGTGGTGATCGTGGACACCAACAACCCGGCCGAATTGCCCGACGCCATCAACGATGCCGACATCACCGCGATCATCGACCACCACAAGCTGGTAGGCGGGCTAGAAACCAAGGGCCCGATCGACATCCGTATCGAACCCTTGGCCTGCACCGCGACCATCATGTGGAAGATGATCGGCAAGGACATGGCGCAAGCGCCCAAATGGGTCAAAGGTGCGATGCTGTCGTGCATCCTGTCCGACACGCTGGAATTCCGCTCGCCCACCACGACGCAGGAAGACAAGGCGATTGCCTACAGCCTCGCCGAAGATCTGGGCATCGACATCGCCGACTATGCCGCCAAGATGTTCGAGGCAAAATCGGATGTCTCGGCCTTTTCCGATGCAGAATTGCTGCGCATGGACAGCAAAGAATATGCCGTCGACGGCACGCAGTTTCGCGTGTCCGTGCTGGAAACCACCGCGCCCCAGATCGTGCTGGACCGCAAGGACAGCCTGATGACCTCCATGGTCGACGTGGCCGCCGAAGACGGCGCCGATCAGGTGCTGCTGTTCGTGGTCGATATCCTGAACGAAGAGGCGACGCTGCTGGTGCCAAATGACATGGTCAAGGGCGTGGCGGAAAAGAGCTTTGGCGTTAAAGTGTCGGGCGACAGCGTTGTGCTGCCCGGGGTGGTCAGCCGCAAAAAGCAGATCATCCCGAACCTCAAGGTCTGATCCTCGACATCGCGAAAGGGCGCGCCCAGTGACCCAGATTATCTCTTCGTTGTCAGAGGTTTCGGCCCGGTACGACGCACTTTTCGTTGACCTGTGGGGCTGTGTGCATGACGGCGTGCGCGCCCTGCCCGACGCTGTGACCGCGCTGCAGAACTACCGTGCGGGCGGGGGCAAGGTGGTGCTGGTCACCAACTCGCCGCGCCCCCGCGCGGGCGTGGAAAAGCAGCTGGTGCATTTCGGCGTGCCGGACGACGCGTGGGACACCATCGCCACCTCGGGCGACAGCGCGCGGGCGGCGATGTTCCGCGGTATCGTGGGGGAAAACGTCTATTTCGTGGGCCAGCCGGGCGAAGAAAAGTTCTTTGAACCCATCGGCGTCATCAAAGATCCGGTGGACATCCGCATGGTGCCGCTGGATCAGGCCGAGGGTATCGTGATGACCGGACCGCGCGATCCGCTGGCCGATCCGGACACGATGCGGCCCGAGTTTCTGGCGGCCAAGGCGCGCGGGCTGAAGCTGCTGTGCGCCAACCCCGACATCGTCGTGGACCGGGGCGAGGTGCGCGAGTGGTGCGCCGGTGCGCTGGCCAAGCTGTATACTGAGATGGGGGGCGAGAGCCTGTATTTCGGCAAGCCGCATCCGCCGATCTATGACCTGGCCCGGCGTCGGCTGGCCGAGCTGCGGGCGGACGTGCCGGACGCGGGCATTCTGGCCATTGGCGACGGTGTGTTGACCGATATCGCAGGCGCGATGGGTGAGGATATCGATTCCCTGTTTATTTCGGGCGGGCTGGCTGCCGCCGAAACAAAAACGTCGCACCAACCCGATGCGGATGCGCTAAGTGCCTATCTCGAAAAGGAAAAGAGCGCACCGACCTATACTATTGGACAATTGCGTTAAGGCACTTTTTCCTTGATTTTCTGCGCACGCAAAGTAATTACCTTGCGTGAGAGGCGCATTTCGCGTCAGAAAATTACCGGAGCCTCGCCATGTTGGACAATATGCCCCGCGGCACGATCTGCATCGAAGACATCGAAATGGGCATGTCCCGCAGTCTGCGCAAAGTGGTGACGGACGAGGATATCGAGATGTTCGCGCTGGTGTCCACAGACCGGAACCCGGTGCATCTGGACGATGACTATGCCCGCGACACAATCTTTGAGGGGCGGATCGCGCATGGCATGCTGACCGCGGGCCTTGTGTCAGCGGTGATCGGGGAGCAGTTGCCCGGCCATGGTACTGTTTACCTTGGACAATCTTTGAAATTTCTCGCCCCCGTGCGCCCTGGCGACATGGTCGAGGCGATGGTGACCGTGACCGACATCGACTTTGCCAAGAGACGGGTGCGTATGGATTGCGCCTGCCGTGTGGATGGCAAGAAAGTGCTGGTGGGCGAGGCCACCGTGCTGGCGCCGTCGCGCAAGTTCGACTGACGGATTTGGGGGCGTTGCCCCCGCGCCTGCGGCGCTCCCCCAAGGTATTTATAGCCAGAAGAAACAGTGGTTGCCCTTGCGGTTAGGCGCCGCTAGGTCAGGGCTATGCGCATCATTCGGGACTATCAATTTGTCGAAGCCCAGGACCGCGGGGCGACTGCGGCGATTGGGAATTTCGACGGGGTGCATATTGGGCACCGGTCGGTGATCGAGATGGCACGGGATGCCGCCCCCGGTGCTCCGCTGGGCGTGCTGACGTTCGAGCCGCATCCGCGCAGCTACTTTGCCCCCGATGCGCCGCCGTTTCGGTTGATGGGGTCCGGGGCGCGGGCGTCGCGGCTGGAGAAACTGGGGGTCGAGCAGCTGTATGAACTGCCGTTCAATGCGCAACTGGCCGGGCTGTCGCCCGAAGCGTTTGCCCAAGATGTTGTGGCCGACGGGCTGGGATTGCGACATGTGGTGGTGGGCGCGGATTTCTGCTTTGGCAAGGGGCGGGCCGGGACGGCGCAGGATCTGGCGCGGTTCGGGGCCGAAATGGGGTTTGGCGTGACGATTGCCCCGCTTTTGGAACATACCGAACGGACAGTGTCGTCGACAGCCATTCGCACAGCGTTGAGCGAGGGGCGACCACAAGATGCTGCGGCCATGCTGGGGCATTGGCACAGGATCGAGGGGCCGGTGATTGGTGGAGAGCAGCGTGGGCGCACCTTGGGATACCCCACGGCGAACATGTCGGTGGACGGTCTGCACCTGCCCGCCTTTGGCGTTTACGCGGTGCTTGTGGACGTGCTGGATGGGCCGCATGTGGGCAGCTATCACGGGGTCGCGTCGCTGGGTGTGCGGCCGATGTTCGGGGTGAACACGCCCAATATCGAGACCTTTGTTTTCGACTTTTCCGGCGATCTGTATGGCACGACGTTGTCCATCGGGCTGGTCGAACATCTGCGCGGCGAGGCCAAGTTTGACAGCGTCGAGGCGCTGGTGGAACAGATGGATCGGGACAGCGCGCGGTCGCGTGACATCCTGAGCGCACTATGAGCGATCCCATTGATCGCAAAGGATTTTCTGATCGGTTTTGGGAGCGCAAGCGGCTGGATCAGATGACCCAGGCGGAGTGGGAAGCGCTGTGTGACGGGTGCGGCAAGTGCTGTCTGAACAAGCTGGAAGACGAGGACAGCGGGCAAGTGGTGCTGACGCGGGTGGCGTGCCGGTTGCTGGACGACAGCACGTGCCGCTGCGCGCATTATGAGAACAGGCACCAGTTCGTGCCCGATTGCATCGTGCTGTCCCCGCAAACCATTGATGAGCATATGTATTGGCTGCCGCAGACCTGCGCCTATCGCCTGCTGCACCTGGGCAAGGGGTTGCCCGCGTGGCACCCGCTGATCACCGGGCGGGCCGAGAGTGTGCACGAGGCGGGGGTGTCGATGCGCGACCGTACGGTAAGCGAGTTCGACACGCCGG
Organism: Pseudomonadota bacterium; assembly: GCA_038530495.1. Classification (GTDB taxonomy): domain Bacteria; phylum Pseudomonadota; class Alphaproteobacteria; order Rhodobacterales; family Rhodobacteraceae; genus Tateyamaria. Next base: position 15,676 of record JBCBCR010000030.1, on the reverse strand, counting down.
ATGAGGAGTGGGAAGACCACGTCATCGAGGAACCGACCTGATCGGCGTGCGGTCTGTTAACCTGTGGTTTGGAGACCCGGTTTGCGGTCGGAACACGCGAGTGCAGACCCGTTTTGTTCAAAATGGCACCTGATTTGTACAAAACGGGGCGTGCTCATCGGGCCCTTTTCGGGCCTCTTCGCGGGAATTGATGAAAACAGGGGGCGTTTTGTACAAAACGCCGAAACCTTAACAAGACATTGATAAAATTGGTTAATCCGCGGCGATAGGCCGCGATTTCTCTGGGGTTTCAAGGAAGGCGCGCAGGTGCGGGGCCAGTGCCTTGGGGTGGGTGATTGGGGCCAGATGGCCGATACCGGGCAGCGCGACCTCGTGGACATGGCGCAGACGGCGGGCGATGGCGCCGTTGACCTCGGCGGCCCAGGGCGACGTCTCCCCGCGCATCATCAGCACCGGGGCCGATATGTTGTCCAGCCCGCCGGGCTGCATCAGACCAGCGCTGTCGTGGATCAGCGCGGGGGAGCTGTGGTGCACAAAACCGATGCGGTCGATCATGTATTGGCGGGTGTCTTCGGGCAGGTGGTCCCATGGCAGACCGCCGCCCCAGTAGTCGTTGAAGATCTGCGTGGCGCGGACCGGATCGCCCGCCAGATAGGCCGCGGCATAGTCCGTGTCGGATGTCCTGTGGCGCGCGGCGTAGTCGGGGCTGTCGGAGATGGCGGGGGCAAAGAAGACCGGTTCGAACAGGGCCGCACTGCGGATGCGGTCGGGCGCCTCGGACGCGAGGCGCAGGGCGATGGTGCCGCCAAAGGAGTGGCCGATCACGTCGACCGGGTCAGGCCCCAGATCGTCGAGCACGGCGCGCGCCATCGCGGTGGCGCAGTCGTGCAGATCGCCCTGCCCGTCCCAGTCGCCCGAGCGGCCATGGCCGGGCAGATCGAAGGCGTGAAAGGTGACCGCGTCGCCCATCACCGCCGCCAGCCCGCGCCATGCGCCCGCGCGGCCCATGGTGCAGTGGATCGCCAGCACCGGGCGCGGGCCGCCCCCGAAGCTGCGGCGCGCGATGTGGGGGATCACAGTTTGCCCGAGAGGTAGAGGTCCAGTTCCTCGATCTTGTCCTGGCCCCAGAAATGCGCGGTGCCGTCGACGATGTAGAAGGGCGCGCCAAAGGCGCCTGCGGCCACCGCGTCTTCGAGGTTTTTCTCGTAGGCCTCGGAGTGGTTGATCAGGGCCATGTCGTTGAGGGCCGGGTCAAAGCCCGCCTCGGTCAAGGCACCCTTGATCACGTCGTCTTCGGCGATGTTGCGTTCCTCGGCCCAGACGGCGCGCAGGAGCGCGTGCACGAGTTTGCCCAGATCGCCGCCGCCGGCGGCCTGTGCGGCGATGACGGCGCAGGAGGACGGCACGGGGTTCGTGGGCCAGAAAGCCGGTTGCAGGTTCAGGGGCAGGCCCTGCTTCTTGGCCTGGCGGGGCAGGTCCTGGGCGCGGTAGGCGATGCGGTTGGGGTGGCGGTCCTTGGGCGGGGTACCGCCGGTGCGCGCGAACAGGCCCATGATGTCGAGCGGTTTGTATGTGACGGTTGCGCCGTGCTTTGCCGCCACCTCTTCGAACCGGTTCCCGGCCAGGTAGGTGAAGGGCGACAGGGTCGCAAAGTAGTAGTCGATATGGGCCATAATATTGGGTCGCCTTTGCCGGAGGTGGTTTCGCGGCAACCTAGGCCCGTGCTAAGCCCCGAACAATCAGAATCATCTTCACGAATCTGTCACACCAGCTGCCACGGGGGGCGCCAGATGCCGACGATTGAGGAACCCAAGCTCATTTCGGGCAATGCCAACCTGCCGCTGGCGCAGGCCATTGCACGACGCATGACGATGCACCGGGGGGTGCACACCGGATTGGTCGATGCGCGGGTGGAACGGTTCAATGACGGCGAGATTTTCGTCGAGGTGTTCGAGAACGTGCGCGGCGAGGACATGTTCATCATTCAGCCGACGTCGAACCCGGCGAATGACAACCTGATGGAGCTGCTGGTGATGTGTGACGCGCTGCGCCGGTCGAGCGCGCAGCGGATCACCGCCGTGATCCCCTATTTCGGCTATGCCCGGCAGGATCGCCGCACCAAGGCGCGCACGCCGATCACGGCCAAGCTGGTTGCGAACATGCTGGTCGGCGCGGGGATCGAGCGGGTGCTGACCATGGATTTGCATGCCGCGCAAATTCAGGGGTTTTTCGATATTCCGGTGGACAACTTGTATGCCTCGCCCGTGTTTGCGCTGGACATCAAGACGCAGTTTGCGGGCCGCATGGACGAGTTGATGGTCGTGTCGCCCGATGTGGGCGGTGTGGCGCGGGCGCGCGAGTTGGCCAAACGTCTGGGCGCGCCGCTGTCGATCGTGGACAAGCGGCGCGAAAAGCCCGGTGAGGTGGCCGAGATGACGATCATCGGCGACGTCACAGACAAGATCGCGATCATCGTGGATGACATCGCGGACACGGCTGGTACGCTGTGCAAGGCCGCCGAGGTGATCCTCGAGAACGGGGCGAAGGAAGTGCATTCCTACATCTCGCACGGGGTGCTGTCGGGGCCTGCGGTGGAGCGGGTGACCAATTCGGTGATGAAGTCGCTGGTGATCACGGATTCGATCCAGCCGACCGCCGCGGTGAAGGCCGCGCCGAACATCCGGATCGTGCCGATTGCGCCGATCTTTGGGCAGGCGATCCTGAACATCTGGCATGGCACGTCGGTGTCGTCGCTGTTCGAAGCCGAGACGCTGAGCCCGATCTATGACGGGATGTACGCGGCGGAGTGATCCGCTGTTGACCAACTGCATGTGCTCGCTTGGTGCACGCGCCGGCCCGCGGGGTGGCGCAATCGCGCCGCCCCCGGGGGGGGGGCGGGTCATGCCAAAGGCATGCATAAATGCATGACGCGGCCTGACGTAAACGTCAGGCGTTGTTCTTCGAATTAGGCGATAAGACGCTAGACGGCGTGGGGGCGGAGCTTTTCGACCTCGGGCCGGTAAGGCGTCGCCGTGGGCGGCAGATCGGGCACGATCACAGCATCCTTGTAGCGCAACTGTCGCCAGAGCACCGGCAAGAGCCGCCGATAGGCCGCGCCGATGGACCGGTCGGGCGCGGGCAGGTCGTGGGCCAGGAGCGCGTGTAGTTTCGGCAGGTTGTAGTAGGGCACCATCGTGAACATGTGGTGTTCGACGTGGTAGTTCATGTTGAGGTAGAGAAACCGGTGCAGCGGGTTCATCAGCACCGTGCGGGTGTTCAGCCGGTGGTCGGTCACGTTCTCGGCCATGCCCAGATGCTGCAGCGTGCCGGTCATCACCCGCTGCCACGCGCCGTAGAAATGCGGCAGACCGATCAGCAGCACCGGCACCCATGACGCCGCCAGCGCGGCCCAGAGCACCGCGCCCAGATGGATCGCCAGGGTGATGCGGGCCGCGAGATACACCTTGGGACGGTCCTGATCGCGGACATAGGTTTCTTCGTCCGGGTGCAGGCGGCCGCGGGCGTGCAGAACCATACGCACCAGTTGGTCGCGCCCGTGCAGCAGGCTGAAGATGTTCAGAAACATCTTGAACAGGTCCGGCGGGCGCATGGCCTGGATCTCGGGATCGCGGCCCACGATGATGGTGTCGGTATGGTGGCGCACGTGGCTGGCGCGCCAGACATAGGGGTTTCGCAGCAGCATGAAGCTGGCAATGTGGTAGAGCACCTCGTTCTTCCACGGCGTGGCAAAGGCGGTGCGGTGCCCGCATTCGTGCCAGCGCGCGTCCGAGCCGGAGCCGTAAAGCGTGCCGTAGACAAACCAGAACGGCAGCGACCACAGGCTGGGCCAGAGCCAGGACGCCACCCCGCCCGACACCACCAGCAGACCCAGCCACAGGAGCGCATCGCGGCCTGCGATGCGGTCATCCTTGTGCATCAGGGCGCGGATCGCGGCGCGCGGCACGTCCGTCCGGTACCATGTCGGGTCCGACAGCGCGGGCGAAGCGGTGGCAAGGGCGTAATCGTCACGTGGCATGGCGCGACGCTAGCGGCAGAGGGGGGCGGGCGTCAAACGCGACGACACTTCAGACCGCCTCGGCCACGGGCGCGACCCTCGCGGGGTCGTGGCCATAGGCCAAACAGGTCTCCCGATGCGCATCAGCCATGTCGCCATAGGCGGGATGGTCCGGCCCCAGATCACGCGTCTGCCACCAGTCCTGCGCCAGATCAAACAGCTGGGTGTGCCCGTCTTCGTAGTGGATGAACCGGTAGCGCCCTTTGCGGATCGCCGAATTGCCGCGCAGGAACGTGGGCACAGCCCGATCCGGCGCACGGCCCAGCGCCATCAGATCGCGCAGCGACCGGCCCACCCGGCCCGGCATCGGCGCCAGACCGGCATAATCGAGGATGGTGGGCACGATATCCACCAGCGCCACCGGATCGGTCACCACCTGCGGCACCGGCAGGGCCGGATCATGGATGATCAGCGGCACGTTGCAGGCCTGTTCAAACAGCGTGTGCTTGCGGAACCGGTGGTGATCGCCAAGATGATGGCCATGATCCGACGTGATGATCACGACGGTGCTGTCGGCATGCGGCGACGCCTTCAGCGCGTCCCAGAGCCGCCCCAGATGATGGTCCACGTGCGACACGGCCGAAAAATAGTTCCGCACGCTTTTCTGCCAGTTCTCCAGCGGCCCGTCGGCGTTGAAATTGCGCGTGAATTCGGCGTCGAAATGCGGCGCTTCGGGGAAGCCATCGGCCCAGGCGCGCGGTTTTTCAAACCCGCGCGTGTCGTACATCTCCTTGAACCGCGCGGGCGTGATCCACGGCCCGTGCGGGCTGTAATACCCGACCTCGCGAAAAAACGGCTGATCGCCCGCATAATCGTCAAGGAACGAGATCGCCGAGTTGGTGGCCTGAAAATCATAGAGCCGCCGGTCACGTTCAGGGTTGATGATCGCCTTGCCGCCGCGAAACCCGCCATAGGCGCGGCTGATGTCAGGCGGGACCTTCCAGTCCTTGCGGAATTTCTTGCGTTCGTCGGAATAGAGCTGCGCGTGCCAGTCCGGGTCCAGCGGCAGATAGCCGCCCACCCCCTTGCCCCCAGACGACGAGAAATAGCCGTGGTCCTTGAGATGCGCGGGGATGAAATCGCGCGGCAGGATACAGTCGAACACTTCCTTTTTCGGCATGGTGATGCCGGATTGGGCGGGCGACAGCCCCGACATGAACGACGCGCGCGAGGGGTTGCACACCGGCGCTTGCGTATAGGCGGCGTGAAAGGACGTGGACTGATCACAGATGCGGTCGAGGTTGGGGGTGCTGAGGGCGGCGCCAAAGATGCGCTTGTATTTCCAGAACGCGACCGCGTCGTCGAAAGAAATCAGCAGGATGTTCCGCTCGGATGCCATGCGCGCCTCTTGGGGTCTGAGATCAGCCTAGAGCCGCAGGCCCGCCCAAACAAGCGCCGCGGCGTGTGGCTTCATCATCCCCCCCAAACGCCCCCCCCCGAGGGCCGGGCCGTCATCCGGGCTGCCCGCCTGCATCTTCATTTCGCCAGATAAACCGCCCCCCATTGCCCGACAGGCGGCTTGCGCCGCCGAGAGGGGAGGGCCGGGCCGACATCCAAGCCGCCCGCCTGTATCTTCATCTTGCCAAAAAAACTCCCCCCGGAGGGCCGATCCGCCACAAGCACCAAGCTCAGATCAATAAAGATCCCACTCATCCGCCTGCCGCATCTCGCCCATTGCCATCCACGACGCACGCACACGGGCGACGCGGGTGTCGCCCCAGGTGCGGAACACCAGATCAAAGCCGTCGGCGGTGACGGTTTCGGCGGAGATGTCGGCGCGCAGCGGGGTTTCGGTGTCCACGTCCCACATGGAGATCGACACCTGCACGGACGGGGCGGCGCGGAACGGTTCGGCAAAGGCGATGCGGCGGCGGCGTTCGCGCTGGCCGCGGCCTGTCCACATCTCACCGCCATCCTCGAAATCGGAAAACAGGATCACATCCCCCTGATCCACACCGATGAGATGATTTCGTAGTCGTTTCATGGCTTTTGCAGTTATTTTCGCCGGTTTTAGCACCGGGGGAATGAAGAGACACTAAAAATCACGTGGCGCGCCGCGGGGCCAACGAAAAAACCCCCGCGCGGGGCACGGGGGTTTGATGTCTTGTCCGAAGCGGCGGGGCTCAGAGGTTGGGCTGCTTGGTGCTCAGCCCGATCTCGGTGCCGACGGCGACCATGTCGGCCAGCAGTTTGGCCGCGTCATCGACGAGGCCGCCGCTTTCCTTGGCGCGGTCATAGGCGCCCTGGGCGTCGCCCACCATCGCGTCCATCTGGTCCTGGGTCATGTCGCCACGCGCCACGGCCAGTTCGGCCAGCACGGACACGCCTGCGGCACCAATCTCGGCAAAGCCGCCGGTGACCACGAACTCGCGCGGCTCGCCGCCTGCGTCGACGCGCAGGATGCCGGGGCGCAGGGTGGTGATCGTGGGGGCGTGGTCGGCCATCACGGTCATGTCGCCATCCGCGCCGGGGATCTGCACGGCGGTCGCGTCCATCGAGGCGAGGCTGCGCTCGGGCGATACCAGATCAAATTGCATCATCTTCTCCTGTGTTGGGCTGGCGGGGTGAACCCCGCCCTACGCCCGGAGGTGTAGGGTGCGCCTTTACGGCGCACCGTACGTCAGGCTCAGGCTGCTTCGGCGGCCATCTTCTCGGCTTTGGCGATCACCTCGTCGATGCCGCCGACCATGTAGAAGGCGCCTTCGGGCAGGTGGTCGTATTCACCGGCCACAACCGCCTTGAACGATGCGATCGTGTCCTCGAGCGGAACCTGCACACCGTCGGAGCCGGTGAAGACCTTGGCGACGTCGAAGGGCTGCGACAGGAAGCGCTGGATCTTGCGGGCGCGGGCCACGGTCAGCTTGTCCTCTTCGCTCAGTTCGTCCATCCCGAGGATCGCGATGATGTCCTGAAGCGATTTGTAGCGCTGCAGGATCTGCTGCACGTCGGAGGCGACCTTGTAGTGCTCTTCGCCCACGATCTGCGGGTCCATCAGGCGCGACGAGCTGTCGAGCGGGTCCACCGCCGGGTAGATGCCCAGCTCGGAGATGGCGCGCGACAGAACGGTCGTGGCGTCGAGGTGCGCAAAGGTTGTGGCAGGTGCCGGGTCGGTGAGGTCGTCCGCGGGCACGTACACAGCTTGGATCGAGGTGATTGAGCCCGATTTGGTCGAGGTGATGCGTTCCTGCATCGCGCCCATGTCGGTGGCCAGCGTCGGCTGGTAGCCCACCGCCGAGGGGATACGACCCAAGAGAGCCGACACTTCGGAACCGGCCTGCGTAAAGCGGAAGATGTTGTCGACGAAGAACAGAACGTCGGTGCCGGAGGCATCGCGGAACTGTTCGGCCAGCGTCAGGCCGGTCAGGGCCACACGGGCACGGGCTCCGGGTGGTTCGTTCATCTGGCCGTAGACCAGCGCCACCTGCGAATCCTCAAGGTTGTCGGGCTTGATCACGTTGGATTCGATCATCTCGTGATAGAGGTCGTTGCCTTCACGGGTCCGCTCACCTACGCCGGCGAACACCGAATAACCCGAGTGCACCTTGGCGATGTTGTTGATGAGTTCCATGATCAGAACGGTTTTGCCCACGCCAGCACCGCCGAAGAGGCCGATCTTGCCGCCCTTGGAATACGGCGCCAGCAGGTCCACCACCTTGATGCCGGTGACGAGGATTTCGGATTCGGTCGACTGTTCGGCAAATTCCGGCGCCGCGGCGTGGATCGGGCGCTTTTCCTCGGCCTCGACCGGGCCGCCTTCGTCCACAGGCTCACCCACGACGTTCAGGATGCGGCCCAGCGTTTTGGGGCCCACGGGCACCTGAATGGGGCCGTCGGTGTCGGTGACTTCCTGACCGCGCACGAGACCTTCGGAGCTGTCCATCGCGATGGTGCGCACGGTGTTTTCGCCGAGGTGCTGTGCCACTTCGAGCACGAGGCGGTTGCCGTTGTTGTCGGTTTCCAGAGCGTTCAGGATCTCTGGCAGGTGATCATCGAATTGCACGTCGACGACGGCGCCGATGACTTGAGTTACTTTGCCTTTAGCGTTTGCCATTTCTCGTCTCCGGATGTCTTACAGCGCTTCCGCGCCGGAAATAATTTCGATGAGTTCGTTGGTGATCACGGCCTGGCGTGAGCGGTTGAACTCGATGGTCAGCTTGTCGATCATGTCGCCCGCGTTGCGGGTTGCGTTGTCCATGGCGCTCATGCGGGCGCCCTGTTCGGACGCGCCGTTTTCCAAGAGGCCGGAAAAGATCGCCGTGGCCACGCCGCGCGGCAGAAGATCGGCGAGGATCGCCTCTTCGTCCGGTTCGTAGTCATAGAGCGTGTCGCCCGCCTCGTAATCCTCGGGCACCTCGAAGGGGATGACCTGCAGCGCGGTGGGGATCTGGGTCACGACATTCTGGAACTTGGCGTAGCAGATCGTGGCCACGTCAAATTCGCCCGCGTCAAACCGGTTCAGCACGTCGCGCGCCACGTTCTGGGCGTCGGCGTAGCTGACATTCTTGACCTCGGTCATGTCGATGTGACCGACGAAGTGATCGGCAAAGTCGCGTTTCAGCTGATCGCGGCCTTTCTTGCCGACGGTGAGGATTTTCACCGTCTTGCCCGCGGCGAGCAGATCGGTGGCCTTCTGGCGCGCGATCTTGGCGATGTTGGTGTTGAAGCCACCGCAAAGGCCGCGTTCCGCGGTCATCACCACCAGAAGATGGGTCTGATCGCTGCCGGTGCCCGACAGCAGTTTCGGGGCGCTGTCCGACCCGGCGGCGGCCGAGGCGAGGCCCGCCATCACGGCATTGAACCGTTCGGCATAGGGCCGGGCCATTTCGGCAGATTCCTGTGCCCGCCGCAGCTTCGCGGCGGCCACCATCTGCATGGCCTTGGTGATCTTGCGCGTGGATTTCACGCTCTCGATCCGATTTTTCAGGTCCTTCAGAGAAGGCATGGGCCTGTCTCCTTAAACTTACGCGTAGGTCGATGCAAAGCCGTCGAGGACTTCTTTCATCTTGTCGACGTTCTCGCCCGACTTGAACTTGGGGTCCTCGTCCGAGATCCACTGCAGGAAGTCCGCCTTTTGCGAGCGCAGGTAGTTCAGCAGGCCCGCTTCGAACTTGCCGACCTCGTTCACCGGGATCTTGTCGAGATAGCCGTTGGTGCCCGCGAAGATGACGCAGACAATCTCGGCGTTGGTGAGCGGCGCGTATTGCGCCTGCTTCATCAGTTCGGTGAGGCGCGCACCGCGGTTCAGCAGCTGCTGGGTTGCGGCGTCGAGGTCCGAGCCGAACTGCGCAAAGGCCGCCATTTCGCGGTACTGCGCGAGCGACAGTTTCACCGGACCCGCCACCGACGACATCGCGTCGGTCTGCGCCGAAGAGCCCACGCGCGACACCGACAGACCGGTGTTCACGGCGGGGCGGATGCCCTGGTAGAACAGTTCGGTTTCAAGGAAAATCTGGCCGTCGGTGATCGAGATCACGTTCGTCGGGATAAAGGCCGACACGTCGCCGCCTTGGGTTTCGATGATCGGCAGGGCCGTCAGCGAGCCTGCGCCGTTGTCTTCGTTCAGCTTGGCCGAACGCTCGAGCAGGCGCGAGTGGAGGTAGAACACGTCGCCGGGGTAGGCTTCGCGGCCCGGCGGGCGGCGCAGCAGCAGCGACATCTGGCGGTAGGCCACGGCCTGTTTGGACAGGTCATCATAGATGATCAGCGCGTGGCGGCCGTTGTCGCGGAAGTACTCCGCCATGGCGGTTGCGGCATAGGGTGCGAGGAATTGCATCGGCGCGGGGTCCGATGCGGTGGCGGCCACGACAACCGAGTAGTCAATCGCGCCGCTCTCTTCGAGCTTTTTCACCAGCTGGGCCACGGTGGACCGCTTCTGGCCGACGGCGACGTAGATGCAGTACAGCTTTTTGCTTTCGTCATCGCCTGCGGCGTCGTTGTAGGATTTCTGGTTCAGGATCGCGTCGAGCGCCACGGCGGTCTTGCCGGTCTGGCGGTCGCCGATGATCAGTTCGCGCTGCCCGCGACCGATCGGGATCATCGCGTCCACGGCCTTGAGACCGGTCGCCATCGGCTCGTGCACCGATTTGCGCGGGATGATGCCGGGCGCCTTGACGTCCGCGACCGAGCGGGTCGAGGTTTCAATCGGGCCCTTGCCGTCGAGCGGGTTGCCCAGACCGTCCACAACGCGACCCAGTAGGGCGTCGCCGGTGGGCACGTCCACGATGGCGTTGGTGCGCTTGACGGTGTCGCCTTCCTTGATGTCGCGGTCGGAGCCAAAGATCACGACGCCGACGTTGTCGTTTTCGAGGTTCAGCGCCATGCCCATGATGCCGCCGGGGAATTCGACCATCTCGCCGGCCTGGCACTTGTCGAGGCCATAGACACGGGCGATCCCGTCACCGACGGAAAGAACGCGGCCCACTTCGGCCACTTCTGCTTCCTGACCAAAGTTCTTGATCTGGTCCTTCAGGATCGCAGAAATCTCTGCTGCTTGGATACCCATTTATCCGACCTCTTTCATTGCATTCTGGAGGGAGGCGAGCCGCGAACGGATCGAAGTGTCGATCATTTTCGAGCCCACTTTAACGATAAGACCGCCGATGAGGCTTTCATCGACGGATGCGGTGATGGTGACATCCTTGCCCATGCGCTGCTTCAGCGTCTTGGCGAGTTTGTCGGATTGTGTCTTGGTCAGCGCCTTGGCCGAGGTCACCTCGGCGGTCAGCTCGCCCTTGTCTTCGGCGATGATGGCGCGCAAGGCCCCGATGAGTTGTGGCACAACGAAGAGGCGCCGCTTGTCGGCCATGAGCGCCAGCGTGTTGCTCATCAAGCTGGTCAGGCCAGCTTTCTTCGCGATGGCCGTGATGGCAGCGCCCTGTTCCTCGCGGCTGTAGATCGGCGAGTGGATCAGGGCGGCAAAATCGGCGCTGTCGTCGATGGCGGTGCTGAGCGTGTCGAGATCTTTTTCCAGATCCTTGATCGCTTTGGCTTCCTTGGCGAGGTCAAAAACGGCTGTGGCGTAGCGGGCCGCAATGCCTGTTGAAATCGAAGCTGGTTCGGACACGTCCACCCTTTCGATGTCTGGCCCCGGTATCCCCCCACGATGTCGTGGCCCGGGGGCGTGGATACGCCGCCCGGCAAAGCGGTGGCGCGAAAATCAGGGGGGATGTAGCAGAGGGTTTGTTACCCCGCAACATGTGTTCGCGCACCTTTTTTGATCCGCATCGCCCTTTTTTTCTTGGGTTTTCGCCAAGTGCGACGGTTTGGCCCGACGGATTTATTTCAAAACTGTCCCGAAATGTCGCGCCCGGTGCCGCGATTCCGGGCACATCAGGGGTGTACGGGCCAGTGTGTGTGCAGATTTTGCAGGCCTGCATGGATCAGTTCGCGCAGAACCGGCATATCGATGCGCGACAGGCGCGTGATATACAGGCACGCCTTGCCCGTTTTGTGCGGCCCCAGGCGGTCGAGAATCGTGCTGAAATCGGCATAGCCTGGCATGATGTAGAGGCTGATGCGCGCCTTGCCCGGGGCAAAGCCGGTGGCCAGTGACGTGCCTGAATGGCCGCTGTCGTAGGTATAGTCGTAGGCTCCGTACCCCACCATGCGTCCGGCCCAGATGCGCGGCTGATATCCGGTGATATCGCGGAACAGAGCGTCGAGAACACGGGTCTCTTCGACCCGATTGGGCGGCACGCTGGCCAGCCATGTGTCAAAGTCGATCTCTGTCATCTCCCCTCACGCGCGCAAATATGAACAGGGCCACGCGCGCCAAAGAACGGACAAACGGCACGCGCGCCCTAGATAGTGCATACTGACAGAGAGGATATCACACATGTCTTTGCCCACACATATCTCCCGCCGTGCTGCCCTGACCGGGGCCGCTGCCCTGCCGCTGGCTGCGAGCCTTGCCACACCTGCCCGTGCAGGCGCCCCGATGATGGGCGCGAGCCAGGCCAATTTCAAACGCGTCACGCTGGGCGGGTTCGAGGTCACCAACCTTCTGGCCGGCAGCGCCGTGCGCGAGGACCCGCAGTCGATCTTTGGCATGAATGTCGATCAGGCCACGTTCGAGGCCGCTTCGGCCGAGGCCAAGCTGCCCACCGACAAGACGCAGTTCTTCTTTACCCCCGTGGTGGTGAACACCGGCGCGGAGCTGGTGCTGTTTGACACCGGCCTGAACCCCGCGGGCACGCTGAGCGCGCTTGAGGCCGCAGGCTATACCGCTGATCAGGTCGACAAGGTGATCATCACCCACATGCACGGCGATCACATCGGCGGGTTGCAGACCGACGGCACGCCGACCTTTGCCAATGCCGAACACGTCACCGGCGCGGTTGAGATGAACCACTGGGCAGGGGCCGGCAACGAACGCTTTGACGGCGTGGTGCGCCCGCTGATGGACAAGTTCACCATGGTCGATGACGGCGCGTCGGTCGCATCCGGCATCACTGCCATGGCCGCGTTCGGCCACACGCCCGGGCACATGGTCTACATGATCGAAAGCGACGGCGCGCAGTTGCTCTTGGGGGCCGATTTCGCCAACCACTTTGTCTGGTCGCTGGGCTATCCGGATTGGGAAGTGCGGTTCGACATGGACAAGGCCGCCGCCGCCGCCACCCGCCGCCGCCTGCTGGACATGATGGCCACCGATGGCGTGCCGTTCAGCAGCTACCACATGCCGTGGCCCGCCTTTGGCTACGTCGCACGCGACGGCGATGCCTATCGCTATGTGCCGCACAGCTATCAGTTGACGATGTAACGCCCCCCTCCCCGGCTCTCACCGAATGGCCGGGGACCTCCGCACCGGTCCACAGCGACCAAGCGCGCCATACCAACCGCAGACCAACGCCGCCAATTCAGCGCGAGGTCCCCCTTCTCTGTTTCAAAAAAATCCCCCCCGGAGGGCCGATTTGCCCCCCGCGCCGCCGCTTTATCCGCTGGCGCCACTGCCATCCCGGAACCGGTTCACAATCGGATAGCGCCGGTCGAGCCAGAAGGCGCGGGCCGACAGGCGGGCGCCGGGGGCGGATTGGAAGCGTTTGTATTCGCTGAGGTAGACCAGCTTTTCGACCTTGCGCGCGGTATCGGCGTCAAAGCCTGCGGCGACGCAATCGGCGATGGAGCCGTCGTCGTCGATCAGGATCTCGAGGATCGCGTCGAGTTCGGGATAGTCGGGCAGGCTGTCGCTGTCTTTCTGGTCGTCGCGCAATTCGGCTGAGGGCGGTTTGGAGATGATGCGCGCGGGGATCACCTCGCCTTCGGGGGCCATCATCCACGGGCGGTGGTGGGCGTTGCGCCAGCGGCAGGTCTCGAACACGCGGGTCTTGTAGAGATCCTTGATCGGGTTGTAGCCGCCCGACATGTCGCCGTAGATCGTCGCGTAGCCTACCGCCACTTCGGATTTGTTACCGGTGGTCAGCAGCATTTCGCCGAACTTGTTCGACAACGCCATGAGCAGCAGGCCGCGGATGCGGGATTGGATGTTTTCCTCGGTCAGGCCCTCGTCTGTTCCGGCAAAGAGCGGCGCGAGCGTGGAGGTTACTGCCGCGCGGGTATCCGAGATCGGGACGAAGTCGTAGCGGCAGCCCAGTGCTGTGGCGCAGGCCTTGGCATCCTCGAGGCTGTGATCGGAGGTGTATTCCGAGGGCAGCATGACGCAGCGCACGTTTTCGGGGCCCAGCGCGTCCGCGGCGATGGTGGCAACCAGCGCGGAATCGACGCCGCCGGACATGCCAAGGAGCACCTTGGAAAACCCGCTTTTGGCGCAGTAGTCGCGCAAGGACTGCACCATGACGCGGTAGTCCTGTTCCCATTCGTCGGGGCGCGTGGCCTTTGGCCCGTCGTTGATCCGCCAGCCCGCGGCGGTACGGGTCAGGTCGATCTGGGTCACGACTTCCTCGAAACAGGGCAGTTGGGCGGCGAGCGCGCCGCCGGGGTTAAGCGCAAAGCTGGACCCGTCAAAGACCTGATCGTCCTGCCCGCCCACCATGTTGAGGTAGATGAGCGGCAGCCCGGTCTCAATCACGCGGGCGACCATCAGGCCCATGCGGATGTCGAACTTTTCCCTGTCATAAGGCGAGCCGTTGGGCACCAGCAGGAATTCGGCCCCGGTTTCGGCGTGGGTTTCGGCCACGTCCGGGTGCCAGGCATCTTCGCAAATGGGCGAGCCAATGCGGGTGTTGCCCACGGAATAGGGCCCGCCAAGGGGGCCTGCATCGAAAATGCGGACCTCGTCAAAGACGGTGTCATTGGGCAGGTGGTGTTTTAGCTGGCGCGCGGCGATCTTGCCGCCCTTGAGGATAAGGTAGGCGTTGAACAGCTCGGCCCCTTCGGCCCAGGGGCAGCCGATGGCGATGGCCGGGCCGTCGGCGCAATCGGCAGCCAGATCATGGGCGGCCTGCATGCAGGCGCTGTGAAAGGCCGGTTTGCGCACGAGATCCTGCGCGTTGTAGCCCGACAGGAACAGTTCGGGAAACGCCACAAGCTGCGCGCCCGCGTCGCGGCCCGCCTCCCAGGCTGCGCGCGCCTTGGCCGCGTTGCCCGCGATGTCGCCCACGATGGGGTTCAGTTGGGCAAGAGTGATGCGGAATGTGTCGGCCATGCGGCGTATCCTCGGTCCCGTTGCGCTGCGTGATGTAGCAGACTGTGCGCCAGAGGGAAGCGGGTGCGACGAAGGGGGAACGACACCGCTTTTGCCATTTGGTTATGGCGGCCTTGTTTGCCTTGGGGCGACGCGCGTGTCGGGGCGCGGAACGCTTTTGCCATCCGCCTTGCTTTTCCAGACAATCGACACCTGTTACGGTGCACCGAATGACGTCTTACACAGACATTTTTGTTCTGGGCTCGGCAGGCGGTGCTGCATACGTGTATGACCGCGAATGCTCATCTTCTTTTGTCATTCTGCGCGACGGAGAGCCGGAACTGCTGTGCGATTTCGGCTATGGCGTGATGTTTGCGCTGCGCGAGGCGGGGCTTGCGCTTCCGCCTGCGGCAATCATCACGCACAACCACTCGGATCACGCCGGAGAGCTGCCCGTTGTATTGCGGGTTGAGCATGCGCAGAAACGATTGCTGGGCTTGCTTGCGCACCCGCGGATCGAAGACCGTTTGAAAACCCACAGGCTTGCGGAACATGCAGCGCTTTTTCCGCCCGAAGAGCTTGCACGTTGGAATACAGGGGAACGCGTCACAGAGGGACGGTGGGACATTCGGTTTCACGAAGGCCGCCATTCCACCCCGTGTTTCGGTTTCACCTTGCACGAAGGTGGACGCTGCCGGTTTGGGTACAGTTCAGATTCTGCCGTGCATGCGCCGCTTTATGATGCGTTGGCGGAGGCAGACGTGGTATTTTTCAATGCCCGCGAACGTGGCAATGCCTACCACGCCGGATTTGACGAACTGGGCCCGCATTTGAAAAAAGACCGTTATATCATCGGCCATGGATTGAAGGCCCCGCGACCGGGGATACCGCTGCTGTTCCCCGGAGACACGGTGCGCTTGCCATGAAACCGATCGGCCGCGCGGCAGGTGCGTTTCGAACGCTCATAAACACGATCTATTGGACATCGCCGTATCGTTGGTTCGACGAACTTTTGAAAC
>JBCBCR010000029.1:0-24145 GCA_038530495.1 Pseudomonadota bacterium | reverse complement strand
GTTCAGCGCATCATAAACGTCGCGCTCGTGCCCCAGCGCGTCCACCCGCACATCCCAGCCGAGACGGGTCTTGAACTGGTCCGCGCGGTCTTCGAACATTGTGCGGGCAAGTTTGGGGAATTTGTGCAGATCAGTGGCATAGACGTAACGCAGCATCGGGGCTCTCCTTGGGCGGACCGGGCAGGTGAACCCAAACGCTAGCCATAGCGGCGTTAACTATTTTCTATCTTTGCGTGCGGCGTCACACAGCCTGCCGCAACACTTTATGCGACGATCAGGCCCCGCGAAATCGCCCGTGCAACCGCATGGGTCGTGTTCTGTGCGCCCAGTTTGTGTCGCGCACTTTCAATGTAGACGCGTAATGTGTGTTCGGAGATCGACAGCTCGTCGGCGACCTGCGCGCGGCTGTAGCCGAGCGCCAGAAATGTCATCGCGTCCAACTCGCGCGGGCTGAGTTGCTGGGTCTGTCCCGGCCTGCGGTCCGCCTCGAATTCAAGCGCCTTTTTGTTGAACTCGTGCGCGATCAAAATGAGGTCCCTCTGGTTGCCATCTGTCCAGTCCTCCCATTCGTCGTCGCCACAGGTATGGCTGACCGTAAACAGAGCGAACTGTCCATTGGGGCCGCGAATTGGAACAGTGAACCCTTGATTGCCGATGCCGTGTTCCAGCGCTGCCGACTGGAATTCGCGCGCCTGTTTGCTCGACCAGTCGAGTTGTTTCCAGTTGACCGGGTGAAAGCTTTGAAAACAGCCGATAATAACCGGATCGACCCGCAGGTAATTCCGTTCAAGGTAGACATAGCGCCATTCATCCGGATACGTGCCACAGCCGTAGTGATCACCAGCGCTGTCGACCCAGTGATACACGACGTGATCAATTTCGTAATGTTCGCACAGACGCTCTGTTGCGTGTTGGAGCGCGCCGAGTTCTTCAGCTTGCTCCAGTTCCTCCAAGATGAATTCCAACGGCTGAGTTACCGTCGCGGCGCTGACCATTTTGAGCATCCTTCGCAGCAGCGATCTCAGCCATGGCGACTATTGCCGTATCGTCGAGTTGCTCTGCGAGCGCGGGCATCCCGTTGCTGTTGGCGAATGTCTTTAGGTCGGCGAGAACGTCAAGTATCCAATCACTCTTCATTGGTCACACTCGCTCCTGATTAGTTAACGAAAGATTAAACTAACTATAGCTTGTATTAACTGCCTTTGAAAATTCACGGTTTTCTCCTCCCCCAAAATAGCGAGGTGGTACGAATTAAGTCACTGAAATTGCGTGCGCGACCCGAAACACCTTGATCGCTCGCGAAACCAGTGGATGATTCGCAAGCGATGCATTGCACGCTAAACGTGTAAACGATTAGCCTTTGGCTTCCAAGACGTCTTCGAGAGTCCGCAGACCGGTTTTGGGCGACTGGACCAAAACTGACATATTTCCGGGCTTGTGTTCGTTGCGCAGCATCTTCATGTGCGCTTCGCGCAGGTCATCCCACGTAAACACCTCGGACATGCAAGGATCAAGCCGACGTTCCACCATGAGGTGGTTGGCTGCCGACGCTTGTGCAAGGTGCGCAAAATGCGACCCCTGCAGACGCTTCTGGTGCATCCACATGTAGCGAACGTCGAAGGTACAGTTGAACCCGGTCGTACCGGCACAGATCACAACCATCCCGCCCTTTTTGCAGACAAAGGTCGATACCGGGAATGTGCTTTCGCCGGGGTGTTCGAACACCATGTCGACATTGTTGCCTTTGCCGGTGATATCCCAGATCGCTTTGCCAAACTTGCGCGCCTCCTTGAACCATTCGGCGTATTCAGGGGTGTTCACGGTAGGCAGTTGGCCCCAGCAGTTGAAATCCTTGCGGTTGATGACCCCCTTGGCGCCCAGATCCATGACGAAGTCACGCTTGCTCTCGTCGCTGATCACGCCGATCGCATTGGCGCCAGCGGTGTTGATCAGCTGGATCGCATAAGAGCCCAGACCGCCCGACGCGCCCCAGACCAGGACGTTCTGGCCCGGCTTCAGATCATGCGGTTCGTGGCCAAACAGCATCCGGTAGGCGGTGGCCAGCGTCAGCGTGTAGCACGCGCTTTCTTCCCATGTCAGATGCTTGGGGCGCGGCATGAGCTGTTGCGCCTGCACATTGGTGAATTGCGCGAACGAACCATCCGGCGTTTCGTAACCCCAAATACGCTGACTAGGCGAATACATCGGGTCCCCGCCGTTACAATGTTCGTCGTCACCGTCGTCCTGGTTGCAGTGAATGACGACCTCATCCCCGACTTTCCAGCGCTTCACCTTGTCACCCACGGCCCAGACAATGCCCGACGCATCCGAGCCCGCGATGTGGAACGGCTGGCCATGTCCGTCAAATGGAGAAATCGGCTGACCCAGCGACGCCCAGACGCCGTTGTAATTCACCCCGGCCGCCATCACCAAAACCAGCACTTCGTGGCTGTCGAGGGTCGGAACATCGACCACTTCGAGCTGCATTGCCGTGTCCGGTTCCCCGTGACGTTCGCGCCGGATCGCCCAGGCGTACATCTGCTTGGGCACATAACCCATCGGCGGGATCTCTCCCATTTCGTAGAGGTCCTTTTCGGGTGCGTCGTAGGACGCGATGCCGGTGTCGAGCGCCATGAGAAAACTCCTTTGGTGATGCCGTGCCGCAGTGCAGAATCGTGTGTGTTAGGCCGTGGATATGGCCGTTTGCGCAAGAAAGCAACACGGTAGGGTGCAATTTTGTAATTTTATGACTTTGCACGCGCAGCACGTGGCGCTGCGTTTGCGTAGAACTGCAAAAGATCATTTTCGGCCGGGTTTGCTGCCCAACCATTCTCTTGACGCTGGATCAGGCCGCGCTGCTCCATGTGTGACATCACGCGGGCGATGTCCGGTTCTTCGATCAACTGCGGCGTCGTTTCGATGGCCGCCGCCAGACCTTGCTTCAGTTCGTCCTCTGAAACGGCGTTGCCCGCATCGAGCAATGTACGTGAGACATAGGTGACGCCCATCAGGGGCATTTCAGCTGAAATGCGCTGCATCAGATGGTCGGCCAGCGCCTCGGGATCTGGGTTTTTACCGAAGCTGCTCAGGTACGCGGGCGCACCAAATACAACGCCAGCTCCCCCAAAACGCAGAAATCGTCCGGTGATGCGAAGCCACAGTTTTCGCAGGATGAAACCCGCAACAACCGACATGCGCGCGCGAAACCGGCGATTGCCCGCACGGTGCGCTGTCACCAGCACTCTATCCTCGAGGACGCGGTCATATGCGATTGCAACCGGCACAAAGGCCACATCGCGCCCGCATCTCTGATACGCGTCGACAACATACGCCAGCAGCCCCAATTTCGGGCGGGCAAGATTTCCGTCCAAGCTGAGCCCGCCTTCGGGAAAGATGGCTTGGGTTACGCCGCCCATGGTCGCAAGCTCTACGTATTTGGCCAGCACCTTGCGGTAGAGCGCACCGCGCGACTTGCGACGGATAAAGTAGGCGCCCATCGATTTGATCAATCGGGACAGCGGCCAGACCCGCGCCCATTCGCCGACGGCATAGGACAAGGCCGACGCGCGTGCCGCCAGATAGGTGACCAGCACATAGTCCATGTTACTGCGGTGGTTCATGACAAAGATCACCGTGCTGCCTTCGGGGATACTCTTGATGCGCTCCATATTGTCTACGCCAGTACGCACCTCATAGAGCTGCGTGGCGAGCCAGCGTGCCAATCGAATGCCCAACCCGAAATACGCAAAAGCTGAAAAACTCGGCACGATCTCACGTGCATAGCGGCGCGCTTTTTCAAACGCGACATCCTCGCGCACACGTTCGTCGCGCGCATAGTCCACGATGGCTTGGGTCACTTCGGGGTCGTAAAGAATGCGCTGTATCATGTCGTTGCGCCGAGCCAGTTTGAATGGCTCAATCGGCACGCTGAGCCGCTCATTCAAGCGCGAGACCGCACGTTCCAGGCGACGACGAAAAAACCATCGCACCGACGGAAACAGGAAGTGCGAGGCAAACGTGACGGCGGCAAACAACACAATCAGCACAAAAAGCCAAAGGGGAAGTTCCACGGTCTGCCACATGGCCCAAGAGTGACAGGCCGCCGCGACCGGCACAAACCACACGGCGATGATCCGCTGCACGCACACAAGGCGCCGTGACATATCTGCCGAAATTGCCGCGATGCAGCATGTTGACGGCGATGCAAAATTTCGTATAGCTACACCACGACGAAATTTTCTTGCTCAGCCAAGACTGGACACCGACATGACCGACACCGTCAAAAAAGACCGCCCCTGGTTGATCCGCACCTATGCGGGACACTCGACTGCGGCTGCGTCAAACGCGCTTTATCGGTCAAATCTGGCCAAGGGACAGACGGGGTTGTCCGTGGCTTTCGATCTGCCCACGCAAACAGGCTATGACAGCGATCACGTGCTGGCCCGCGGCGAGGTGGGCAAGGTTGGCGTGCCAGTGGCGCATCTTGGTGACATGCGCACCCTTTTCGATCAAATCCCGCTTGAGCAGATGAACACGTCAATGACGATCAATGCGACGGCCCCGTGGTTGCTGGCGCTTTACATCGCAGTCGCCGAGGAACAGGGCGCCGATGTCAGCAAGCTGCAAGGCACGGTGCAGAATGATCTGATCAAGGAGTACCTCAGCCGAGGCACCTACATCTGCCCGCCGGAGCCAAGCCTGCGCATGATCGCAGACGTCGCTGAATACTGCTATTCCAGCATGCCCAAATGGAACCCGATGAACGTGTGTTCGTATCACTTGCAAGAGGCGGGCGCGACGCCGGAGCAGGAGTTGGCATTTGCTTTGGCAACTGCGACGGCAGTGCTGGACGTTTTGAAACCACGCATCGCGCCCGAAGATTTTCCGGCTGTCGTTGGGCGCATTTCATTTTTTGTGAATGCGGGGATTCGCTTTGTCACCGAGATGTGCAAGATGCGCGCCTTTGTCGATCTTTGGGACGAAATCTGCGAATCCCGTTACGGCGTTTCGGATCCGAAATTCCGCCGTTTCCGCTATGGTGTTCAGGTCAACTCGCTCGGGCTGACCGAACAACAGCCGGAAAACAACGTCTACCGCATTCTGATCGAAATGCTGGCTGTTACGCTTTCGAAAAAGGCGCGCGCGCGTGCCGTGCAATTGCCCGCATGGAACGAAGCGTTGGGTCTGCCGCGCCCGTGGGATCAGCAATGGTCAATGCGCATGCAGCAGATCATGGCATATGAAACCGACCTTTTGGAATTTGACGATCTCTTTGACGGCAACCCCGCCGTGGATGCCAAGGTTGAGGCCCTCAAAGACGGTGCGCGCGCTGAATTGGCAAGCCTCGACGCCATGGGCGGCGCGATTGCCGCCATCGATTACATGAAATCGCAATTGGTCCAGTCCAATTCGGAACGCCTTGGTCGTATTGAAAAAGGTGACACTGTCGTGGTCGGCGTGAACAAGTACCAGGCTGGTGAGGTGTCGCCGTTGATGACCGGGGATGGCGGCATCATGGTGGTCGACCCCGCGGTCGAAGCAGATCAAATCAACCGCTTGACCGCGTGGCGCGAAGATCGAGACGAGGTCGCCGTGAAGGCGGCACTGGATGCGCTGCGCGCTGCGGCCGCTGCGGGTGAAAATGTCATGCCCGCGTCTATCGCTGCCGCAAAGGCTGGCGTAACGACCGGCGAGTGGGCAGCACAAATGCGCGCTATTCACGGCGAATACCGCGGACCAACCGGCGTTGCTGCCGGCCAATCGAACCAGACCGAAGGGCTGGACGAGCTGCGCGACGCAGTGGACGCCGTTAGCGATCGGCTGGGAAGACGTTTGAAATTTTTGATGGGCAAGCCCGGTCTCGATGGGCATTCAAATGGCGCCGAACAGATTGCCGTGCGCGCTCGCGATTGCGGGATGGACATCTGCTATGAAGGGATCCGCCTCACACCCGAGGAAATCGTTGCGGCAGCCCAGAATGAAGAGGCTCATGTCGTCGGTCTGTCCATTCTTTCGGGAAGTCACATTCCATTGGTGGAAGACCTCGTTCAACGGATGAAAGCCGAAGGCCTAAGCCACATTCCGTTGATTGTCGGCGGCATTATCCCCGATGAAGACGCCGCGCGGCTGACCGCAATGGGGGTTGCGCGCGTCTACACGCCCAAGGATTTCGAATTGAATACAATTATGTCGGATATTGTTACACTAGCGGAACCGAAAGCAGTTGCTGCTGAATAAAGGCTCTCGAATAACGGGAAAAATATTTCAGTAAATCAAGCCAGATTCCCGCAAAGGTTTATTTGCGGGCGCGGCAGAAGCCAATAAGCGAAAAAATGCCGATCACGACCCCAATCGTGTCATGAAAAACTATTGCAAAACCACCGCTACACACCCTAGTCATGTTGTCGCTATTACTAGGGAAAGTGAAAATGGCAAAAAACCTCGAAAAAATGTCACATAAAGAACTGGAAAAGTTGCGCGGCGACGTTGATAGCGCTTTGGCAGCTGCCAAGAAACGTGACAGAAAAGAAGCCCGCAAAGCAGCCGAAGCAGCAGCGGCAGAGTTTGGATTTACGCTTGCTGAATTGGTCGGAAATGCACCCGCAAAAGGCGGCGCAGCTGGCGCCCCAAAATACTCAAATCCAGATATGCCTAGTCAGACATGGACCGGCAAAGGGCGCCAGCCACAGTGGTACAAGAACGCCATTGCCGCTGGCAAATCGCCTTCAGACCTTGAGGTTTGAGGACCAGAACGGCTAATTAGCGCTGTCCTTAATCCGGAGAGCACGATGACCGTTCATATTGGGGCCGCCGCTGGCCAGATCGCAGAAACCGTTCTGATGCCTGGCGACCCCTACCGCGCCCGATGGGCCGCGGAAACATTCCTGGAAAACGCTGAATTGGTCACCGAGGTGCGCGGCATGCTGGGCTTTACCGGTGAGTGGCGCGGCAATCGGGTGACCATACACGGGTCCGGCATGGGCATGCCGTCCCTGTCGATCTACGCCAATGAGCTGATCCGGGACTACGGCGCACAGACGCTGATAAGAATTGGTTCCTGCGGCGGCATGCAGCCGGCAGTGGGCATTCGCGACGTGATCATCGCAATGACTGCGTCAACGATCACATCGCCTTCCTCGGCCATCTTCCGCGACGTGAATTTCGCTCCCTGCGCGGATTACGGGCTGCTGGCAGCTGCCGTCCGCGCGGCCGAAGCCAAAGGGACCAAAACGCACGTCGGTGGCATTTATTCGTCGGATGTTTTCTACGCCGAACGGCCTGATCTGGACGAGCAGATGGTGCGCCACGGCATCCTCGGCGTCGAGATGGAAGCCGCAGAGCTCTACACCCTCGCTGCGCGCCACGGTCGACGTGCGCTGGCTGTGCTGACGGTCAGCGACCATTTGCAGACTGGCGAAGCACTGCCCAGCGAAGACCGCGAACGTAGCTTTGGCGACATGATCGAGATCGCGCTTGAGGCCGCGTTCACCTGATACGCCAACGTGACGGCCCGGCGGAACGCGACCCTTCGGGGAGGATTTTTGGGAAACAGAGAAGGGTGAACGGTGTCACCCGGCCCCGTGCGTGCGGTCGTAGCCGTTAACCGGGGGGCTTCGCCATTCGCCCAATGCGGCCGGGTCTGGCGCAAATACCTCGACCAGCAGCGGATGGCATATAGCTACGTCAGAGGTGTGTTCTGATCCGCAGTCGCCGCCGGGACACGCGCTGAGACCGCCAATGAGATCAATCTCAGCAAAAAACTCGATGTAGTCGCCCGGACGAACCGGGCTCGCCTTCATAAAATACTGGCCGGTATCTCTGGTGAACCCGGTGCACATGAATACGTTCAGCACGTCGTGCACGTGCGGTTCGGCCTGTTGAACCGGGATGTTCAGATGCTCGGTCAGTGCACGGGTCAGATTGGAATGACAGCAATAATGATAGTGTCCACCCTGAAGCAGATTGCCCGTATACGGATCACACCGCGTGCCAATCACGTCGTGTACACCACCGCCAAATTCATCGAACCCGTACCAGTCGAGTGTATCAGTTGTGATTGTGGCCATCGGGCGCAGAGATGGAAAGCTGCTCCACAGACGTTCCCCGGTATCCAAGTGGGTTCCATGCAAGGCTCTGGTTTTGCCGGAATAGAAGCGTTCGGACAGGTCATGGGCGTTCCACAGGTTCATGTCACCGACCTGCGGTCCTTCGATGCTCGTTATGCGAAAAAAATGGCCGGAGGGTACGTCGAAACAGGCTGCATCGCGCGGCGGAACGGTCACCTCGGATACTTTGGTCGCGCTGGAACGCGCGGTTGAATAAAGCGCCAGATCTGGTTGCGGCAATGTGTCAGGAGGATAGCAGATCACAGGCGCGACGGCGCGGCGGGCATCGGCGTCGGGTGGCGTGGTCATGGTGCTCTACTTTCGAAACACTTTGCGAAAGCGATAACCGAGATCGACGAAAACACGGTTTCCTGTTGGTCGGTCGGCGCGGTCCACAAAGACTTGTTGAAACTTTTGCATCGCTGCTTCGGGCGAAAACGGCGCGACTAGTCCCGCCCAATCATAGTCGAGGCTATCGCGAAGGCCCCGCGCCTTGGCCAGGAAGTCTTCGCCATCGCGATAAAGCGCGCCAGGCGCATCACGTAACATGACCCGGTGGTTGCCGTCCTTACCACCTTCCCACGCAACGACGGGGCGATTGTGGAACAGGAATTCGCTGTGCGCGAGACCAAAGCTTTCGCCGCGCTTGCGCCCGTGGATCATCGCGTCGCAGGTCATGATAAAATTCGACTTATCTTCCGGCTGCGTGATCGACGGCAAGAACAGGGCGCGCTCGTGTTCGATAAACTTCTCGGTGTTGATAAACACACACCAGACGTCCGGGTCGGACAGCAAGGCGGGGATTTGCGCCTTTACGAAATCCAGATCGAACGTGTCGTATCCGCCGTAGCGGCCATAAACGAACGCATCTTTTGGAATGCCCAACGCGTCACGTTGCGATGTGCCGGGTGGCAAGGTCACCATGTAGGGCACAAATGGATAATGCCCGCCCGTGCAGTATTCCGACAACCATTGTGAAATGTAGGCATAGGTTTGCCCGTGCGGTTCAAACGTCTGGAATACGGCATGAACCGCCGTAGGCGTATCCGGACTGACCAGTTCGTCCTTTCCGCCGTATTTCTGAAAATATGTTAGATCGGCCCCGGATCCTGCCAGATCCTCGAGCCTGTCATAGCAGACCAACGGAAACCGCGCGGCAAACTTGTCCACCACCTTCTGGTCCGTGTTCGGATGGCCGTTTGGGTAGGCCACGACGGCCTCGTGACCCAAAATCGTTTCGGCATGATCGGCGTAGTCATAGATGGCCTGAACAGTGCCGCGCACCCCAAGATCGTTGGAGTGCAGGATAATTTTGGCCATGGTGGTTCCGCCGTATTGAACTGGCCTAGACGGTCCGATCCACCATCATCTTTTTGATGTTCGCGATGGCTTCGGCCGGGTTCAGGCCCTTTGGGCACGTCTTGGCACAGTTCATGATCGTGTGACAACGGTAGAGCTTGAACGGATCTTCCAGATCGTCGAGACGCTCGCCCGTGGCTTCGTCCCGGCTGTCAATGATCCAGCGGTACGCGTGCAGGAGAGCGGCAGGCCCGAGGTAGCGGTCGCCGTTCCACCAGTAACTGGGGCACGAAGTTGAGCAGGACGCGCACATTACGCATTCATAAAGGCCGTCCAGTTTCTTGCGGTCTTCGATCGACTGGCGCCATTCCTTGGCCGGGCGGTTTGTCTTGGTCTCGAGCCATGGCATGATGCTGGCGTGCTGAGCATAGAAATGGGTCAGGTCTGGGATCAGATCCTTGACCACAGGCATGTGCGGCAGCGGATAGATCTTCACGTCGCCCTTCACCTCGTCCATGCCGTAGATGCAGGCAAGCGTATTGATCCCGTCGATGTTCATCGCGCAGGACCCGCAAATCCCTTCGCGGCAAGAGCGGCGGAATGTCAGCGTCGGATCAATCTCATTTTTGATCTTGATCAGCGCATCAAGGATCATCGGGCCACACGTGTCCAGATCAACCCAGTAGGTGTCGACCCGCGGATTTTGACCATCGTCCGGGTTCCAGCGATAGATCTGGAATTTTCGCAGATTGGTGGCGCCTTCGGGTTTGGGCCAGGTTTTGCCGACCGTGATGCGCGAGTTCTTGGGAAGGGTAAACTGAACCATGGTGTTGCTCCTTTAGCCGAGCAGGATGGTGAATTGAGCGACGCGGTTGCGCCGAGATCGGGAATTGGGGTGTTTTGTGGTCATGGAGACGCCTCAGCCGGCTGGGGCATCAACGCCCGTGACAGCGTGTCGAACAGTTCGGGCCGGGCAATGACCTGGTTCATGATTTGCCGGCGGGTGGCTTGATCGATGCGCAACGCATTTATGATCCGCATGAATTCGAGCGCGCCCACTGAAAGACTTTCATTGCGCATGTCAGGCACTGGTTTCAGCGCGGCGATACGATCGTCGTCGAGTCCCACGAGCCGCAAAAGCTGCTGTCCAGGGCGTGCGCGGTCAGGTTCGTCTGCAAGATCAAAAAGATGCACCTGCCGTCCGGGGCGCGACAGACCAGCAATACCAGACCAATCCGGTTGATCGGTGCCCGCCAGAAAATGCGTCAGATCATCGGCGTATAGGTTTTGCTTTACCACTTGGTTGTGCACGCTTTTTAACCATTGTGCGCTATCGCGTTGATAAAACACGTATTCTGGCGCGACGCCGTTTAGGTGACGATCGAAGCAATCCATGAATCGCGACAAGTGCGGGTAAAACGCCGTTTCTGTGCCGCTGCCCATCATTGCGCCACACAGGTTTTCATGGCTGACAATCAGTGTCTCGGCATCTGTGGCCCGAAGCATCTGCGTGGTCTCAACCACTTCCGCCTGAACTTCCGACCAGTCGGCGCGCCCCATACTGAACCGCCACATCACCTGTGCCAGCGGCTTTATCGGACTCTCGCTGCCCGGAACAATCACCTTGATGCCATCGCCCAGAGCATCGGCATTGCGCCGCAACATCGCCTGAAGCGACGTGGTTCCCGTCTTGTGCGGGCCCATATGGAGGAACAACCGCATCGCTATACGCCCTGCGGCCCAAGGCTGGACAGCCCAGCTTGCAATACGCAGCGTTGCGTTTCGGCGCGTGTCAGCACGGAACGGACCAAAGCTGCCGTGGTCTCCGAAACGCCAATCACCGCGTCTTTGGCAAACTCACCAATTTCGCGCGCTGTTGCGTTGTCGATGATGCAATCGGTGAAGGGTGTCACCGCAGCGCTCGGCACTGTCGGGAAACGCGTCGCCAGTGTCTCGGACACGGCAGCCTTGGCACTGCGCCGCGCGACATCATCAGCGGCACGCGTCGCACTTTCGCAACCGGCCAGGCCGATCAAGGCTGCCCCGAGCAGGAACAGCCACCGCCCGCACAGCGCGGCGGGGTGTGCCGGAAACGTGGTCACGGGTTAGTACACCCGTGCCTTTGGCGCGATCTTCTTCAGGTCGATGCCACCGTCATTGTGACTGGTCAGCGGCTGCAGGTGCACGCCGCGATACCCCAGGCTCGCCGCGTTACCCTTGAACCAGACGAGGCTGTGCTTGCGCCAGTTTTCGTCGTCGCGATCCGGGTAATCCTCATGCGCATGCGCGCCACGGCTTTCCTTGCGTGCGGCGGCTGCGGTGATCGTTGCCACTGCGTTGGGCATCAGGTTGGTCAGCTCAAGCGTCTCCATCAAGTCTGAGTTCCAGACGAGCGACGTATCGGTCACCTTTAGATCGCTTTGCTTGTCTGCGACCGCCTTCATTTTTTCTTCGCCTTCGGCGAGTGTTTTGTCGGTGCGGAAAACCGCCGCGTCCTGTTGCATCGTCTTTTGCATCTCAAGACGCAGTTCAGCCGTCCCGACGTGACCATTGGCATAGCGCAGACCGTCGAACCGGCTGAACGCTGCATCGACCGAACGTTGGTTCGGGCGCGGCACGGGCGCTTTGGCGTCAACGACTTCGGCAGCGCGGATTGCAGCGGCGCGGCCAAAGACCACGAGATCAATCAGCGAGTTGGAGCCCAGCCGGTTCGCACCATGCACCGACGCGCAGCCCGCCTCTCCAACAGCCATCAGGCCCGGCGCGACATTGTCAGGGTTGTCTTTTGTCGGCGCCAAAACCTCACCCCAGTAGTTGGTCGGGATGCCGCCCATGTTGTAGTGGACGGTCGGCAGCACCGGGATGGGTTCCTTTGTTAGATCCACACCGGCAAAGATGCGTGCGCTTTCCGAAATGCCCGGCAGACGTTCAGCCAGTGTTTCCGGCGGCAAGTGGTTGAGGTGCAGGTGTATGTGATCACCGTCTGGACCGACACCGCGACCCTCGCGGATTTCCATCGTCATACAGCGCGACACAACATCTCGGCTTGCCAGATCCTTGTAGGTCGGCGCGTAGCGCTCCATGAAGCGCTCGCCTTCTGAGTTGGTTAGATACCCGCCTTCGCCGCGTGCGCCTTCTGTGATCAGGCAGCCAGACCCGTAGATACCGGTGGGATGGAATTGGACAAATTCCATGTCCTGCAAAGGCAGCCCCGCTCGCGCCGTCATACCGCCGCCATCGCCCGTGCAAGTGTGAGCGGATGTAGCCGAGAAATAGGCACGACCATAGCCACCTGTCGCCAGAACAACCATCTTGGCTGCAAAAAGATGCATCGTGCCATCATCGAGCTTCCAGCACAGTACGCCCTGACACACGCCATCTTCAGACATGATCAGGTCGATGGCGAAGTATTCGATGTAGAATTCCGCATTGTTTTTCAGGCTTTGCCCATAAAGCGTGTGCAGGATTGCGTGGCCTGTCCGGTCAGCGGCAGCACAGGTGCGCTGGACCGGGGGGCCTTCGCCGAATTGCGTTGTGTGCCCGCCAAAGGGCCGCTGGTAAATCTTACCTTCTTCGGTGCGGGAAAACGGCACGCCGTAGTGTTCGAGCTCGTAGACCGCCTTGGGCGCTTCGCGCGCAAGGTATTCCATGGCATCGGTATCACCAAGCCAGTCTGACCCTTTCACCGTGTCATACATGTGCCACTGCCAGCTGTCCGGGCCCATGTTGCCCAAGCTGGCGGCAATGCCGCCTTGCGCCGCGACGGTGTGCGAGCGGGTTGGGAACACCTTGGAGATACAGGCCGTCGACAGCCCCTGCTCCGCCATGCCCAGCGTGGCCCGCAGCCCGGCGCCACCGGCACCGACGACCACGACGTCATATTCATGCGTCTCGTAATCATATGCAGCCATTTATCTGGCCTCCTGTGTTTCCATGCGCTTTGCTCCGCGCATCGTATTTTTCGATCACAGCGCCATGCGCAGCACGGCAAGCACCGCAGCAGCAATCAGCCCATACCCAAAAGCGCGCACCGCAATCAGGCTCAGCTTACCTTTTGCACCGTGAACATAGTCTTCAATCGCTTCGACCGCTTCTTGCATCACGTGCCAGATCACCGCAGACAGCGACAGGAGTGTGATAAGTGCGACCAGCGGGCGGCCAAAGAACGCCAATACTTCCGCGTGATTGCCCCCCAAGATCGAGGCGAATGTGATCACGACCGCCGGGATCGCTGCCAGCAGGAGAATTGAGCTCACAAGCATCTGCCAGTGATGTTGTGTACCTTCGCGGCCCGATCCAAGGCCAATGACACGTTTCCGATCCGTCAGATAGCGCACGATCGCCTCCTTAAGCCAAAAGCACCGCAAAGAGCGTGATTACTGTGAGAACCGTTGCGCCAGCAAACATGCCAATCGCCATGCGTTCTGACGTTTCCACATTGAGCGCATAGCCGAAATCCCAAACCACGTGCCGCAGACGACCGAGCATGTGATAGAACGCAGCCCAGACAGCGATGCTTAGGACGACAATGCCCAAGACGCTTTGAAACGCTGCGTCCACCAGTCCGAACGCGCTGTCTGACGATGCGGCGGCGAACAGCCAAACGACCAACAAGAAGGTCGTTCCAAGCGTAATGATGCCTGTGATCCGCACCAAAATCGAAGAAATCGACGTAAGCTGGGGGCGATAGTACGGCCCGATCATAAAGGGCGAGAGTGGGCGCGCGCCCCTGTTTACTTCCGGCATCGTGGCTCCTCGCGTGGCTAGTTTCTTTTGTCTTATACTGTTTTGCACAGGAGTCACGTGTTCGGACCGGTGCCGAGACGCGGTTTTTTGGCGCATCAGCGAAATATTGACATTTTGTGATCACAGTAAAATACCTTGTGATCACGCTCGCTGGCCCGATGGCGAGCGAACCGTAACGTGGTCTCTGATATTGCCCAGAAAATTCAGCTGATTTTCGATAAACGCAACAAAAACAGTCTGATGCTACTGGGGCATCAAAGCCCAGTAATCCAGATCCAACAACACGTGTGGCAGGTACTTGCCGTCATCCCCGCGCAAAGTACCGGGCATACCGCCCTTGGTCGCGACCAATCGCAACCGCAATGCGCCGACACCCGGCGCGGGCGTGTCGGCCTTATCCAAAACCTCTGTCCATGCACGGACCGTGTCCCCAGCAAGGCACGGGTTCGCATGCGCGCCTGCATTCAAACCAATCACTATCTGGGCATTGGCAAGACCGTTGAAACTGAGTGTGCGCGCCATGGAAATAACGTGCCCACCGTAGATCAGGCGCATCCCATCCGGGCGCGCGGACGTGTCGAAATGCACTTTGGCCGTGTTTTGCCACAGCCGTGTTGCCATCATGTGCTCGGCTTCTTCAATAGTGACACCATCGACGTGGTCTATCTGCTCGCCAACCTCATAATCGCCCCACCGATGCGGATCACCGGCCAGGCCGAAATCGTAGGACGAGAAATCCAAGCCGTCAGGCACCACCAGCCTGTCGGCGGCGACTGCAGCGGCCAGCTCGGGCACGACCATGTCCGGCGCTGGCGCATCTGCGTCCCTTTTGCGGACCATGACCCAGCGGACATAGCTCAGCACCTGTTCGTCCGCCTGGTTGAGCCCTGTCGTTCGCACCCAAACAACGCCCGTGCGCCCGTTTGAATTTTGCTTCAGCCCGATTACCTCGGATCTCGACCTCAGGGTGTCGCCCGGCCAAACCGGGCGCAGCCAACGACCTTCGGCATACCCCAGGTTCGCAACAGCGTTCAGCGAAACATCAGGCACGGTTTTTCCGAACACCGTGTGAAAGGCGATCATGTCATCTAGTGGCGCCGCCGGTAGCCCACAGGACCGCGCAAACGCGTCCGACGAATAAAGCGAATGCCGCGCCGGATACAGTGCGTGATAAAGCGCCCGCTCCCCCGCCCCGACGGTTCGTGGCACAGCGTGTTCAATCACCTCGCCAAGGCGGTAATCCTCGAAGAACCGGCCTGCATTGGTCTTGGCCATCTACTGCTCCCTTAGTTTGATATCGGGGTGATATGTGCCATCGACCTCTTTCACCACGGCCTGCCCGCAACGCATCACGCCCAGCGCGTGGTCCCAGGTCTGCGTCGGGCTGCCATGCAACTCCCAACCCTCGTTCAAGGCCGCGGTGACCTTGTGGCAAAAGGCTGACGTGTCTTCTTCGGACAGGAAACGGTAGAGTTTCATCGTTGGATCACGACCGTCGCAACATGGGTTACGTCATTCTGCCGCCATTGCGGCAATTGCGTTGGCCTTGGCCAGCGTCTCACGTGCCGTGACGACATGCAGGTTTTCGACGATCCGCCCATCGACTACGGCAACACCTTGCCCCTGCGCCTCGGCCTGTTGAAACGCCTCGATTTGACGTTGAGCCAGATCGATTTCATCTGCCGTCGGGGCGAATTCGGCGTTTGCGATGTCGACTTGGGCGGGGTGAATCAATGTCTTGCCGTCAAACCCCATGTCGCGGCCTTGTGCACACTCTGCGCGCAACCCGTCTTCATCCTTGAACGCGTTGTAAACGCCATCGATGACAGCGATCCCGTGCGCCTTGGCCGCCAAAACGCACAGCCCGAGCCCGGTTTGCAAAGGCAATCGATCAGGGCGAAACCGGGTCTGCAAATCCTTGGCAAGATCGTTTGTGCCCATAACCATCGCCCGCAAGCGCGCGTGTCCCGCAATCGCCGCAGCGTTCAGCATCCCCAAAGGCGTCTCCATCATCGCCCATAAATCGATGTCACCAGTGATGGCCATCAGGGCATCGAGATCACCCGGTGACGCCACTTTGGGCAGCAGTATCGCATCCGCACCCATGTGGGCAGCCGCCCGTGCATCCTCGGCACCCCAGTCTGTATCCAGCGCGTTGATCCGGATCACCTTCATCCGCGCGCCGTATCCGCCCTGCTGCAAAGCCGCGGCAAGTGTACCGCGCGCCGTTTCCTTTTCTTCGGCAGACACCGCGTCTTCGAGGTCAAAAATGATGGCGTCGACTGGCAGACTGCGCGCCTTGTCCAGTGCCCGTGGTTTTGATGCGGGGATGTACAACACCGAGCGAAGCGGGCGATTGGCGGCCATGGGACGTTCCTGCGCGACATAAAGTTGCGCCGTTGTGTTCATTTATTTGCAGATCGTTCAAGCGAAATCGCGCCGCATCGCAGAAATTTTTTTGCTCGAAAACCGTGCATTTGCAGCACACCGATCAAATTGCGCGCATCGGCGCACGGCGCATTAACCAATACTCAAGGGGTGTTCGGCACCCTGCCGGCGTTCTGATCTCTCCGGGAGGGCCGTTTCGGCAGGGCCGCCGAGGACTTTGCGGAAGGAGAATCAAACGGGAAACCGGGGCTGCCCGGTCATCGCCGGGACACCCCCGGATCGGCCAGATGACCAGTGGTGAGTGCCTTTGCTCGAAAGGCGAAGACTATGTTTTGGAATACAAAATGGAAGGGCGCTCTGGCCGCGACCGTTGCAATCGCAGCGATAGGTAGCGGCGCAGCCCAAGCGCAGCAGGCGCGAAATTGTGCACCGCGTGACATCGTGGTGACGCGATTGGCTGATGGCTACGGCGAAACTCGCCAATCGATGGGCCTTGGCGCCAACAACTCGATTGTCGAGGTATTTGCTTCTGAAGAATCGGGCACTTGGACCATTACAATAACCACACCCAACGGCCTCACATGTCTTGTCGCCTCGGGTCAGGCATTTGAAGAACTGGCCGAAGCGCTGCCTGCCAAAGGCAACGATGCCTAAGGTTCCTGGCTTGGGCAGAAATGTGTCTGCCCGGGCCCGCAGTTGGGCGCGACCGTCCATCAAATCTTCCGAACAGTTTGTAGTTTTGACGCGCCTGATCAGGTCAGGCCGTCCCAGATCAGCTTTGTTCCCGTCACCAGGAGCAGAACATAGGTGAGCGCGAAAAATGCGCGTTCCGGCACAAGGTGATGAGCTTTGACGCCCAGCCATGCCCCCAGCAAAGCAAAGGGGGCCAGCGCCAGATTTGCCCAAGTCGTCTGAACCGTGAACATGCCGAGAAAGCTGTAAGGCACAAATTTTGCGATGTTGATGGCCCAGAAGACCAGAACAGTGCTGGCCTGGTATTCGGTCTTTCCCACCTTCAGCGACAGCAAATACACAGCCGCAGGCGGTCCGCCCGCGTGACTGACAAAACTGGTAAAGCCTGCAAACAACCCCGCAAGTGCGCCATAGGCCGGATGCAAGGCGGTTCGCGCCGCGCGGATCCAGCCCCGCGCTTTTCCAACCTGCCAGATCACGAATGAGATCGAGATGACACCGATCAACACGCGGAATACATCCGCATCGGCAAGTGTGTAAAGCCACGCGCCCAGTGCCACGCCCGGCACTCCACCCGCAATCATCAATGCAGATGCCCGCAGATTCCAACGCCCCCAATATGGACGCAAGGTGGCCAAATCGATCAGCATCAACAGCGGCAACATCACCGCCAAAGCCACACCCGGTTCCAGGATCAGGGCCAGAATCGATGCGGACGCAAACGCCGCCCCGGACCCAAACCCGCCCTTGGAAATGCCCGCGAATATCGCTGCAGGTGCCGCCACCGCAAAAAAGCCAAGAGTCAATTCAAGCATTCAAAAGATCCGCAAAAACGCACGTTCTTTGATCCCTTTAGACCACAGCGCCCGAAGCGACCAGACCGCGTGGCACCGCATGCTGCAGCGCAGCACTCTTGCGCGACAGGCCACATCGCGCTACGCACCGGCGCGACCAATCACACGTTCGGAGATTATCCCTCATGGCCAGACCCAAGATTGCGCTGATCGGCGCAGGTCAAATCGGCGGCACCCTCGCCCACCTTGTAGCTCTCAAGGAATTGGGCGACGTCGTCCTTTTTGACATCGCCGAAGGCACACCCGAGGGCAAAGCGCTCGACATCGCGGAATCGGGCCCGTC
The DNA here is from genome assembly GCA_038530495.1 of Pseudomonadota bacterium. Lineage (GTDB taxonomy): Bacteria > Pseudomonadota > Alphaproteobacteria > Rhodobacterales > Rhodobacteraceae > Tateyamaria. Next base: position 5,777 of record JBCBCR010000029.1, on the reverse strand, counting down.
CGAAGGGTTCGACGCCAAGCTGAAGGGCACCCAGGACTATGCCGACATTGCTGGTGCCGACGTCTGCATCGTGACCGCTGGCGTGCCGCGCAAACCGGGGATGAGCCGCGACGACCTTTTGGGCATCAACCTCAAGGTGATGAAGTCCGTCGGCGAAGGCATCCGCGATCACGCGCCGGATGCGTTTGTCATCTGCATCACCAACCCGCTTGATGCGATGGTGTGGGCGCTGCAACAGTTTTCTGGCCTTCCGGCCGAAAAGGTTTGCGGCATGGCCGGCGTGCTGGACAGCGCACGATTCCGTCACTTCCTGGCTGAAGAGTTCAACGTGTCGATGCGCGATGTCACGGCGTTCGTGCTCGGTGGTCACGGCGACACGATGGTGCCGTCGGTGCGCTATTCTACCGTGGCCGGTATTCCGCTGCCTGACCTGATCGACATGGGCTGGACCACCCAGGAAAAGATGGACGCAATCGTTCAGCGCACCCGCGATGGCGGCGCCGAAATCGTGGGGCTGTTGAAAACCGGTTCCGCATTCTATGCCCCCGCCACCAGCGCGATCGAAATGGCCGAAGCTTTCCTCAAGGATCAAAAACGCGTTCTGCCGTGCGCTGCCCACTGCGATGGCGATTTCGGGCTCAAAGGAATGTATGTCGGCGTCCCGACTGTCATCGGCGCTGGCGGCATCGAGCGTATCGTGAACATCAAGCTCACCAAGGAAGAGCAAGAGATGTTCGACACGTCGGTCAAAGCCGTTCAGGGTCTGATGGAAGCCTGCAAAGGCATTGACGGCACCCTAACCTGATCCAACCTCGGGCCGCGGCAATGACCCAGGACACGACCATCGTGCTGACGTCTTGCAAGCGGCCCGACGTGCTGGCCGAAACCCTCGGCAGCATTACGGCGTGCGACCTGAGCGCCGTGAAACGCATCATCGTGATCGAAGACAGCGACAGCCCCGCCATTGGGCCGGTGGTGGAAAAAGCCTTGCGCGATGTTCCCCATCTATTTTTACAAAACGAACGCAACCTCGGCCAAATCGCGTCCATAGATCGGGCTTATGCGCAGGTCGATACGCCGTTCATCTACCACTGCGAGGATGACTGGATCTTTCCCTCATCGCTGTTCATCGATGAAAGCCGTGCGATCCTGAACGCCCGCGCCGACATCCATGCAGTCATGCTGCGCGCCTGGTCCGAAGCGCCAGAGGCGCAAAACCGCGCCGCGCCGGGCGAGGTGGCCGGCATTCCAGTGCGGCTTGCCAACCCAAAGGACCATCGCCGCTGGGGCAGCTTTTCATTCAACCCCGGGCTGCGCCGCACCGCAGATTACACCGCACATGCGCCTTACGCAAAAATCGGGCCCGAACGCGACCTGAGCCTGCACTACAAGTTGCGCGGATTTCGCCTCGCTTATCTGGAGGCGGGCAATGTGCGGCACATCGGATTTGATCCGACGCACAAAACCGATGAGGTCAAGCGCCGCAAGGATCCGGCCTTTTTGCTCAAATCGCTCAAGCACCGATTGCAATTCGCCTGGTTCAAACTGACCGGGTGATGCCGACGCGCCGCTTGCGCAGGTCAAAGAAAACAACGGCGATGCAAAGCGCTAGCTGTGCGAAACAGCGATTCCCAAGGCATTTGGAAATTTTGTGATCACACTTTTTCAGCGTGTGATCACAAAATCATCTTTTTTGGCCTTATTTGCCCTGATGCGACATATTTCCTGTTTACGTGCGCTTTAGCTTCGGTGGATTACAGCTGTAACCGCATTACCAAACGGGACCGATTTGCAATGAACATCCATGAATACCAGGCCAAGGCCCTTTTGCGCAGCTACGGGGCCCCGGTCTCGGATGGGCGCATTGTTCTCAAAGCTGAAGATGCCAAGACCGCCGCGGGCGAATTGGACGGACCTCTTTGGGTGGTCAAGGCACAAATTCACGCCGGTGGCCGTGGCAAGGGATCATTCAAGGAAGCCGACGCTGGCGAAAAAGGTGGCGTGCGCTTGACCAAATCGGTCGCCGAGGCGGCAGAAGAGGCCAAGAAGATGCTGGGCCGCACGCTGGTGACGCATCAGACCGGCCCCGCCGGCAAACAGGTGAACCGCATCTATATCGAGGACGGTTCGGGCATCGAAACCGAGATGTATCTTGCCCTGCTCGTTGACCGCGCCACCAGCCGCGTCAGCTTTGTCTGCTCGACCGAGGGCGGCATGGACATCGAAGAGGTCGCCGCCGAAACCCCGGAAAAGATCCTCAGCTTCAGCGTCGATCCGGCCACCGGCTACCAAGCCTACCATGGGCGCCGCATCGCCTTCATGCTTGGCCTGACGGGCAAGCAGGTGAAGCAATGCGTCGGCTTGATGGGCACGCTCTATAAAATGTTCATCGAAAAAGACATGGAAATGCTCGAGATCAACCCGCTGATCGTAACCGACAGCGGCGATCTCAAGTGTCTCGATGCCAAGATGGGTTTTGACGGCAACGCCATCTATCGCCATGCCGACATCAACGAATTGCGCGACGAGACCGAGGAAGACCCCAAGGAACTCGCAGCGTCCAAATACGACCTGAACTACATCGCGCTCGATGGTGAGATCGGCTGCATGGTGAACGGTGCCGGGCTGGCCATGGCAACCATGGACATCATCAAGCTGTATGGCGCTGAGCCCGCCAACTTTCTCGACGTGGGCGGCGGCGCAACCAAGGAAAAGGTCACCGAAGCCTTCAAGATCATCACCTCGGACCCCAATGTCAAAGGCATCTTGGTCAACATCTTTGGCGGCATCATGCGCTGTGACGTGATTGCCGAAGGCGTGGTCGCCGCAGTCAAGGAAGTCGGCCTGCAGGTGCCACTGGTTGTACGGCTTGAGGGCACGAACGTGCAGCAGGGCAAGGATATCATCAACAGTTCTGGCCTCGACGTCATCGCAGCCGATGATCTCAAAGATGGCGCGCAAAAGATTGTGGCAGCCGTCAAGGGGTAACTGCATTCAGGACCAGTACGAGGGGGAGAGCACGTGAAATCTGCGGCGTACATCATGATGGCTTTGCTGCTTGGGGCCGGGTGCACATCAGTGCCCGACAAACCCAGTTCCAACTTTCCCCCGATCGGTTTGGCCGCAACGGCGCGCTGGTTGGAAACGGACGGTGGGCTATTGACCGCCGCGCAATCCAGCGCCGACCGCGTGCGTCGCGAAGAGGCACGGCTCGAACAATTGCGCAGCGGCACAACCGCACTTCCGGCATCCAGCGTCGCAGTACCTGACCGGACGCGCCCAACATCGACCATCGGTCGGGCGACACAGGCTTTTGTCGACATTTGTGCAGCCTCATTGCCCTCCATGGCCAATGTGACCGAACGGTTCCGGCTGGTGAACCAGCGCGACTTCGGCGCCGAGCCGGGCGAGCTTGGCCCGCTTCTGGTTGGCGGTGAGCAACCCGGAAACATTTACATCAACCTCGCCAACGGCGCGGGGCGTTCAAATCTCAAACAATGCGCCGTGTCTGTGCGTGGTGAGAACCCGAGCGCTGCCGCGCAGGCATTCGTGGATACCACGGCGGCCGCGGGCATCCGCCTTGAACCGGTTCAGGCGGTGAACGCGCAGCGCGCGTGGCGCATTGTCGGCGCGCCCGCGGGCACACAGCTCAAGATCAACAGCCGCCGCAACATCCTGGGCCAACAGCTCACCGGAGCATGGATCATATGGCCCTAACAAACCACATCGGTGCATGCGCGCTGATCTGCAGCGTGCAGGTCGCGCATGCCGATCCCATTGCGATCACGGCCTTCACCGAATGGTGTTTCAAGGCGGGACAAACCGCGTCTGCAGCCCGTGCCAACATGGAGCGGACCGCCGGCGCGCCCTTACCGTTTGAGCTGACCTTTTGGGACAGCTCATTGGAGCCTGCACCAAACGCGCCAGAGCAATCGGAGCGCCGGTGCGAAGTGGCGTTCGATGGCGCATTTGCACCAGACGCCATCCAAGCGGTTCAGGCAAAAATGGCGATGCCGCCTGTCTTTGGCACGCCCATCCCCTTGCCCAAACCTTTTGAAAGCACCGACGCAACAGCGATGATCGAAGCGCGCGAGCTTTTGCGTGGCCGTGTTGCGGTGGTCGAGATTGGCACACGGCCCGGCCCGCGCACGTTCATCCGCGTCGACCGCCTGCCCGCGGGCTACGAATGGGACGGCGCATGACGCAGTCTGTCTATACCGAGGTGATCAACCTGTCCCGCGCCAGCGAACGGCGCGCGCACATGCAGGCGGAACTGTCTGCCGCAGGAATCTCCGCGCACTTCCTGCCTGCCTTCGACATGAAAGAACACGCACCCGAAAAACTGCTGGAACACTGCACGCGCACCGGCCCCTGGGGCGTATTTCAGCCGGGCAACATGGCCTGCACCATCAGTCATGAAATGGCCTGGGAACGGTTCCTTGAAACCGACGCCGAATATTGCGTCATCCTAGAGGATGATGTGTTCATCTCGCCCGATATCGCTGCATGGCTAAGCGATATGTCGTGGTGGCCCGCTGACGCGCAATTGGTCAAGATCGAACGCTGGAATGGCCGCGACACCAAGGTGCTGCTGGAACGATCGGGCCCGGAGCATATGGGCCGCTCGCTGCGCCGGCTGTTTTCGCGCCACGTGGGGTCTGCTGGTTACATCCTGAACCGCGATGGCGCGCGGATCATGCTGGCGCACCGGCCATTCCGCGTGTCCATCGACAATCACCTGTTCAACCGCAACGCCTCACCGGCGGCCCGCGCTGTGGTGACCTATCAGGTCAACCCTGCGCTGGTGACCCAAGGCAACGAACCCGAGGGCGTGCCCGCCAGCCTGACCCACCGGAAAAAGCCTGAAGGCATGGAAAAGTGGCTGCAAAAGGCCCGGCGCGGCTGGCACGAAATCGCATTCCCGCTGTCCACATATCTGAAATTCCTCACCGGCCAGATCGCTCTGGCCCGTGTCCCCTATGCCGCCCGCGTGGGCGCCGCAAACCCACCTCTCGAGACGTGAAAAGGACCCGCAATGGCCGTACTCATCGATGAACATACCAAAGTGATCTGCCAAGGCCTGACCGGCTCGCAGGGCACGTTTCACTCCGAACAGGCGATTGCCTACGGAACCAAGATGGTGGGCGGGGTGACACCCGGCAAAGGTGGGACAACCCACCTCGATCTGCCGGTCTTCAACTCGGTGCACGAGGCGATGGACCGCACCGAAGCCAACGCATCCGTCATCTACGTGCCACCGCCCTTTGCCGCTGACTCGATCCTCGAAGCCATCGACGCCGAAATGCCGCTGATCGTGTGCATCACCGAAGGCATCCCCGTGCTCGACATGATGAAGGTGCAGCGCGCCCTCGAAGGGTCAAAATCCCGCCTCGTCGGCCCCAACTGCCCCGGTGTGATTACGCCTGACGCCTGCAAGATCGGCATCATGCCAGGCCACATCCACAAGCGCGGCAGCGTCGGTGTCGTGAGCCGCTCGGGCACGCTGACCTACGAGGCCGTGAAACAAACGACAGACATGGGTCTGGGTCAGTCCAGCGCCGTGGGCATCGGCGGCGACCCGATCAAGGGGACCGAGCACATCGACGTGCTCGAGATGTTCCTCGCCGATGACGAAACCGAAAGCATCATCATGATCGGCGAAATCGGCGGCTCTGCCGAAGAAGACGCGGCCCAATTCCTTGCGGACGAAAAAAAGAAGGGCCGCTGGAAGCCCACCGCAGGCTTCATCGCCGGTCGCACCGCCCCTCCGGGTCGTC
>JBCBCR010000028.1:18460-24293 GCA_038530495.1 Pseudomonadota bacterium | reverse complement strand
CAACAACCGTACCGGCAAGGGCCAGCACACCGCATTGATGATCAACGGCAGCCAGCGGGTGATCTTTGATCCCGCGGGCTCCTTCGTGAACGCCCGCGTGGCCGAGCAGGAGGATGTCCTTTACGGCGTCACGCCCGCGGTGCTGGCCGGATACAAGAGCGCGCATGCCCGCAATTCGCACCACGTCCTGACCCAGACGATCGAAGTGACGGCGGAGCAGGCGGAAACCGCGCTTGCGCTTGCGATGTCGAACGGGGCGGTGCCGCGGGCCTATTGCACCAACGCCACCACCGGCCTGTTGCGGCAGGTGCCGGGCTTTGCGGACATCCGGCAAAGCTTTTTCCCCGACAGCCTGCGCGATGATTTCGCAGGCCGCGCCGGTGTCATCGCCGAACAGTATTTCGAGGATGACGAAGGCACCATCCATGACGGTGTCGCCACGCTTGTGATCGGCGACTGAGCCTCAGCCGCCCAGCACGTAGACCATGAAAAACAGCGTGCCCGCCCCGGCGCCGAGCGCGGCGAACACGCTCTTGGTCAGCCAGCCCGCGACAAAGGTGGCCAGCCCTGCGATCACGCGCGACGGTTCGGTCGCGCCGCCCTCACCCGAGAAGGCGACCAGCGGCGCACAAAGCGCAGGCAGGATCGCCACCGCGGTGTAGCGCAGGTGGCGCAGCAGCCACGGGGGCAGGGGCCTGTCGCCCACCAGTCCCAGAAAGGCAAAGCGCAGCGCAAAACTGCCCACGCCCAGCCCGATGATCACGGTCCACAGCGTTGCCCCGTCGATCATGACCGGGCCCTTTCCAGCCACAGTTCGACCTGCGCGCCCACCATCATGCCCGCGATCCCGCCGATCAGCAGGCCCAGCGAATGCGGGACCGCAGCGGCGGCCAGGCTGACCACGATCCCGGTGAACGCCGCGGCCACGTGCGCGGGCGTGCGCAGCATCGGGCCGACCATGGCCAGAAAGGCGATGGGCAGCGCGAAATCCAGCGGCAGGCTCGCAGGCAGCGCGGTGCCGACGGCCGCGCCCAGATAGCTGCAGCCAAACCACGCCATCAGCACCAGAAAGTTGGTGCCAAAGAAATAGGCCACGCGCGCAGGCACGGTCATTTCGGGCGCGGTTTCAAACTTTGCGTGGCTCAGCGCATAGCTTTGGTCCACGAGGCTGTAGGCGATGAACACGCGCTGCCACAGCGGGGCCGCGCCGAGATATGGCGTCAGCGCCGCCGAATACATCGCCACCCGCAGGTTCACCGCCAGCGCAGACACCAGCACGATCACGGTAGGCACGTTGTCCAGAAGCAGTTGCAGCGCGGTGAACTGCGCGGCCCCCGCGATCACCACCACGGAAAAGCTCATCACCTCGAATATGTTCAACCCCGCCTCGGTGCCCAGCACGCCGAACAGGATGGCAAAGGGGCCAGCCACAAGGATAAACGGCGCGCCGTCGCGCACGCCGGTCCAAAAGGCGGATTTGGGTGTGGTGGAGGACATGGAGGCGCTCTATTGTGCAGTCACAATGCCTTAGCGCCCGAATGCAGGGGATTCAATTGGTCGCGGACATCGCCTTTTCCGATTACATCATCGCGCCAGACCCGGGGGCGGCGCGGCTGACGCGCAGCGTGCCGGGCTTTGATGCGGGCGGTGCGCCGGTGGACACCGCCGTGGTCGAGGAGCGCCCCCTGACCATCTTTCTGAACGGGCAGGAGATCGTGACCGCGATGACCATCGGGGATTATCCCGATTACCTCGCGCTGGGGTTCCTGCGCAATCAGGGGATGCTGGCCGCCGACGAGGTGGTGACTGGCATCGACTATGATGAAGAGCTGGAAACCGTCGTCGTGCGCACCGACACGCCCACCAATCACGAGGAAAAGCTGCGCAAAAAGACGCGCACCAGTGGCTGCGCCGTGGGCACCGTCTTTGGCGACATGATGGAGGGGCTGGAAGGCGTGCGCCTGCCGCAGGTGCCGGTGCACACTTCGTGGCTCTATGCGCTGGCGGACAAGATCAACCGCACCCCGTCGCTGTATCTTGAGGTGGGCGCGATCCACGGCACGGTGCTGTGCCACGCGGACCGCCCTCTGGTCTACATGGAGGACGTGGGCCGCCACAACGCCGTCGACAAGGTCGCAGGCTGGATGGCGGCCACGGGTGCGGGGGCCGAGGACAAGATCCTTTACACCACGGGGCGCCTGACCTCCGAGATGGTAATCAAATGCGCGCTGATGGGCATACCGGTGCTGGCCTCGCGGTCGGGCTTTACCGCCTGGGGTGTCGAGATTGCGCAGCAGGTGGGCCTGACGCTGATTGGCCGGATGCGCGGGCAGCGGTTTGTGTGCCTGAGCGGGGATGACAACCTGATCCGGGACGTCGACCTGCGCCCGGAACGGACGCGGGCGCGGTGATGGACGCACCGCTCGGGATCATCCTTGCTGGTGGGCAGGCAACGCGCATGGGGGGCGGCGACAAGTGCCTGCTGCCCCTGGGCGGGCGGCCCATGCTGGTGCGGATCATTGACCGGATCGAGGGGCAGGTGGGCGGTCTGGCGCTGAATGCCAATGGCGATGCGGCGCGGTTTGCGGGGTACGGTCTGCCGGTGCTGGCCGACAGCATCGACGGCTATGCCGGGCCACTGGCGGGTGTGCTGGCGGGTCTGGACTGGGCGCACGAGATGGGGGCGCGCCACGTGGTCAGCGTCGCGGGCGACACGCCGTTTTTCCCGCTGGATCTGGTGGAACGGCTTGGGCGCGCGGCGGACCGCGCGAACACGCCCATTGCGCTGGCTGGCACGCACGAGGGCGGGCGGTCGCACCGGCACCCGACCTTTGGCCTGTGGCCCGTGGCCTTGCGCGATGATCTGCGCCGCGCGTTGAACGGTGGGCTGCGCAAGGTGGTCATGTGGACCGACGCGCACGGCGCGGCCACGGCCCCCTTTGACGATGACGCATTTTTCAACATCAACACGCCCGAGGATCTGGACCGCGCCGAGGACATGTTATGAACGTCTACGGCATCGTGGGCTGGAAAAACGCGGGCAAGACCGGTCTGATGGAACGTCTGGTGGCCGAGATCACCGGGCGCGGCTTCACCGTGTCCACGATCAAGCATGCGCACCACAGCTTTGATGTCGATCATCCGGGCAAGGACAGCTTTCGCCACCGCGCCGCGGGCGCATCCGAGGTGCTGCTGGCCTCGGCCAACCGCATCGCGCTGATGCAGGAACTGCGCGGCGCGGACGAACCACCGCTTGAGGCGCTGCTGGCGCGGCTGAGCCCGGTCGATCTGGTGCTGATCGAAGGCTACAAGCGCGACCGCCACCCCAAGGTGGAGGCGCACCGGTCCGAGACCGGCAATCCGCTGATCGCGCCGGATGATCCCACTGTGCGTGCGGTGGCCAGTGACACGCCGCTGGCGCTGGACCGCCCGGTCTTTGACCTCAACGACACCGCCGCCATCGCCGATTTCATCCTGGCCGAGGTGGGGCTGTGACCGGGTTTGACACCTGCGTCGTGGTGGATTGGTCCGCGGGCAAGCGCAGCCCGGCACGCCCGTCGAAAGATGCGATCTGGGCCTGTGTGGCGCGGGGTGGCGCGGCGGAAGACCCGGTGTATCACCGCAATCGGCTGGAGGCCGAGGCGTGGATTGTGGATCTGATCCGCGCCGAACAGGCGGCGGGACGGCGGGTGCTGATCGGGTTCGATTTCCCCTTTGGCTATCCACGCGGGCTGGCTGCGCGTGTTACCGGCAGCGCCGATCCCTTTGCCCTCTGGGACTGGCTGGCGGCGCGCATCACCGACGATGCGGCGGGCACGAACAACCGGTTCGAGGTGGCCGAAGAGCTCAACAGCTTTTTCGATGGCCCCGGTCCTTTCTGGGGCAAAACGGCCAAGGACCGCTGGCCCGGTGTGCCCTACCGCAAGGAAGGCATCACCTTTGACACCGTGGCCGAGCGGCGCACCTGCGACGTGGTGGCCAAGGCGGCGTCGAGCTGTTTTCAGCTGGCCTTTCCGCCCACCGTGGGCAGCCAGATCCTGATGGGCCTGCCGATGCTGTCGCGTTTGCGGCGGTTTGAAGGCGTCGGCGTGTGGCCGTTCGAGGGCTGGCAGGCGCCCGTGGTGCTGGCCGAGATCTGGCCGGGTTTGATCGAGGGTGCGGTGGCCGAGGACGACGACGACATCCGCGACCGCGCGCAGGTGCGTCTTTTGGCGCGGGCGCTGTCGCGGCTGCCGGATGAAACGCTGACCGCATGGTTGGCCGACACGCCTGAGGAGGCCCGTGAGGAGGCGTGGATACTGGGCGCGGGCCATGCCGATCTGTTGAGCGGCTACGCGATGCCGCGCCTGCGCAATGACTGTTTCGCGCTGCCGCCCGGTGTGCACTGGACCCCGGTTGAAGATGCGCTGGCCGACCTGAAATCGCGCCTGCGGCCCGTGGTCGGGATCGAAGAGGTTGCCGCACCAGCCGCCTTGGGCCGCGTGCTCGCCACACCTGTCACGGCGGCGCGCAGCCACCCGCCGCGCGCCAATACGGCGGTGGATGGTTACGGCTTTGCGGGTGCGTTCCCGGAAGGGTCGCACAGCTTGCCGTTAATGCCCGAGGTGGCCGCCGCGGGGCGACCCTGCCGGGTCGCGGTGCCTGCGGGCCATGCCATCCGCATTCTGACCGGTGCAGCCTTGCCCGAGGGCGTGGACACGGTGCTGTTGCAGGAAGAGGCCACAGTCGCGGACGGCACGCTGCGGTTCGACGGCCCTGTCAAACACCGCGCCAACACCCGCAACGCGGGCGAGGATGTGACCGCGGGTCAGGAGATTCTGCCAGAAGGCCGCCGCCTGACACCGGGCGATCTGGGTCTGATCGCCGCTACGGGGCGCGCGCAGGTACCGGTGTACCAGCCGCTGCGCGTGGCAGTCCTGTCCACCGGGGACGAATTGGCCGAGCCGGGTCAGGACGCGCGGGACGACCAGATCTTTGACGCCAACCGGCCCATGCTGCTGGCGCAGATCGCCGCACTCGGCTGCACGCCCGTGGACATGGACCGCGTCGCCGATGACCGCGACGCTTTGCGCGCGGCGCTGGACGAGGCGAGCGCAAGGGCCGACGTCATCCTGACCAGCGGCGGCGCATCGGCGGGGGACGAGGATCACGTCTCGGCCCTGCTGTCGGAAACCGGGTCGATGGCGCTGTGGCGCGTGGCGATCAAGCCCGGGCGCCCGCTGGCGCTGGCCATGTGGAACGGCGCGCCGGTCTTTGGCTTACCGGGCAACCCGGTGGCGGCCCTCGTGTGCACGCTGGTCTTTGCGGCACCAGCGCTCGCGCTGATGGGCGGCGCGGGCTGGCGCGCACCACGCGGTTTTGACCTGCCCGCGGCGTTTGAGAAGCGCAAGAAACCGGGCCGCGTCGAATACCTGCGCGCCCGGGTGCGCAGGGGCCGGGTCGAGGTCTTTGCCTCAGAAGGGTCGGGGCGCATCAGCGGGCTGAGCTGGGCCGAGGGGTTGGTCGAACTGGGCCATGGGGCGGCGCATATCACACCGGGCGACACCGTCCGGTTTATCCCCTGGGCCGGGTTCGGGCCATAACGCACACCCTTTTCATAGCGCCGCGCGCGTACTAGGTCGGGTCAGACGTCAAGCATCGGGGCACCATGGCTTTTTTCAAGAAACTGAAGGATCGGCTGTTCAAATCCTCGTCCAAGCTGGATGAGGGGCTGGAGGCGATTGTCGAAGACGGCGGCGAAGAGGTGGCACCGGACCCGGTGCCGGAGCCAGCACCAGAGCCAGAACCTGCCCCTGCGCCGCTTGACACCGCGCCCGCGCCCGCGATGCCTCCA
>JBCBCR010000028.1:0-18360 GCA_038530495.1 Pseudomonadota bacterium | reverse complement strand
GAGCCAGAGCCAGAGCCAGAGCCAGAGCCAGAGCCAGAGCCAGAGCCAGAGCCAGAGCCAGAGCCAGAGCCAGAGCCAGAGCCGCGCCCTGTGGATGTCGAAATGGACATGCCCGCCCCAGCGCCCACAGACGTGCCCGACGCGGTCGACCCCGAGCCGGAACCAATGCCCGCGCCGACCCCCGCGCCGGTGCGCATCGAGGAGGAGGTCGCCGCCGCGGAGCCTGCGCCGCGCTCGTTCCTCGGTCGTATTCTGGGCCGCAAAACCGCCGCCCCTGTGCTGCGCCGCGAGCTGGATGACGACATGCTCGAACAGCTCGAAGAGCTGCTGATCACCGCCGACATGGGTGTCGACACCGCCCTGCGCGTAACCGCCAACATGGCCGAAGGCCGCATGGGCAAGAAGCTGTCGGTGCAGGAAATCAAGGAGTTGATGGCCACCGAAATCGCCCGGATCATGGAGCCTGTGGCCAAGCCGCTGCCGATCTATCCGCAGACGCCGCAGGTGGTGCTGGTTGTCGGTGTAAACGGATCGGGCAAGACCACGACCATCGGCAAACTCGCCAGCCAGTTCCGTGCGGCGGGCAAGAAGGTGGTGATCGCCGCGGGCGACACCTTCCGCGCCGCTGCCGTGGAACAGCTGCAGGTCTGGGGCGAACGGGCGGGCGTGCCGGTGCTGACCGCGCCCGAAGGGTCGGACCCGGCCTCGCTCGCCTTTGACGCCATGGCGCAGGCCAAGGCCGAGGGCGCGGATCTCTTGATGATCGACACCGCCGGTCGCCTGCAGAACCGCCAGGACCTGATGGAGGAACTGGCCAAGATCGTGCGCGTGCTGCGCAAGCAGGATGAGACCGCGCCGCACAACACGCTCTTGGTGCTGGACGCGACCACCGGCCAGAACGCGGTCACACAGGTGAAGGTGTTTCAGGAGGTCTCGGACGTCTCGGGGCTGGTGATGACCAAGCTCGACGGCACCGCCAAGGGCGGGGTGCTGGTGGCGCTGGCCGACCAGTTCGGCCTGCCGATCCACGCCATCGGCGTGGGCGAACAGATCGACGATCTGGCCCCGTTCGACCCCGAAGAGTTTGCCGCAGCCCTCACTGGCCTCGAAGGCGAATGACACCCCACACGCCCCTCCCCGCGGGGGACAAATTTTCCGGAAAATTTGTGCCCGCTGACAGGGGCGCGCACGGATGACCGAGTGGCTGACCAGCATCGAAGGCACCGCGACGGGCACTGACGTGGCCCTTGTCCTCGCGCTGCTGGCGGCGTTTCTGCACGCGGTCTTTGGCGCGTTGCAAAAGGGGCGGCACGACCCGTGGCTGACCCGCGGGGCGATCGACGCAAGCTATGGCCTGATGGCCGCCCCCTTTGCGCTGTTTGTCGTCCCGTGGCCCGAGCCGCACATGTGGCCGATCTTTGCCGTCGTGTTCGTGATCCACGCGATCTACAAGCTGCTGCAGGCCTGGGCCTATACCAAGGGTGCTTACACGGTCGTTTACCCGGTGGTGCGCGGCACCGGGCCGCTTTTTGCGGTCATCGGCGCCTACATCCTGTTTTCCGAGGTCTTCACGCCCGTCCAATGGGCGGGTGTCGCGGTGCTGCTGTCGGGCATCTTTGGCCTTGCCCTCTACAATCTGCGCTACCTCGAAACCGACCGTGACACGCTGCCTGCGGCCCTTGGTCTTGCCGTGCTCACCGGCCTGTTCGTGGCACTCTATACCACCTATGACGCCTACGGCATCCGGGCCACGGAAAACCCGTTCACCTTCCTCGCGTGGTTCTTTTTCATCGACGGGTTCTTCATGCCGCCCATCGCCATCGCACGCTACCGCCGCATGGCCAATCCACCCGCGCTCGGACCGTTGATGGCGCGCGGGGTCATCGGCAGCATCGTTGCCTTTTTCAGCTTCGGATCCATCATGTTGGCCACCCGCCTCGACAAGGTGGGCGAAGCCGCCGTCCTGCGCGAAACCTCGACCGTGTTTGCCGCCATTATCGGTTGGCTCGTGCTCAAGGAAACGGTAGGACCACGCAGAATTGCCCTGATGGCGCTGATCGCACTGGGTGCGGTGATCGTCGAGATGGGCGGATAAGAGGCAAAAGCGATGAGCAGCGCGCGCGAGATCAATCCGATCCTGAAACAGGTCCTCGAACTGGGCCCGCCGATTGCGTTTTTCGTGATCTACCTGCGGATCAAGGATGACGTGTTCAGCTTTGGCGGGGTCGAATACACCGGGTTCATCGTGGCCACGCTGATCTTTGTGCCGATCCTTCTGGCGGCGATGGGGGTGCTGTGGGCGCTGACGGGCAAGCTGAGCCGGATGCAGATTTTCACCGCCTTCATGGTGATCTTTTTTGGCGCGCTCACCGCCTATTTCAATGACGAGCGGTTCTTCAAGATGAAGACCAGCATCGTCTACGGCTTTTTCGCCGTGGCATTGGGCATTGGCCTTTTGCGCGGGCAAAGCTGGCTGGCCTACATCCTCAATGACGCGATGCCGATGCAGCACGACGGCTGGATGATCCTGACCCGGCGGCTGTGCGGCATGTTCGCCGCACTCGCCGTCGCAAACGAGATCATCTGGCGCACCATGTCGACAGAGACATGGGTCAAGATCGAAACCTTCGGCTTTCCCATCGCGCTGGTCGGGTTCCTGTTCTGGCAGATCACCGCGCTGCAACAGTATCTCGAGACGGACGAGGAACCGGCGGAATAGCCGCCTCAGGCTTCGGCCAACACCTCGCTGGCGCGCCACGGCCCGCTTTGCGGTGCTACGGCAAAGGACACCTTGCGCGCCAGATCCGACGAGATCATCGCCTCCAGCGCCAGCTTGAACCGCGCCTTGCGCGCCGACCTTATGCGCAATTCGGCCACGTCCCATTCCAGGATTTCGGCGCCTGCCGCCAGATGCGTGGTCGCGGCGCTGGGCTGGTGGGTCATGTAGGCGACCTCGCCCACGAACACCTGCGCGGGCATCGAAAACGCCTCGCCCCGCTTTTCCACCTGCACATCGCCCGAGATCACGTAGATCAGGTGACCCAGCGCTGCCCCTTCCGTGGTGACATCTGTAGGTTCGCTGATTTGCCGCCGCCGCGCGCGGCGCACGAGGTCGCGGAAATCGCCGGGCGGCAGCCCTTCGAAATGGCTGTACAGGTCCAGATGCTCGGCCGGGATCGCCAGCCGCGAGTTGCGCCACCACAGTGAAAACAGACCGATCAGGTTGGCGGTACCCATCGCGACAGAGGTGAACACAGCCTCCCACAGCGGGGCATCGGCCACGACCCAGTAGTACCAGATATACAATCCCGTCCCGATCAGGATCATCAGCCGCAACAGCACCTGATTGATAATCAGATAGCCCAGCGTGAACACGCCCCCGGCGGCCAGTACGATCCATTCCGGCCTAATCACTTCATTCAACACAGTCTAAAATCCCCGTCTAAAATCGGGGATCAGACTAGCGCGGTGCGCGCCCCGTGCAGGGCGAAAACCGACATGATTTCAGGCTTTTTTCCCGAACATCTGTTCTTGGGCGGCCTTGTCGGGCGTGGTGTCGCGCAGATCGGCGTGCAGCGCGCGGCCCGCCTGCACGCCCGGACGTGCAGCGACAGCGTCCAGCCAGCGCGCCAAATGCGGCTTGTCCTCCAGCGTCTGCTGCTGGCCCTCCCACAGTGACGCCCACGGCCAGATCGCCATATCGGCGATCGAATAGGCCCCTGCCACGTATTCCGAATGCGCCAACTGCCGGTCCAGCACGCCGTAAAGCCGCGCGACTTCGTTCCGGTACCGGTCCTGCGCATAAGGCAACGCATGCCCCATTTGCGGCGCGTATTTCAGGAAATGGTGCGCCTGTCCGGCCATCGGCCCCACGCCGCCCATCTGCCACATCAGCCATTGGTCCACGGCGACCCGGTCGCGTTCGGTGGCGCCGTAAAACTGCCCGGTCTTGCGCGCGAGGTATTGCAGGATCGCCCCGCTTTCAAAGATCGAGATCGGCGTGCCATCGGGGCCGTCGGGATCGGTGATGGCGGGCATCCGGTTGTTGGGCGAGATCGCCAGAAACTCCGGCTTGTGCTGATCGCCCGCGCGGATGTCGATCAGGTTCACCCGGTAAGGCAGGCCAAATTCCTCAAGCGCGATGGACGCCTTCCAGCCATTTGGCGTGGGCCAGAAATAGAGATCGATCATGGCCTTTTCCCCTCGGCTCGTGCGAGGTCAGGATGCTGTTTTCTGCCCCATTGGCAAGGGGGCCGAACGGGGCCGCGGCGCAAACATCCGTGACCAACGCGGCGCGGCACGCGCGGGCAGGGCCGCCCGTAGCGCGTCCAGCGGGACGGCCTGCGGATGCCGCAGGGCGTGGGCATAAAACGGCAGCGCGCCCGCGCGGGTATAGCTCGACCAATGGCAAATCGTCCGGCCCGGCGGCGCGATCACGCCGCCAAACCGCGGCAGCGCGGCCAGCGTTGCAGGGCAGTCTAGCTGCAGATTGACCACGTTGGGCAGATCGATCCCCGACCCGATCGCGCGATCCCCGGCCATGTCAGGGGCCAGCAACCGCTCGAACACCACGTCGAACAGATCGTTTTCGCGGCTGGTCACGTTGAACAGCTCTGCGGTACGCCCCGCCGCGGCGTGCATCGCGGCCACCGCGCGCGACGCATAGCTCGCCCCCGCCAGCGTCACGATGCGCCCGAGGTCACCGGCGTGCAGATGATGCACCGCCTCGAACACCACCTCACTGCCCATGGAATGGGTGATCGCGTGGATCGGGCGCCCGGGTGCGAGTGTGCGCAGATCGCGGATCACCCGCGCCAGATGCCGCCCCGCCGCCCGCGCCGAGGATTGCGCCCGCCAGATCGTGCCGCGTGCGCGCCAGCCAAAGGCAATCGCCAGCCCTTCGTCCGGATCGCCAAGGCCAAAGCCCAGCGGGCGCAGCCACCCGGCCGCGGTCGCAAGCCCAAGGATTTTCTCATGCGGATCAAATGGCAAACAGGTGGGGTCGTATTTGTACCCGTGCACCAGCACCATCACCGGACCTGTCCCGCGCGCCGCACTGCGCAAGACGCGCGCAAGCGGGGCGGGGGAGCCATGGACCGACACTCCGTCCGGTCCGGCATTCAGTCTCAGGATCGGCATCTCCACATCTCCGACCGCGTTGCGCGGCGCTGCAGGGGAGGGTGGCATAGCGCATCCCGGTGAATTTCCGGTTACCGAACCGCCCCGGTGTTGACGCCCGCGCGCGGGCAGAGTACCGCTGAACCGTGGCGATTTGTTACCGGATTGCGGGCCACGCTGGCATGACTGACCCCAGGCATGACCACGCAAAAACCGCTAAAAGGTCAGGATGAAAGCCCCCCTTTCGCTTGACCGCGCATCGGGGGTTTTTTCGTGGCCTGGCCCCTGTCCCGCAGGCCCGAGACGGAGAATGTGATGAGCGACACCTGGAAACCGCGCACCCGCGCCGTGCATGCCGGCACCCGCCGCAGCCAGTATAACGAGGTCAGCGAGGCGATCTTTCTGACCCAAGGGTTCGTCTACGACAGTGCCGAGGCGGCCGCCCAACGGTTCGAGGCGGCAGGCGAGGACGAGTTCATCTATGCCCGCTACGGCAATCCCACCATTGCCATGTTCGAAGACCGCATCGCCAGCATCGAAGGCGCCGAAGACGGCTTTGCCACCGCCAGCGGCATGGCGGCTGTGTCGGGCGCGCTGATGGCGATGCTCAAGGCTGGTGACCGCGTCGTGTCGGCCCGCGCGCTGTTCGGGTCATGCCTCTACGTGCTCGAAGAGATCCTGATACGCTACGGGGTCGAGGTCGTGTTTGTCGACGGCACCGATCTGGACCAGTGGGCCGCGGCGATCACGCCAGGCACAAGCGCGGTGTTCTTTGAATCGATCTCCAATCCCACGCTCGAAGTGGTCGACATCGCCGCCGTGTCCGACCTTGCCCACGCCGCGGGCGCCACGGTGGTGGTCGACAACGTCTTTGCCACCCCGATCTTTTCCGACGCAAACGCCCAAGGCGCGGATGTGGTGATTTATTCGGCCACCAAACACATCGACGGGCAGGGCCGCGCGCTGGGCGGCGTGATCCTCGGCACGCAGGACTTCATCCGCAAAACCGTCGAGCCCTACATGAAACACACCGGCGGCTCGATTTCGCCGTTCACGGCGTGGATGATGCTCAAGGGGATCGAGACGATGGACCTGCGGGTGCGGGCACAGGCGGCGTCGGCCCGTGCGTTGTCGGATGCGCTGCAGGGCCACGGCGCGCTGCGCCGCGTGATCTATCCCGGCCACCCCAGCCACGCACAGCACGATCTGGTGACCCGCCAGATGGGCGGGGCGGGCGGCACGGTGTTGTCTCTGGACCTCGCCGGTGGACGCGATGCGGCGTTCGCATTTCTCAACGCGCTGACCATTCCGCTGATCTCGAACAACCTCGGCGATGCCAAGTCGATCCTGACCCATCCAGCGACGACCACGCACCAGCGTTTGCCGCAGGATCAGAAGGACGCGCTGGGCATCACAGACGGGCTTGTGCGCATGTCCGTTGGCCTCGAAGACAGCGGCGATCTGGCGGCCGATATTCTGCAGGCTCTGGAAAAAGTGCAATAAAAGCAATATAATGCAAATTGTCCGCAATCGCTAAACCACACACTTAAAAGGAGAAAATGTCATCCAACCGCTGGCACGTCACGTAGATGTCAGTGTTATTGGAAATGTCCCGACCGCGCCTTAGCTATGGTCGGTACCACAAAAGAAAGGGGGGCTACTTTATGAACATTCATACGCCCGAACTGACCGCAATACCCGAACGTGACGAGGCTGAGGCCGCACTGGAACTGCTCAAGCGATGGGCAAAACAGGCGAGCACCACCGAGATCATCGAGCTTGATCCTTCTGTTGCCCGGCTGGTGCCGGGGGCCGACGGCGTGGACTATCCCGCGCTGTCACGCGCCTACCCGGACGCGTTCGACGCAAACGCCAGCTACAAGGACACGCTGCCCGACCTGCAAAACGGGCCTTCCAGCCTGATCCGCGGCGCCAAGCAGCAGATCCAGCACGTGGGCATCTCGAACTTCCGCCTGCCGCTGCGCGTGCAGACCCGCGACAACGGCCCGCTGACGCTGGAAACCTCGGTGACCGGCACGGTCAGCCTCGAGGCGGACAAAAAGGGCATCAACATGTCCCGCATCATGCGGTCGTTCTACAAACATGCCGAGGAAACCTTTTCCTTTGGCGTGATCGAGGCCGTGCTGGACGACTACAAATCCGATCTGGAAAGCTTTGATGCCCGCATCCAGATGCGCTTTTCCTTCCCGATGAAGGTGGAAAGCCTGCGCTCGGGCCTGTCGGGCTATCAGTACTACGACATCGCGCTGGAATTGGTCGAACAGGACGGCGTGCGCAAGCGGATCATGCACCTCGACTATGTCTATTCGTCCACGTGCCCCTGCTCGCTGGAGCTCAGCGAACATGCCCGCGCCACGCGCGGACAGCTGGCCACGCCGCATTCGCAGCGGTCGGTGGCGCGGGTGTCCGTGGTTCTGGACGACGCGGCCGATACGCTTTGGTTCGAGGACCTGATCGACGCCTGCCGCCGGGCCGTGCCGACCGAGACGCAAGTCATGGTCAAGCGCGAGGACGAACAGGCCTTTGCCGAACTCAACGCCGCCAACCCGATCTTTGTCGAGGATGCCGCGCGCCTGTTCTGCGAACAACTGCTCGCCGATGTCCGCGTCGGTGATTTCCGCGTGGTCGCGAGCCACCAGGAAAGCCTGCACAGCCACGACGCCGTGTCGGTCCTGACCGAAGGCGACACCTTCGCCGACGAAAGTATCGACCCTCGCATGTTCGCGACGCTGTTCCACGTCGGCTGATTGACGCACCACATCATGAAACCTGATCAAAGCGCGGAATGTCCGCGCTTTTTTCGTTTTATCCACACGCGGTCAAAGCGGCTATGCAGCATGTGCATTGGTCATTTGCGGCAACGCAGCATACATGATGGCCAAGGGAGGAACACTGAAACCACATCACGTGAGTGAGGAGTTCCATGGCGTACATCACGCAAACATTGCCCATATCGATCTGGGCCTCGATCAAATCCTTCTTCCACGCCATTGGCGCCGGTATGATGGAATCCGCTGCCTACGAGGCACGCATCCGCCGCATCGACGCGCTCAGCGCCAAATCCGACGCAGAGCTGGCCAAAATGGGCCTGCGCCGTCAGGACATCACGGCCTACGTCTTTCGCGACCTGATGTATCACTAAAACCCGGGCCGCGCGCTTTCTGCGCCCGGTTTCTTGACTTGGCCCCGCGCTGACGCCAACGGTGGCTGCGATGGATGTGCGCCCGGTCGGATATGTCATCGGTCTGCTTGTGGCTGTGCTGGGCGCGGCCATGCTGCTGCCGTTGATCGTGGACCTCGCCGAGGGGCGGGGCCACTGGTACGTCTTCGCCGAATGCATCCTGATCACCAGCGTGGTGGGCGGATCGCTCGCGCTGGCCTGCGCCAATGGCGTGCAGGACAAGCTGACGCTGCAGCAGACCTTTCTGATCACCACCGGCGTCTGGGTCGCGCTGCCGATCTTTGGCGCGCTGCCATTCTGGCTGGGCGACACCGAAGCCCGCTATGTCGACGCGTTTTTCGAGGCGATGTCGGGCCTGACCACCACCGGCTCGACCGTGCTGTCGGATCTCGAAACCTTGCCCAAGGGGCTGCTTCTGTGGCGCGGGCTGCTGCAATGGCTGGGCGGCATCGGGATCATCGTTGTCGCGATGGTGTTCCTGCCCGAACTCCGGGTCGGCGGCATGCAGATCTTCAAGACCGAAGCCTTTGACACTTTTGGTAAAATCCTGCCGCGCGCCACGGAAATCGCCAGCCGCATTTCGGTGATCTACCTTGCCCTCACGCTGGTCTGCGCCTTCGGGTATCTGGGCGCGGGCATGGAACCGTTTGATGCCACGATCCACGCGATGACCACCATCGCAACGGGCGGGTTTGCCAATTACGACGCGTCCTTTGCCGCCTTTTCGTCCAGCGCGTCCTACGTCGCCAGCGTGTTCATGGTGCTCGCAGCACTGCCCTTTGTCCGCTTTGTCCAGCTCAGCGCTGGCACGGCCAAGCCGCTGATCAAGGACACGCAAATCCACACCTTCCTGATCGCCGCCGCCGTGGTCGTGGGCCTCGTGACCACCGGCAACATGCTTCGCGAGGGCGTGTTCAGCGAAGAAGCGTTTCGCACCGCGCTCTTCAACACGGTGTCGCTGATGACCGGCACCGGCTACGCCAATGCCGATTACATGGCCTGGGGCGGGTTTGCGGTCGCGGTCTTGTTCTTCACCGGCCTGATCGGCGGCTGCGCGGGCTCGACCTCGTGCTCGATCAAGGTGTTTCGCTACCAGTTGCTCTTTGCCTCGATCCGCGCGCAGCTGCAAAAAACCCGCAGCCCCCACGGCATCTTCACCCCGCGCTACGCGGGCCGCACGGTGGATGAGGACGTGCTGAACTCGGTCATGTCGTTTTTCGTGTTTTTCGTCGTGACGCTGGGCGTGGTCGCCGTATCACTTGGGCTGACCGGCCTTGATCTGGTCACCTCGATCTCGGGCGCGGCAGCGGCACTGGCCAATATCGGCCCCGGTTTCGGCGACATCATCGGACCCACCGGCAACTTTGCCGGACTAAACGACACGGCCAAATGGATCCTCGCCGCCGCGATGCTGATCGGGCGGCTTGAGCTGATGGCGGTGTTCGTGATCTTCACCGTGGGCTTCTGGCGGGCCTGACGCCCGCCACTGCGCTCACATCTTGCGGCCTTCAGCCTGATAGACACCGCCCCAGGTCTTGGTCGCGATATAAGTCGGGCAGCCGGGTTTCGCGGTGTTGATGATCAGGAACCACACAGTTTCGCCGGGGCGCCCGGCGCGGGAATACTCACAGCCGATGGGATGGGTCCACCACTGGCCCTGAAAGTTCACGGGCGGCTTGGCGACGCTGGCCATCGCACTGGCGGGCATCAACAGCGCCGCAGCCACGGCCACGGATTTCATTACGGTCTTGATCATCAGGTGCACTCCTACGCTTGGTCTTGCGCGCCCCCACGCTCGGGGTCAGGAATGCAGGCCATGTGTTAACAGGCGCCTAACCGGCGCTTGCGGAACGTGTCGGATTTTACGGGTCCTGAGCCTAGTCCCAGCAGCTCACCAGCACGGTCATGCCCGTGGCCGCCGTGGTCAGGTCGATGGGATCAATCGCCACGCCGCTGTCGGTGCTGGCCGCGGCCATCCCGGCCTGCGCCAGCACGTCCTGCAGCGCCTCGCGGTCCAGCGCAAAGCTGACGCCTTCGGGCAATGCACGACCCGTCTCGGGCGCAGGCAGCAGCATGCCCAGCACACCGCCACCGGCATCCAGAACCGGCCCGCCCGCATCGCCCGGCAGCACGTTCAGCGCCAGCCGCGCCAGCTCCGGCTCTCCGCCCAATCCGCGCAGATCGCTCAGCGTGCCAAAGGTCATGGTGGGGGCGCCCAGCACGCCCTCGTAGCTGTAGCCGGATGCCGCCACCTCGGAGGCCAGCCGCGGTGCCCGCGCGCTGAACCGCGCCACCGCCAGCGGCGACAGCCCCGTGCGCGGCTGCAACACCGCCACGCCGCGCGCTTCGTCCTCATAAATCACGTCGGCCTCGATCTCTTCGTCCAGCGTGATGCGCCCGCACCCGGTCACAGCCGCGCGCGTGGTCAGCGTCGTGCCCTTGCTGTCCACGAAAAACCCCGACCGCGACAGCCGCGGCTTGCGCACCGATAGCCCCGCGATCAGGTCGATGGCCTGCGCCTCTGCCCCCGCCTCGGGCGGGATCGTACCGTCGAGCCGCACCAGCGTGGCCTCCATCTCGTCGATCAACCGCGTGCGCCGCGCCTCGTCGCCTGCAGGCCACACCAGCGTAAAGCCCTTGATCTGCCCGTCCGCGAGGCTCACCCGCGTCTCCGATACAATGCGCCCGTCCTCGCCCTTGATGGTAAACGACCATTCCTTGCGTTCGCGCGGGCCGTCCAGCGGCACAATCTCGAGCGTTTGCATGATGTCATACAGACCAAACAGCGTGGTCTGATCGCCGGCCTGCGAAATCAGCAGCACGCGCGCGTCGATGTCGCCACTGCGGCTGTAATGGGCAAAGGGGTATTCGTACTTCTCGAACGCCACCACGCCTCCGGGCAGACCGATCTCGATCCCGGCGGTGTCATCGCGCACCACGGCAAACCCGATGTCGGTCAGCACAGCGTTGTAATCGCGCAAAAGCGCCGCCCGCTGCCCCGTCGTCAGCACGCCCGTTGCTGGCAGGCCCTGCTGTTCCTGCCACGAGGCCATCGCGGCCCGCGTGCCACGTCCATAGGCACCGTCAATTGCCCCCTGATAGGTGCCCGCCCACCGCAGCGCGACCTGCAGGTCCTGACGCTCTTCGCGGCTCAGCAGGCGCTCGCTGCGCTGCGCCTCGGCGCGGGTCTCGTCGGGGGCAGGGGGCACGACGGCGGCCACCTGCGGTGTCTCCTCTTCGGGTGCGGCCTCAGGCTGGGGCGCGGCAGGCACTGCCACCGGCGGCGCAACCACGCCGCGGTTCAACAGGTTCGCCCCCACCGGCCAGAACTGCTGCCGAAAGCTGCTGGAAAACGCGATGTAGCTGTCGGCGGGAATTACCCCTTCGGCCCGGTAAACCCGCAACACCTGATCCGCATCGCGCCGCGCATAAGGCCCCAGCGCGATCCCGTACCAACCACCGCCCAGGGCAAACCCGTTCACATCCGGCAATTCGGCGGCATAGGCGCGTGCCCGTTCGGTGGCGGTAGCAAGGTTGGGCTGCGCCTCGATCTGCACCCACACACCCTGTTCCTGCGCAAGCGCCGCTCCGGCCCATGCCCACAACACAATCACTACCGTCAAAATACGCGTCATCTATGGTCCCCAGATCTCGGCTTAAGCCGCTTTTCCGCCAAAAAAGGCTGTCTGGCCCCCAAGGTCAACCGCACATCAGGTCGCGCGCCGCGGTGATCACGCGTTCGTGGCATGGGTGGAACAGGTCGCCTGCCTCAGAACGTGACAACGCCCAGTTGCATCAGCCCCTGCACCGTGTCCAGCATGCGCGCAATCTCGTCCAGCAGCAGCGCAATAATGTCAAAAAACGCGTCGGTGAGGAGAATCAAAAACGCCGCGGTATCAAAGACCGTCACCCCGGCTTCGATGTCGCCCAAAAGGGCACCGATAAACTCGACCCCTGCAGACCCGCCCCCGGCCAAGCTGATCGAAAACGGAAACATGGCGATCATGTTGCGCACCAGCTTCCCGGTTGCCTTGGTCCCGTCGGACAGAACGGCCAGCACCTGCCGGATCACGAGGATCAGACCCTGCTGCACCTTCGGATCCTTCATGTCGTGGTCGATCGTGACCAGTGGCGCAGCCTGTGGCGCGCCCACGGACGCCGTGATCGTGCTCAGATGCCCCTGCACGGCGGCCAGATCGGCCCAACTGGCCTGCGCCACTGCCTTGCCCTCGGGATGCAGGAACGCGGGAAGGGCCACCCCGGGCACCTGCAACCGCTGCAATGCGTCGCGCACCGGCATGTGGTCGATCAGCTTGCCCGACAGTTCGCTCGGAAACCGCCCAAGCATCACGTAGTACTCCCCAAACGCCCATCGCAGCTTGCCCATCGTGTCCGACACATGCGCGTTTTTCAGCGGGCCATCGGCGGCACACGCGTCCGAGACAACGCCGATCAGATCGGCAATCTCGCCCATCAACCCCTCGGGCCGCGTGGCGGGCACATAGGGGTTGGGCGCCCCGTCTTGACTGGTCTTGCCGCCGTAATCGTTGTTCATCACGGCAAACATCCCGTGCGCCTGCTTGCGGACATCGACCATCGCGTCATGCGCGGTTCCGCCAAAGGTGTTCAGCAAATCCAGCCCCGCCTGCGGCACCCCCGCGGCGTCGCCCGCCACCGATGCAATACTGTTGCCGGTGCCGATGATCTCTTCCTTGATCTTGGCGATCACGTCGTTGGCGATATGGTCCGGGTTCAAATCGATGGGCATGGAATTCCTCCTTCAAATGCATGCTCAGCACTGGCGGGCGGGGCGGGGGAAATATCCCCGACAGGGTCCTGTCCCGCCGCGCAGCACGTTGACCCTATCACAGGTGCACCGTATGACGCGGCCAGAGACGCAAAAGAGCTTTCCCGCCATGACCGACATCGCCGCCCCACGCTCCTTTCAGGAGATCATCCTGCGCCTGCAAAGCTACTGGGCGTCCAAGGGCTGCGCGGTGCTGCAACCCTACGACATGGAGGTGGGCGCAGGCACGTTTCACCCCGCCACCACGCTGCGCAGCTTGGGCTCGCAACCCTGGGCCGCGGCCTATGTTCAGCCCTCGCGCCGGCCCACCGACGGGCGCTACGGCGAAAACCCCAACCGGCTGCAGCACTACTACCAGTTTCAGGTGCTGATCAAACCGTCGCCGCCCGATCTGCAGGACCTCTACCTTGGCTCGCTGCAGGCCATCGGTATCGACATGTCCATGCACGACATCCGCTTTGTCGAGGATGACTGGGAAAGCCCGACACTGGGCGCATGGGGCCTCGGCTGGGAGGTGTGGTGCGACGGCATGGAAGTGTCGCAATTCACCTATTTCCAACAGGTTGGCGGCCACGACTGCCACCCCGTCTCGGGCGAGCTGACCTATGGCCTCGAACGGCTGGCGATGTACGTCCTCGGCATCGACCACGTGATGGACATGCCGTTCAACGACCCGTCGCCCCGCAGGGGCGCACATGGAGACGTGTCGCCCATTCCGCTCAGCTATGGCGACATCTTCAAACAGACCGAAGAGGAATACGCCCGCTGGAATTTCGACGTGGCCGACACCGACGTGCTCCTGCGCCACTTCGTCGAGGCCGAAGAGGAATGCAAACGTATCCTCGCCGCAGAACACGACGACCCCAAAACCGGCAAACGCATCGTCATGGCCCACCCGGCCTATGACCAGTGCATCAAGGCGTCCCACATCTTCAACCTGCTGGATGCGCGCGGCGTGATCTCGGTCACCGAACGGCAGGCCTATATCGGCCGCGTCCGCGCACTGGCCAAGATGTGCGCCGACGCCTTTGTCCAGACCCGCGCCGGTGGCTGGCAGCCCGAGGACGCGGCGTGAGCTACACCAGCGCCTGCCCGGTCCTGCGCGTGTCCGACTACCAGCGCGCCAAGGCGTTCTATCGGGACGTCCTCGGCTTTGCCGTGGTCGAAGAGGCGGGCGAACCCGTGACCGGCTTCGGCATCTTTCAGGCGGGTGCGGCCCGCGTGTTCCTGATCGCATGGAACGGGCCCGAAGCGGCCTATGACGCATGGCGCGTCTACCTCTACCCCGAAAACCTGTCGGACATGGTGGCGCGCATTACCGCCACCGGCACCGCGTTCAAGGGGCCCACGCTCACCGAATACGGCATGCGAGAGGTCCAAGTGACCGACCCCGACGGCAATGTCCTCTGCCTGGGCGAGGACGCGGGATGACGACCCGCGTGATCCCCCGCGCCAGCCGCCCCAAACCCAAAGGTGCGTTCGAGCACCTGATGGCGCTGGGCCGCAACCTGCCGGGCACGCCCGGCCACATCTGCTATCGCAAGCTCAAGCGCCGCCTCTGCGCCCACGTGCCCGACACCTTCGCGCAGGTGCTGGCCGATACTGGCCCCGGCGATCTGTGCGTCGATCTGGGCGCCAATGTGGGCAAGGTCACCGCCGAACTCGCCGCCACCGGCGCCGACGTCATCGCTTTTGAGCCCGACCCCGCCGCCTTTGCCGCCCTGCAACGGGCCACGGGCGATCTGCCCAACGTCACCCTGCACCAAAAGGCAGCGTCAACCGCCGACACCCGCATGATCCTGCGCCGCTCGGCCAACTGGGACGATGACGACGCGCTCGCCCACACCGTCGCCTCCTCGATCATCCGCGATGACAAGGACATGAGCGCAGACCTCGGCGTCATGGTCGACGTGGTCGATCTGCCCGCCTTCCTCGCCACGCTCGACCGCGACATCCGCATCCTCAAGATGGACATCGAAGGCGCCGAATGGGACCTCCTTCAGGCGCTCCTCGACCACCCCGTGCTGGCCCGCATCGACTGCATCTTTGTCGAAACCCACGAACGCTACGACCCCGCGCGCTGCATTCCCCTGTTCGAGGCGCTCCAAGACACAGCCGAGGCCATGACGCGGCCCTATATCAACCTCTACTGGGTCTGAACCATGACCGGAAAACTCATAGGACTCGTTCTCTTGCTCAGCAGCATCATCGCGGGCGCCGCGCTCTACTACCTGCAAATCTACGGCTTCTACGTCGAAATCACCGACGGACCCGAGGCCAATGTCGAACTGGTCTCGGTCGTCTCCGACGATCCCGAACCGATCCCCTACACCGACTTTCAGGCCATCGACGCCGACAGCTCGCCCATCCGCTATCGCGCCTGCTTCCGCACCGACCTCAGCCTGCCCACGCTGACCGAAACCTATGTCGGCCTCGAAAACCAGACCCCGCGCAACGCGCCGGGCTGGTTCGACTGCTTTGACGCCGCCGCCATCGCCGCCGAACTGGACGCAGGCACGGCGCTTACTTTCCTCGCGCAGAAAAACATCCACTTCGGCGTCGACCGCGTGGTCGCCATCACCGAAGACGGCCGCGGCTATGTCTGGCACGAACTGAACGACTGCGGCGACAAAGCCTATGACGGCACCATCGTGGGCGAAGAATGCCCCAGACGAGACAACTGATATGCCCGACCTGCTGATCGAACTCTTTTCCGAAGAAATCCCCGCGCGCATGCAGACCCGCGCCGCCGAGGATCTCAAAAAGCTGGTCACAAACGGCCTTGTCGAGGCCGGGTTGACCTATGCCGGTGCGGCAGCGTTTTCCACGCCCCGCCGCCTGACCCTCACGGTCGAGGGGCTCTTGGCCAGCAGCCCCACCACCCGCGAGGAACGCAAAGGCCCCCGCGCCGACGCGCCCGACAAGGCGATCGAAGGGTTCCTGCGCGGCGCAGGCCTCACCCGCGATCAGGTCGAACAGCGCGACACGCCCAAAGGCCCCGTGCTCTTTGCCGTGATCGAAAAACCGGGCCGCCCGGCGGCGGACATCATCGCCGAGGTTCTCGCCCACACCGTCCGCACCTTCCCCTGGCCCAAATCCATGCGCTGGGGCAGCGGCAGCCTGAAATGGGTGCGCCCGCTGCAATCCATCCTGTGCATCCTGTGTGATGAGGCGGGCCACAGCGTCGTGCCGATGTCGGTCGACGGGCTCAAAGCCTCCGACACCACCGAAGGCCACCGTTTCATGGCCCCGGGCCGCTTTGCCGTCACCTCCTTCGACGACTACACCGCCAAACTCGCCCGCGCCCACGTCACGCTCGACGCCACCACCCGCGCCGACACCATCTGGAACGACGCCACCAACATGGCCTTTGCCGCGGGGCTCGAAGTGATCGAAGACCGCGGCCTGCTGGCCGAGGTTGCGGGCCTCGTCGAACACCCCGTGGTGCTCATGGGCGAGATCGACGACGCCTTCCTCGATCTGCCGCCGGAGGTGCTGCAAACCTCGATGAAGGACCACCAAAAGTTCTTCTCGGTCAAAAACCCCAAAACCGGCCGCATCGAACGCTTCATCACCGTCGCCAACATCGACACCGCCGACAACGGCGCCACGATCCTCGCCGGCAACCAAAAGGTGCTCAGCGCCCGTCTGGCCGACGCCAAATTCTTCTGGGAAAACGACCTGCGCGAGGCGCGCGCCGGCATGGGCAACTGGTTGAAGGCGCTGGAAAACGTGACCTTCCACAATAAACTGGGGTCACAGGCCGACCGCATCAACCGCATCGCAGCGCTGGCCCGCGAACTGGCTCCGCTGGTGGGCGCCGATGAGGCCCAAGCCGAAGAGGCCGCCCGCCTCGCCAAGGCCGACCTCAGCTCCGAAATGGTCTACGAATTCCCCGAACTGCAGGGCCTCATGGGCCGCTACTACATCGGCGAGACTGAGAAAAACGCGTCCATCGCGGCAGCGGCGCAAGAACACTACTCGCCGCTTGGCCCATCGGATGATGTGCCGACAGCGCCGGTGTCGGTGGCGGTCGCACTGGCCGACAAGCTGGACACGTTGACAGGGTTCTGGGCCATCGATGAGAAGCCCACAGGGTCGAAAGACCCGTTTGCGCTGCGGCGGGCCGCGTTGGGGGTAATTCGACTATTGCTGGATGGCGAGATTTCGATCGGCTTGCACGAGGTGACGCAAGAGCGGATTGAAATCCTGCTTGGCGTAGAAGATATGCTTTCGGAATTGCAAGCATTGGTCGGAGAGGCTGAAAAACTGACCTCTAACTACAAGCCATCCTTCATGGATTTAGACAGCGCTCGTGATGCTGTGAGACAGCTAGATGCTACGGATGAAATTAAAAACTCGGCTGATGAGCTTGTTTCAAAAGGTCTCAAAACCGTCGCGGAAGCTCGCGCAGCGACCGACAACTTGTTGGACTTCTTCCACGACCGCCTAAAAGTCTACCTCCGCGACCAAGGCATCCGCCACGACATCATCGACGCCTGCATCGCGATGGACGGCAACGACGACCTCGCCCTGCTGGTCAAACGCGCCACCGCCCTCAGCGCAACACTCGCCACCGACGACGGCGAAAACCTGATCCAGGGCTTCAAGCGCGCCAACAACATCCTGTCCCAGGCCGAAGCCGCCGATGGCGTCGAATATTCCTACGGCGCCGACCCCAAATTTGCCGAAGAAAGTGCGGAAACAGACCTGTTTTCCGCACTTGATGAGGCAGAGGCCAAGATCACCCCGGCCATGAAGGCGCAGGATTTCACCACCGCCATGGCCGCCATGGCCGCCCTGCGCGGGCCCATTGATGCGTTCTTCGAGGCCGTGCAGATCAACGCCGATAACCAGACGATCCGCCGCAACCGCCTCAACCTGCTCAGCCGCATCCGCACGCTGTGCCTGTCGGTGGCGGACCTGACGCGCATCGACGGCTAACCCGCCGATACGGCGCGGGGCCTCCGACCAAAGTCTACAAAAGTCGACAAAACCCCGCGCCCGCAACCCCTTGCCAGGTCACGGCAATCTTCTATGCTCGCCCCGCAACAAAGGATGCTGCGGTGCAGAACAACCCCGACACCACGCTGGTCACGGCCAAGGCGCCCATCGCCGACACCACCCATGGCGGGCGCGCGAAATGCCTGCAGCGCCTCGTGCGGCTCGACCTGCCGGTGCCCACCACCGTCGCCCTTCGGCGATGCGGTGCACGGCGTTGAACGACAGGGCG
>JBCBCR010000027.1:0-24714 GCA_038530495.1 Pseudomonadota bacterium | reverse complement strand
CCCAGCGCAACAGCACCAAACCCGCCACCAGCAGCAGGATGATCGGGCTGACGCCGATCTGCACCGATCCGCTGGCCGTGGTGGCCGCACCGATCAATAGCGGGGCGAGGAACGCCGTGGCCCGGCCCGACAGACCGTACAGCCCGAAATACTCCGTGCTCGTCGCCTCATCCGCGTGGCGGCACATCAGGCAGCGGCTCGAGGATTGCAACGCACCGCCCATCCCGCCGATCAGCACGCCACAGACCATGAACAGGGTGTCGGGCAGGCCCGACCCCTCTGGCACCGCAATGCCATAGATCGCGGTGGGCGTGATGTTGATGACGGTCAGGCTGACCCCGATCAGCACCCAGATCGACCCGACCACCACCGGCTTCGGCCCAACCCGCCGGTCCACCATCCCGCCCAGATAGCTGATGACCGCCGCGCCCAAGGCGGCAATGACCCCGAACACGCCGATCTGCGTGATCGACCAATCCAGCATCAGCCCGGCATAGAAACCGCCGAACATGTAAAGGCCATTCAACCCGTCGCGAAACAGCATCGACCCCAGCAGGAAATTCAGCAGGCTGCGCTTGTGGCGCAGGCTTTGCACCGTGGCCCAGACACTGCCCAGTGCCGCGCCAACCCCTGTGGCCCGCGCAGTGGTCCGCGTCTCACGCACCCACAGGAAATAGGGGATCATGAACACCGCAAACCACACCGCGACCAGCGGGCCAACGGCCCGTGTGCCTTCGCGCGCGCTGGCATCTAGTCCCAAAACCGGGTCCAACCCAATCAGCGTTTTGCCGCTGTCCTGTTCAATGAAGAGCAGCAGCGCCAGCGCCAGACAGATGACCCCGCCGAGATAGCCAAACGCAAAGGCCGTGCCCGAGATACTGCCCACCTCCTCGGCGGTGCCCAGCCCCGGCAACTGCGCATTGACAAAGATCAGCGCCCACTCCGCCCCGATAAACCCGATGCCGAACACGATCAGCATCAGGTACAGGTTCGACGCGCCGGGATCGGTGAACCACAGCCCGAATGCCCCCAGCACATAGAGAACCGAAAACCCGACGATCCACGGCATCCGCCGCCCGCTGCTGTCGGCCATCGCGCCAAAGATCGGGGCAAAGATGGCGATGAACACGCCAATGAAGCCCAGCGTCCACGCCCACAGCGACTGCGCCCGCGCATCCGCCGCCGCATCGTCCAGACCGAGCGAAATGAAATAGGCGACCGCAATCGATCCAAAGAACGGGCCAAAGGTAAACGTGTTCAGAACGGTGTGGTACGGCTGGCTCGCCCAATCAAAGAAATACCAGCCCCATATCCGCTTTTTCAGGCTCACTTCGCCCATCCTGCGCCCCTCCCCTTATCGTTGGTCAGACCAAAGCAGGCACAACGACGTCTGGCAAGAAAAGCTTTGGGGTCAGGCGGCCTCGGACATCGGCGGCCACGGACGCAGGGCTTCGGCCTTGATCCATGCCGCGATCCAGTCGGGCGGGGTCGGGGACGTTGCCTCTTGCCCCATCGCCGCCAGCACATGATCGGGCGGCACAACGCGACCCTTCTCGACGACGGCGGACCGATACAGGATGTGGCTGGCACACTCGCCATTCGCCTTGAACATCGCCTGTTCGAGGTAAATGAACCGATCATCCCAGCAGGTCACGCGGCTTTTCATCTCGATCCGCTCCAGCAGGGTCAGCCGCCGCCGGTACCGGATCGACGCGCCCGCCATGGTCAGGCCCCAGCGCTGGTCGCGCAGCACCTTGATCAACCCGCCCCGCGCAGCAAGGCCAAACCGCCCCAGATCATAGACCGTCAGGGTCAGCCCGTTGTTCAGCTCGCCAAACATATCCAGATCCCACGGCATCACCCGATGCTGCGACACATGCGTGTCCGTCAGGCCCAGCGGCGTGTCCTTCAACCCCGCCCGCAGGTTCCAGCCAAGACGCAGAAATGGATACATGTTGGTTACTCCTTTGCGCCATAGATGCGGCGGCCCGGGCCGCGCACAAGGGGTGACCTTGCGCCACGCGCCCGCCCGGCATAACTGTGGCGCAGAGCAGAAAGGGAAAGCCGATGCTGATGATCTACCAATTGCTGCAACTGGTGCTGGGCGTGGTCTACTGGATCATGATCATCCACATCATCATGAGCTGGCTGATCTCGTTTCAGGTGCTCAACACCGGCCAGCCGCTGGTGATGCAGATCTGGACCGGCCTGAACAAGCTGCTGGAACCCATCTACCGCCCCATCCGCCGCTACATGCCCGACACACACCCGCTGGATCTGGCGCCGCTGGTGGCATTCGTGATCGTGATCGCGCTGCGGGCGATCATCCTGCCGGGTATCTTCCTCTAGGCTCGGGGCAGGGTGCGCGCCACCCTCAAATCCGCACTTGTTCACGAACCCTTAAAATGTGAGTCTGTATCCAAACGAGCAGATACATAAAATTTGACAGGGTTCTCACATGGCCAGCGCTGCCTCGCTGCTGCATGAGGTTTTCGGCTTTGACAGCTTCCGCCCCGGGCAGGAAGAGATCGTTGACGCCGTCACCGCGGGTGAAAACACCCTTGCCATCATGCCCACGGGCGGCGGGAAATCCCTGTGTTTCCAACTTCCTGCACTGATCCGCGACGGAGTCACCGTGGTCATCTCGCCGCTGATCGCCCTGATGCGCGACCAGGTCCGCGCCCTGCAGGCCGCGGGTGTCACCGCGGGTGCGCTCACCTCTGGGAACACGCCCGAGGAAACCGACGCCGTATGGCAAGCGATCGAGGACCGCACGCTCAAACTTCTCTACATCGCGCCCGAACGGCTCGCGGCGTCGGGGTCCATCGGCATGCTGCGCCGCGCTCGCGTCAACTTGATCGCCGTGGACGAGGCGCACTGCGTCAGCCAGTGGGGCCACGATTTCCGCCCCGACTACCTGCGCATCGGCGCCCTGCGCGCCGCGCTCGACGTGCCGCTTGCGGCCTTTACCGCCACCGCGGACGCCGAAACCCAGGCCGAGATCATTCAAAAACTGTTTGACGGTGAAACGCCCCGCACCTTCCTGCGCGGCTTTGACCGACCCAACATCCACCTCGCCTTCGCGGCCAAGAACGGCCCGCGCCAGCAGATCCTGTCCTTTGCCGCCGCGCGCAAGGGCCAGTCGGGCATCGTCTACTGCGGCACCCGTGCCAAGACCGAAACACTCGCCCAGGCCTTGCGCGAAGCGGGCCACCACGCCATTCACTATCACGGCGGGATGGACCCCGACGACCGGCGCATTGCCGAACGCCGCTTTCAACAAGAGGACGGGCTGATCGTCGCCGCCACCGTCGCCTTTGGCATGGGCGTCGACAAACCCGACATCCGCTGGGTCGCACATGCCGACCTGCCCAAAAGCATCGAAGCCTACTACCAGGAAATCGGCCGCGCGGGCCGCGACGGCGGCCCCGCCGAAACGCTCACGCTCTACGGCCCCG
Organism: Pseudomonadota bacterium; assembly: GCA_038530495.1. Classification (GTDB taxonomy): domain Bacteria; phylum Pseudomonadota; class Alphaproteobacteria; order Rhodobacterales; family Rhodobacteraceae; genus Tateyamaria. The sequence continues at coordinate 21,256 of JBCBCR010000027.1, read as the reverse complement.
ACGACATCAAACTGCGCCGCTCCCAGATTGATGAGGGGCTCGCCCCGCCCGAACGCCGCGCCGCAGATCACGCGCGCCTGAACGCGCTCCTGGGCCTCGCCGAAGCGCTCGAATGTCGCCGCAAGACGCTCTTGGGCTATTTCGGCGAAACCCAAGTGTCCTGCGGCAAATGCGATCTCTGTGACAACCCGCCCGACGTCTTCGACGCCACCACCGCCGTGCGCAAGGCACTGTCCGCCGCCCTGCGCACCGGCGAATGGTTCGGCACCGGCCACCTGATCGACATCCTGCTGGGCAACGACACCGAAAAGGTCCGTCAACGCAGCCACGACAGCCTGCCCACCTTTGGCGTGGGCCGCGAATACGCGCGCCCGCAATGGCAGGCAATCTTTCGCCAGATGATGGGCCACGACCTCCTGCGCCCCGACCCCGACCGCCACGGCGGCCTGCGCATGACCGACCACGCCCTCCCGCTCTTGAAGGGTGAGGCGACGATCAACCTGCGCCGCGACACGATCAAATCCGCCACCCGCCGCCCCGCGGTCAAGGCAATGGTCGCCGAAGAGGACGCGCCGCTGCTCTCTGCGCTCAAGGCCAAGCGCCGCGCGCTGGCCGAAGCCGCCCGCGTGCCGGCTTACGTCGTCTTCCCCGACCGTACCCTGATCGAAATGGCAGAAACCAAGCCGCAGACCCTCGACCAGATGGCCCAGATCAGCGGCATCGGCGCCAAGAAACTGCAAACCTACGGGCGCCTGTTCCTCGAGGTGATCACCGGCGCGGTCGAAGAGATGCACCCAAAACGCGCCCGCCTCGCCGGGCAAGAGGCGGGCACGATCTATGATCAGCTCCTCGCCGTGCAGGCCGATCTGGCGCGCGGCAGCGATGGCACCGAAAAACCGCTCAGCTGCTCTGCCGCGCAACTGGCCAAGGTCGCGCAACTGCACGCCCCCAGCGCCGATGCGCTGGAAAAACTGCTCGGTGATCGCAAGGCGGAACGCTTTGGCCCCGCCTTTCTGGACGTGCTGCGCCAAGCGGGCTAGATCACCCGGACGAGCGCAGGAGGGCAAGAGACATGCTGGTGGTAATCTCCCCGGCCAAACGGCTGGATTGGACGGAACGGGACGTGGCGACAACCGCCCCCGCGATGCAGGATGACGCGATCCGGCTGGCCAAAACCGCGCGCAACCTCACGCTGGGCAAGCTGAAGTCCCTGATGGACCTCAGCGATGACCTCGCCCGCCTGAACCGCGACCGGTTCCAGGCCTTCGCCGATGCGCCCGAAGCGGACACAACGCGCCCCGCCATGTACGCCTTTGCCGGTGACACCTACCAGGGCCTCGACGCCGAAACGCTGGATCAGGACGCCGTGACCTATGCCCAGGACCACCTGCGCATCCTGTCGGGCCTCTACGGCCTCTTGCGCCCGCTCGACGCGATCCAGCCCTACCGGCTGGAAATGGGCAGCCGCCTGAAAACCCGCCGCGGTCAGTCGCTCTATGATTACTGGCGCACAGACATCGCCAAGGCGCTGAACACCGCCGCCGAAGGCACGGACAGCGACACCCTGATCAACTGCGCCAGCCAGGAATATTTTGGTGCTGTCCCGGAAAAAGCGTTGAAACTCAACGTGATCACCCCCGCGTTCATGGAGGACAAGGGCACTGGCCCCAAGATCGTCAGCTTCTTTGCCAAACGCGCGCGCGGCGCCATGGCGCGTTTCGTGATCCAAAACCGCATTACCGATGCAGACGCGATCCGCGATTTCGACACCGACGGCTACCGCTTTTCTCCGGAACACTCGTCACCGGAAAAACCCGTCTTTGTCCGGCCCTATCCCGATCCCAAAAGCTGACGCGCATCGCCGCGACAACATTGCGGCGGTCATGCCCATGCGTGCACCCCCATGGCCCCGTCCGCTCCACCAATCGCCAAACGCCAGCCGCCCAAAAAGCTGAAGAGCACGCGCCCGCGCGGCGATGAAGCGCCGGTTACGCCTGCGCCCCAGCCTCCAGCGCGCCCCCGACCGCCCCACCCATCGCCAAACGCCAGCCGCCTGAAAAGCTGAAGAGCGCGCGCCCGCGCGGCGATGAAGCGGCGGTCACGCCTGCGCGGCCACCGGCGTGATCCCGTCACCGGCCACCGCCTCCAATTGCTCGAGGATCGCCGCCTTGCGCAGCGGTTTCGACAGATACACATCAATCCCCGCCGCCAATATGCCAGCGTCATCGCCTTGCAACGCATGCGCCGTCATCGCCACGATCGGCACGTGTCCGCCATGTTCGGCCTCCAGCGCGCGGATCTCGGCGGTGGCCTGCTTGCCGTCCATCTTCGGCATCGAAATGTCCATGAACACGATGTCGGGCGCAAAGCTCTGGAACAGCTCCACCGCCTCCAGCCCATTGCCCGCAAATTGCAAATCGATTTGCGCGTTTTTGAGCATCTTGGAAAACACTAACTGGTTGGTCCTGTTGTCCTCTGCCGCCAACACCCGCAACAGCCGTGGCGCTTCCGGTTCCGGGGCGGGTTCGACCGTTGCCACCTGCGTTTCCTCAGGCACCTGCTGGTCCAGCAACGGGCCAACCGATTGCAACTGCGCCAGCAGTTCGGCCCGCGTGACGGGTTTCTGGGCGATCCCGTGCAGATGACGTGCGCCGGGGTCGTTGGCGGCAAAGGTGGAATTGGATGAAAACAGGATCACCGGCACCCGGCTGCCGGCCTCGTGCAGCCCCTCGCACAGCTCCAGCCCGTCCATGCCGGGCATGTTGTGATCGGTAATGATCAGGTCCACCGGCGCCGTCTGCGCCAGGGCTTCGGCCCCGCTGCTGCAGGCCACCACGCCCAGGCCCAGCTGCTCCAGCTGACGCTGCAGGATCACCCGGTTGGCCGCCAGATCATCGACGATCAACACCCGGCGCAGCCTCTCGGGCACGGCGGGCACGTCAGGTGCCTGCCCCGGCTGAATGTCCAGCGGCACGCGGAACCCGAAACACGATCCTACGCCTTCTTCGCTGGTCACCCAGATGTCGCCGCCCATCAGCCGCACCAGCCGTTCGGATATCGCCAGGCCCAGACCGGTGCCGTCAAACTGCCGGTTGCGGTCATTTTCGACCTGATTGAACTCGCCAAAAATGTGCTCGATCTTGTCTTCGGGGATGCCGATCCCGGTGTCCTCGATGGTCAGCGTCACCTCGGCAACGCCGGTATCCGGGTCGGGCACCCCGGTGACCCGCACCATGACATGGCCGGTTTGCGTGAATTTCACTGCATTGCCCATCAGGTTGGTCAGCACCTGCCGGATCCGCCCCGGATCGCCGACATAGCCGGTGGGCAGGAACAGGTCGAAATCCGAAAGCAGCGTCAGCCCTTTGTCCCGCGCTGTGGGCTGCAGCAGCATGATCACCTCGTGAATGCTGCGCTCCAGATCAAACGGCTCGGGGTGCAGTTCCAGCTTCTGCGCCTCGATCTTGGAATAATCCAGCACGTCGTTGATGATGACCAGCAGCGCTTCGCCCGAATTGCGGATCGTGTCGACATAGAGCTGCTGTTCCTCGTTCAACCCGCTATCGGCAAGCAGCTCGGTCATGCCCACGACGCCGTTCATCGGGGTCCGGATCTCGTGGCTCATATTGGCCAGGAACGCCGATTTCGCCGCATTCGCCGTCTCGGCGGCAGCCCGCGCGGCCTTCAGCTCTTTCTCGTAGCGCACCGTTTCGGTGATATTCAGTCCGAGAGAGACGACGTCACCGCCCTGCCCGCGCCGATCGACCAAGCGAATATAGGCGTTGTTCCACAGCCGGATTGTCATCGGCGCTGGCGCGGGTTGCATCCAACGGTCGAGCATCATCTTGCGCCAGTCGTCAGGCGCCAGCTTGCCGGTGTCCACGATCCCCTCATCGGTCAGAACCTGCAGGATGGTGACATAGTTCACCCCCGGCTTGATCTCCTCGATTCCGTCAAAGGCCGACAGATAGCTTTCATTGGCGGCCAGCATCTGGTTGTTCGAATCGAAAATGGCAAAACCGTCGGAAATGGTTTGCACCGAATGCCACAGCCGCCGCTCCGCAATTTCGACCTTCTGGTTGGCCTGGCCAAGTTCTGATCGCACGCGCTCGTTTTCGGTGCGCACGGTCTCGACCTCGTGTCGCACCGTTTCGAATTGCGCCCGGGTCGAGACGATCTCCCCCTGAAGCGCCGCGGCATGGCGCCCAAGCTTGCGGTTAGCTGCGCTCAGCTCGGCTTCTTTGAGTTCAAGCAGCCGCTCAGCCGCCAATCGGCCACGCCTTTCCTGGGCCAGCTTGCTTGCAAGGCTCATGCCACGTTCCACCATCGTCTCATTGTGCGGGATATTCCACAGGGCTGGTGAACATCGCCTTAACATCCGCTGGGCAGACCCGCACAAAACGTTGCGTGCATGCGGCGCGCCGTGGCAGGCTTAGGGCATTGACCCAAGCTCATTTGCCGGAGGTGCGCCCATGCGCCTGCTCTCGTTTTTCGCCCCGCTCTGTGCGGTTCTTTTCGCCAGTGTTGCCACGGCGCAGGACGTGCTGCCGCAACACCGCTACGTGATGACCCGCGACGTGGACTTTTTCGGTGCGGACCGGGCCAATCTCTTCGATACCACGCTGACCGCCTGCCAGCGCGCCTGCAGCGCCGATGCGCAATGCGTGGCCTTCACCTTCAACACCCGATCGAACGCTTGTTTCCCCAAATCCGCCGTGAACGACCGGCAACCTTACGTGGGCGCAATCTCTGCCAACCGGGTGGATATCCCGCAGGCGCTGCGCACCGGGGCGGCGGCCCGCGCTGCGGCACTTGGGCTGGGCGCAGGCGACCGGGACGCGGCCCTTGCCATGGCCCGCGATCTGCCCGCGCGCTTTCCCGTGGCGGGCCAGACGCCGCAGGATCTAATCGCCGCCGCAGATGCCGCATGGGCCCGGGGGGATGGGCTGGGCGCGCTGCGCTGGACCGCCACGGCCATCGCGCTCACCGACGCGCCTGACCTGTGGGTGCGCTATGCCGAAGATGCCCTGCGCCTGCCCGACAGCGTGCCCGCCCGTGACCGCCGCACAGCCCGCGCCCAAGCCCTACCCGCAGCGCTCAACGGCTTTCTGCGGGCCGAAACACCGGGCGGTCAGGTCACCGCACTCACCGCGCTGGCCCGCGCCTATGAACGCAATGGCCGCGGCCGCGACATGATCGCCCCCCTGCGCCTGGCGCAAAGCATCCAGCCCCGCGACAGCACCGACGCGTTGCTCGACACCGCCATCGGCAAATACGGCTTTCGCATCACCGACCACAGCGTCGACAACCAAAGCGAAGCACCGCGCATCTGCGCCACCTTCTCCGAAGACCTTGTGCAGGCGGGCCTCGATTATGACCCCTACGTCCGCAGCGATGCCGCCCTCGTGCCGCAGGTCGACGACCGCCAGCTCTGCCTCGACGGCGCGCGCCACGGACAACGCTATCAGGTCACCTTCCGCTCGGGGCTGCCCGCCGCCAATGGCGAGGCACTGGCCAAGGACGTGACCCTGTCGCTCTATGTCCGCGACCGCGCGCCCGCCGTGCGCTTTCCGGGCCGGGCCTATGTGCTGGGCCGTGGCGGGAACGTGGCCTTGCCCGTGGAAACCGTGAACCTGACCGAGATCGACCTGCGCCTGTCCCGCGTCAGCGATCGCAACATCGTCCGCGCCCTGCGCGACGACCTCTTTGGCCGCCCCCTGTCGCAATGGCAGGAGGAACAGTTCGACAGCGACATCGGCCAGGAGGTCTGGCGCGGCACCGGCACCGTCTCCGGCCCCCTGAACGTGGAGGCGCGCACGCGCCTGCCCCTGACCGATGCGCTGGCGGGGCAGGGGCCGGGCATCTACGTGCTGTCGGCCCGCGTGCCGGGCAGCGACCCCTATGATCAGGCGTCGGCAACGCAATGGTTCGTCCTGTCCGATCTGGGCGTGACCACGTGGCAGGGCACCGACGGCCTGACCGCCGCCGTGCGCGCGCTGACCGATGCGGGCGCCGTTGCGGGCGCCGCGGTCACCCTGATTTCGCGCGCCAATGCCGTACTGGGCACGGTCCAGACGGATGCGGATGGTTTTGCCAGCTTCGCCCCGGGCCTCACCCGGGGCCGCGGCGGGGCACGCCCCGCGATGCTGCAGGTGGCAACAGGCGACGACTTCGTGTTCCTGCCCCTGACCGATCCCGCCTTTGACCTGTCGGATCGCGGGGTCGAGGGCCGCCCGCCCGCGCCGCCCATCGACGTATTCCTGACCACAGACCGCGGCGCCTACCGTCCCGGCGTAACGGTGCATGTCACAGCGCTGGCCCGCGACCCACAGGCGGCGGCGGTCCCGGCCCTGCCGCTGACCGCGATCCTCTACCGCCCCGACGGCGTGGAATACAGCCGCCAACTCAGCCCCGGCGCGGGCGCAGGCGGTCACGTCATCGCGCTGCCACTGGGCGCAAACGTCCCGCGCGGCACGTGGCGCATCGACCTACTGGGCGACCTCGACGCCCCGCCACTGGCCACCAACACCGTGCTGGTCGAAGACTTCGTCCCCGAACGCATCGACGTCACGCTGGACATCCCGCAAGACACGCTCACCCCCAACGCCTCATCGGCAGTCCGCGTGCAGGCGGACTACCTCTTCGGCGCGCCCGGTTCGGACCTCCCGATCGAAGGCGAGTTACGCCTCACCCGCCGCGACAGCATCGCGGCCTACCCCGGCTACCGCTTTGGCCGACACGACACTGGCTTTGCCCCGCGGCAGTCCTTCCTCTCCGGAGGACGTACGGATACGGATGGCAGCGGCTCCCTGACCCTCGACTGGCCCGAGATCGACGTGGACGACATCCTGCTCGACGCCACGGTCACTGCCCGCGTCTCCGACGGCGCGGGCCGCCCGGTCGAACGCAGCATCACCCGCCCCGTCGCCGCGCAATCGGCGCTGATCGGCATCAAACCCGCCTTTGACGACACCCTGCCCGAAGGCGCCGAGGCCCGCTTTGACCTGATCGCCACCGATGCGATGCCCGTCCGCTGGACCATCAACCGGGTCGAAACCCGCTACCAGTGGTACCAGCTCTATGGAAATTGGGAATGGGAACCAATCACCAAACGCACCCGTATCGCTGCGGGCGAGGCGACGCTGTCAGAGACCCCCACCAGCGTCGCAACCGCCACCGACTGGGGCCAATACGAAATCGTCGTCGAACGCACGAACGGCGTCTACACTGCCAGTTCCTTCGGCTTCAACGCGGGCTGGTACGGCGCCGCCGACGGCACCGACACGCCCGACCTTCTGCCGCTGTCTCTCGACAGCAAAGCCTATGCCCCGGGCGACACGGCCACGCTCCGCCTCGACGCACCCTATGACGGAACGGCGCTGATCTCCGTCCTCGGCTCGGACGTGATCGAACGCCGCGCCATCCCCGTGACCGCAGGCGACAACACGGTCGCCCTCACCGTCACCGACAGCTGGGGCACAGGCGCTTATGTCACCGCATCGGTCCTGCGTGGCGCGGTGCCCGACAGCTTCGGCCCCTCCCGCGCGCTGGGCATCGCGCACGCCGCCGTTGATCCCGGCGACAAGGCGCTGCGCGCGACCCTAGACGCCCCCGACACCGTGCCGGGGCAGGAAGGCGTCACCGAAATCACAGTCACAGTAGACGGCCTCGGCGAAAGCCCGGGCTACGTCACCCTCGCCGCGGTCGACCTGGGCATCCTCAACCTCACCGGCTTCGACGCCCCGGACCCCAGCGGTCACTACTTCGGCCAACGCCGCCTCGGCGTCGAACTGCGCGACTTCTACGGCCGCCTCATCGACACGCAAAGCGGCAGCTTCGGCGCCATCCGCTCGGGCGGCGACGCGGGCACCGGCATGACGCGGCAAGGTCCACCGCCGACCGAAGCGGTCATGGCCGCCTTCTCCGGCGTCGTGACCCTCGACGCAAACGGCACCGCCACGATCCCCATCCCGCGCCCGGATTTCAACGGCACCATCCGCCTGATGGCTATGGCGTGGAGCGCGGATGGCGTGGGCAATGCCAGCACCGACATCATCGCCCGTGATCCCGTGGTGATCAGTGCTGCCCTGCCGCGTTTCATGGCGCCGGGGGACGAGAGCCGCCTGCAACTGGAATTCGTCCACGCCGCCGGCACTTCGGGTACGATGCCCCTGTCCGTCAACGCCCGCGGCGTCACCCTTGGCGCGGCCCCCGCGACCATCACGCTGGCCGACAAGGGTACGACCCGCGTCTCCCTGCCCCTGACCGCCGACGCCCTCGGCGACCACCAGATCACAGCGTCCCTGACCACGCCAGACGGCGCCGTACTGACGAAGTCACTGACCATCGGCACCCGCGCCAACGACCCGGCCACGGCCGTGACCCGCCGCTTGACACTGGCCGCTGGCCAGACCCTCACGCTCGACGACAACGTCTTTGCCGGGCTGCGCGCCGGGGCCACTGCGACCGTCTCCGCAGGCCCGCTCAGCCGCTTCGACGTGCCGGGCCTCTTGCGCCAGCTCGACCGCTATCCCTATGGGTGCACGGAACAAATCACCTCTGCGGCACTGCCATTGCTGCACGTGGCTGACCTCGCCCAAGGCGTGGGCCTCACCGATCTCGACCAACGGATCGACAGCGCGATCCGCCAGATCCTGACCCGCCAGTCCAGCAGCGGCAGCTTTGGCCTCTGGGGCGCTGGCAGCGGGGATTTCTGGCTCGATGCTTATGTCACCGACTTCCTGTCCCAGGCGCGGGCCGATGGCCATACGGTACCGGATACCGCCATGACCCTCGCCCTCGACAACCTGCGCAACCGCGTCAACTACGCCCCGGATTTCGACACGGGTGGCGAGGCGCTGGCCTACGCCCTGCTCGTCCTGTCGCGCGCAGGGGCGGCGCAGATCGGCGATCTGCGATACTACGCTGATGCCAAGGCCACGGCCTTCGCCACCCCGCTGGCCCGCGCGCAACTGGGCGCGGCCCTGGCGCAATACGGCGAGCAAAGCCGCGCCGACGCGATGTTTTCCCACGCCATGGACCTCGCATTGGGCACACGCCCCTCCGGCCCGCTCTGGCGCGCCGATTACGGCACCGCGCTGCGCGATGCCGCGGGCCTCTTGCACCTCGGTACCGTGGCAGGCAGCGCGCGGATCGACCGCGCACAGCTCTCGGCGCTGATCAGCACGCCGGGCCGCACACTGTCGACCCAAGAGGCCGTGCAGGTGGTCATGGCCGCAAGCGCAATGTCCCAGCCCGGCACCACGTCCGATTTCACCCTGAACGGCGCCGCCGTCACCGGCCCCGTGGTCACGTCGCACGCGGCGGGACAGGCCAGTGCCGCGCTGCAAAACACCTCTGCCACCGATCAGGAGGTGACGCTGACGACCTACGGCACCCCGCAGGTGCTGCCCGAGGCGACGGGCTACGGCTACGCACTGACCCGGCGCGCCTATGACCTCGACGGCAATCCAGCCGACGGGCCATGGACCATCGGCGAACGCCGGGTGATCGTGCTGGAGGTCACGCCGTTTGAGGCGGTCGGCGCGCGGCTCATGGTGGACGATCCGCTGCCCGCAGGGCTCGAGATCGACAACCCGAACCTGCTGCGCGCGGGCGATGTGCGCGCGCTCGACTGGCTGAAACCAGCGAGCGCCCAGCACGCCGAGTTCCGCACAGACCGGTTCCTCGCCGCCGTGGATCACCGCAGCGACGACAGCTTCCGCCTCGCCTATATCGCCCGCGCGGTCAGTCCGGGCGATTTCCACCACCCCGCCGCCCTCGTGCACGACATGTACCGACCCGAATACCGCGCCATCACCGACGCGGGCCGCGTCACGGTGACCGAGTGAGGGTCCACCACGCCCTCATCGCGCTAGGCCTAGCGCTCTTCGGTGCAGCCTGGGCGCATGACCGCTGGGACGCGTGGGTGGCGGCGACCGACCTGCCGCCGGTGCTGGCCGAGGTCTCGGTCGAAATACGCGGGGCCGACGGCACCCTGATGCGCGCGTTTGACGTCGAAAACGGCCGCCTGCGGCTTGCCGTGGCGGTGGATCAGGTGGATCGCGATTTCGTCGACATGCTGCTCGCCTACGAGGACAAGCGGTTCTGGCGCCACAACGGCGTCGATCCGCGGGCCATGGGCCGCGCTGTCGGTCAGGCGCTGTGGCACGGTGAGGTGATCTCCGGCGGCTCCACCTTGACCATGCAGGTGGCGCGGCTTTTGGAGAACGGCCCCACCGGCACGCTGCGCGGCAAGTGGCGGCAGATGCGCGTGGCCTGGGCGCTGGAGCGGCGGCTGAGCAAACGTGCGGTCCTGCAGCTTTACCTGCAACACGCGCCCTATGGTGGCCGGATCGAAGGGGTGCGCAGCGCGGCACGCATGTGGTTCGGCAAGGAACCCCGCCGCCTGACCCCGCCCGAGGCTGCCCTGCTTGTGGCCCTGCCGCAAGCGCCCGAAGCCCGCCGACCCGACCGCCACCCGGACGCCGCCCGCACCGCCCGCGACCGCGTGTTGGCGCGCCTTGGTCATCCGGCCAGCGCAGCCCCCGTGCTACGCGCCATGCGGCCCCTGCCGCAACTCGCCCCGCATCTCGCTGATGCGTTGCGGCGGCAGGATCCACTGGAACGCCGCTTTGACACCACGTTGGACCCCGCCCTGCAAACGCAGGTCACACACCTCGCCCGCACCCACGCAGCCGCCTTGGGGCAGGGTGTGTCGGTTGCCGTGATCATCGCCGACCATCACACCGGCGCCATTCGTGCCCGTCTGGGCGCGCCGCACTATTCCGATGCCTATGGCACGCTTGGCTTTGTCGACATGGCCCGCGCCACGCGCTCGCCCGGCTCGACGCTCAAGCCGCTGGTCTACGCGCTCGCCTTTGACCGTGGGCTGGCGCATCCTGAAACGATCCTGTCAGACGTGCCAACGCAGTTTGGCCGCTACGCCCCACAGAACTTCGACGGCGCGTTTCGCGGTGACATCGCCGCGCGCGACGCGCTGCGCCTGTCGCTGAACGTGCCGGTGGTGGCGCTGACCGACGCGCTGGGTCCCGACCGGCTGGTGGCGTCCCTGCGCCGCTTTGGCACACGGGCCGATCTGCCGGGCGCGCCGGGGCTTGCTGTTGCCCTGGGCGGAGTGGGCACCGATCTGGCAGGGCTAACGCAGCTCTATGCTGGCCTCGCCCAGGGCGGTCGCGCGCGGCCCCTGCATGTGACGGGCCCGGATGTCGCCCCCGGCGCCCCCCTGCTGGCCGCCCGCGCGGCATGGCAGGTGGGCGACATCCTGTCGGATATCCCCCCGCCCCCCGGCGCGCGCGCCGGGTTGGCCTACAAGACCGGCACGTCCTATGGCCACCGCGATGCCTGGGCGCTGGGCTTTGACGGGCGGCACGTGGTGGGTGTCTGGATGGGCCGGCCCGACGGCACACCCGTGCCGGGCGCGTTCGGTGGCGATCACGCGGCACCGCTGCTTTTTGAGCTGTTTGGCAGGCTCGGGGACAGCTATGTGCCCCTGCCGCCGCCCCCGCCCGACACGCTGACCGTCAACCGGTCCGCGCTTCCCGCCCGTCTGCAACGCTTTGGCGCGGCGCCGTCGCGCGGACCCGAAGTGCTGTTCCCCCCCGACGGGGCCGTCTTGTCTGGCGCGGGGACGATGCTCAAGGTGCGCGGCGGGCACCTGCCGCTCACCGTCCTGCTCAACGGCGCGCCCGTGGCGGTACAGCACCGCGCGCGGCACATCGCGCTTGAGCCGCTGGGGCAGGGCTTTTCGGACATCGCCGTGATTGACGCGGCGGGGCAGTCGGCGCGGGTGACGGTGCAGATGCGGTAGGATCTGTGCCTGGCATCCCGGGGGGCTGCGGGTGGCAGATCGGCCCTTCGGGGAGGATTTTTTTGAAACAGAGAAGGGGTGGAGGTCGCGCAAGCGTTCAGGGCGCGGCGCTGTCGGCTGGCGTGGGCATCGTTTCGCGGCGTGACGGGACGGCGCTACAGCGCGGCGCGTTGCCTGGTTTGGACTGTGGCGGCCGTGCCGAGATGAAGGCCCGGTTCAAGGCATGTTTCGTTGGCAGCGCCAGGACGGCAGTTCCGCTGTCGGATGGTAAGGCGTGGCGCGAACCAGCGGTGGTTGGCGTGTCGTGGCACCGCAGGTGCGATCAGCGGCGGCCTTCGCGCAGCCATGCGCCGGTGATCAGCGTTGCGGCCAGCAGTAGGACCAGCCACGGCGGCAGCAGGGCCGATTGGCGCACGTCCACCGTTTCGTACGCGCCGCGCGGGGTCAGGCCGATCCAGCCGCGGCCTGCGGCGGGTCGGCCCTCGCGGACGTTGCGGATGCGGGGCAGGCCGTCTTCGAGCCGCAGGATTCCGCCGCGGGTGGCGGCCACGCGCTCTTCCATCACGTCACCCGATGCGATGGTGGCCTCGAACTCCTTGGGGGCGGCGGGGCCAAGGCCGATGACCGCCTCTTGCAACCCGTTTTCAAGCCGGTAGAGGCCGATCTCCGGCCCGTCGTAGAGCGCTTCGAACTGGCCCGGGCCAGCCTCGACCAGCGGCAGGTCCGTTTGCGTGCCGTCGGGCGCGGTCACGGTGACCGGCGGGACGGTTTCGGACAGGGTCCGGCGGATGATCCGCATCTCCTGCCCCGTGGCCACGGCGGTCAGGGTTTCTTCTTCCAGTTCGGGCTCTTTCATCATCCAGTGGGCAAGGCGGCGCAGCAGTTCCAGCTGCGGCCCGCCGCCTTCGTAGCCACGGTTCCAAAGCCATGCGTGGTCCGACGCCAGCAGCGCCACGCGCCCTTCCTCGACCCGGTCGAGGATGAGCAACGGGCGCCCCTCGACGCCCTCCATCACCACCTGTCCGCGCCCCGGTGCCGGGTCCACGTCGATCTGGCGCAGCCACCGGCCCCAGTCGCCCGCACCGGGCAAGGCCGAGGTCACGGGGTGGCGGGTGCCCAGATCGGTGACCTCGGGGCGGTAGGCTTCTTCGAGCACGCGCGCGGATGGCTCGGCAGGCAGCACCTCGCCCAAAGGCGAGCGGTAGATGCTGTCGGCACTGGCAAAGTCCGGGCCCGCGGCGACCAGAACGGCCCCGCCATCGCGCACGTAGCGGGCGATGTTGTCGATATAGAGCGCGGGCAAGATGCCGCGCCGCTTGTAACGGTCAAAGATGATCAGGTCGAAATCATCGACCTTTTCCAGAAACAGCTCGCGCGTGGGAAAGGCGATCAGGCTCAGCTCGCTGACCGGCACGCCGTCCTGCTTTTCCGGCGGGCGCAGGATGGTGAAATGGACAAGGTCCACCGAACTGTCGGATTTCAACAGGTTACGCCAGGTGCGCCCGCCCGCATGCGGCTCGCCTGACACCAAGAGCACGCGCAGCCGGTCGCGGATGCCGTTCATCTGGATCAGTGCGGTGTTGTTGCGGTCGGTCAGCTCGCCGTCCGCGGTGGGCACGGTGAACTGGATCACGTTCATGCCGCCATGGGGCAGGGTGATGGGCAGTTCCACGTCCTGACCGATGCGCACGTTGAACCGCTGCGGGTCGGCGCCGTCGACCGAGATATCCAGTGGTGCTGTGTCCGCACCGGCAGGAGCCGCCCCCGTGTCCTCGATCCGCAGGGTCAGGGTCACGCTTTCGTCGATGATGGCAAAGGCGGGGGCGTTCTTGACGATCAACCGGCGGTCCCAGTCGGTCTCGCGACCGGTCAACAACACGTGCAGCGGGGCGGGCAGGGGCACTGGCAGGTCGGCGTCGTGGATCTGGCCGTCGGTGATGGCGATGATGCCCGCGATGCGCGCGCGCGGCTCTTCGGCAAGGACCTCGGACAGCGCGCTCATCAGACGCGTGCCTGCGTCTTCTTCGCCATCCGGCACGGTGATGCGGCGCAACTCGGCCCCGTCGCGGGCGGTGAGCGTGGCGGCGAGCGCGTCGGCGGCCTGGGATGTTTGCGTCGCGCGGTCGGACAGGCGAGCGCTGGCGCTTTGATCCTCGGCGAGGATCACGATATCGGTGAGCGGGGCGCGGTCCTCTTGCTGAAACGCCGGGCCGGTGAGTGCTGCAAGCACGACGAGGCCCGCGAGACCGCGCAGCGGCCAGCCGCGCAAGCCGCGGATCAGCGCCAGCGCCACGCCCGCGGCCACGACGACCGCCAACACCGCCAAAACGGCCCAGGGCAGCAGGGGATCAAACACCACCGTCCCGGTCATTGGCCCAACCGATCCAGCAACGCAGGCACATGGACCTGATCGCTTTTGTAGTTGCCGGTCAGCACGTGCATGATCAGGTTCACGCCAAAGCGGTAGGCCAGCTCGCGCTGCCGTTCGCCATTGAACCCGCGGCCCACGGGCAGCAGCGGCTGACCATTGGCATTCACCGCCCAGGCTGCGGCCCAGTCATTGCCGCCGATCAGCACCGGCGTCACCCCGTCATTGAGGTTGCGGAACGGCATGCCCTCGATCTGCTCGGCCCCGGGGGGGGCGGCTTCGACCCAGACCTCGCCGCCGATGTGGCGGCCCGGGAAATCCTGCAGCAGGTAAAAGGTGCGGGTCAGCACGTGGTCACGCGGCAGCGGCTCCAGCGCGGGCACATCCAGCGACGCGGCCAGATCCTGCAACTTGCGACCATTGGGGGTGCCAGCGCCAAAGCCCGCGACATCGCCGTCGCGCGTGTCAAACAGGATCATCCCGCCCGAGCGCATGTATTCGTTCAGCTTGGCATAGGCCTCGCGCGACGGGCGCGGCTGGTCCGGGGTCACGGGCCAGTAGAGGATCGGGTAAAACGCCAGCTCGTCGGTTTCGAGGTTCACGGCCACGGGGTCTGCGGGTTCGACCGAGGTGCGAAAAAACAGCGTGTCCGACAGGCCGCGCAGGCCCGCGGCGGCGATCTCGTCCACGTCGCGGTCGCCGGTGATCACGTGGGCCAGCACCATCTCGGCGGTGGCGGCAATCGCGGCCTCATCGGCGATGGCCTCATCGGCCGGACCGGCAAGGGCCAGTGCAAGCAGCACCGCCGCGGTGCGGCTGCCGCGCAGGCCACCCGTCAACCGGCCCGACAGTGCCAGCGACGCGATCACATCCGCCACCAGCAGCGCCAGCGCCAGCGCCAACAGCACCCCGCCCAAGGGTTGCGGCGGCAGCGCCGTCAGCCCGCTGACGGGGACGGAGCCGGGCCATGTGGCGGGGGTCAACGTGCCCCCTGCGGTCAGCACGTTGCGCGCCAGCGCGCGGTCTTCGGCGGCATAGACGCCGGGCAGCAGATCGGGACCGGCAGGCGCGCTGACCAGATCAGGTCCGGCCACGCCGGGCAGGGCACCGGCATCCGCCAACGTGCCAAACCCGTCCATCACCACCTGCGGCGTCCACACCGTGCCCTCAAGGTCCTCGGCCGCCGGGCGCGCCGCGGTCGACGAAATCGCCAACCGTTCCAGCATCTGCACAAACAGGCCCGACAGCGGCAGGGTCGACCATTCGGCATTCGCGGTCACGTGGAACAGCACCACCTGCCCCTGATCCAGCGGCTTGCGGGTCACCAGCGGGGTGCCGTCGCTCAGCTCGGCCACGACGCGGGCGGCCAGTGTGGGATCGGGCTGCGCCATGACCTGCGCGGTGATCACCACGTCATCGGGAATGTCGAGGCCAAAGAAAGGCGAGCTTTCGCGGAACGGCGCAAGCGTCTTGGGTTCGCCCCAGCTCATCGCGCCGCCAACCGACCGGCCACCCGACCGCAGGCGCACTGGCATCAGTGGGTCTTCGTCGATGCGGCTGATATCGCTGCCCGCGACCCGCGGCCCGGCAAAGCGGACGAGCATCCCGCCGTTTTCGGCCCAGTCGGTGATGCCTTCTGCCTCGGCCTGCGACAGGGTCGCCACATCGGCCAGCACGATCACGTCCGGATTGGCGGGCAACACGTCGCTCAGCGCGCCGGTCAGCAGGTCGGCATTGGGCGCAAGCGCGCGCTCGAGGTAGTGCAGCGGCGACAGCAGATCGAGCCCCTCGCGCCGCTCGGTGCCGGCAATCAGCGCGATCTCGCGGCGGCGCAGGCTGTCGTCGACCAGCGTGACCGCCCCGGCGGATCGGGTGTTCTGCACCTCGAATCGCGTGATCCGCGCGCGCAACTCCGAGGGCAGGGACAGGGCGGTGGTGGCCTCGACTGCGCCTTCGTTGAACACCGCGTTGGCCGAGGCGAGCACAGCGGCATTGCCCGCAGGATCGCGCCCCTGAGCGAGGATGTTCACCGTCGCCTCCGGCCCCGGTGCCGCGCGCTGCACGCGCAGCTGCACCGCGCCGTCTTCGTAGGTGGCGGGAGCGAGGGCCAGCACTTGATCACCGCTCTGCGTCACCCGCACGGCCCCACGCGTCTGCAAGGCGGCCAACACGTCACCGCGGGCGGGATAGTCCAGCCCGTCGCTGAACCACACGGTGTCAAAATCCCCCTCGGGCAAAACCTCTTCCAGCCCTTCGGCTGTCATCGGCTGCCACGGGCGCGGTGTCAGCCCCGCCAGCCGGGTCACGGCGGTATTGCCCGTCTGAAACGTCGCCTGCTCCGGGTCCGCCAGATGCAACAGCGCCACCTCGCGCCCCGCCGCACCCGCGCGGCGCAGTTCGGCCTCGGCGGCCTCCATCTTCTCGGGCCAGCGTGTGGCCCCGGCCCATGTCCCGTCAAACACCACCAGCAGCGGCCCATCGCCCGCAGCGTCCGGGTCGTCGGGGTTCAGGATCGGCCCGGCCAGCCCCACGATCATCGCCGCCACCGCCAACATCCGCAACAAGAGCAGCCACCACGGCGTGCGATCCGTGACCGTCTCGTCATCCGACAGGCCCAGCAGCAGCGCCACACCGGGAAACCGCTGCCGGATCGGTGCGGGGGGCACTGCGCGCAGGATTAGCCACAGGATCGGCAACGCCGCCAGCGCCACCAGCAGCCAGGGTGCTGCAAACCCGATGGGGCCAAACACGGTCATGCCGTCCCTCCATCCAGCGCGCGCCACAGCCACAAGAGGCCCGCTTGTGCCGACGCATCCGTATGGTGCAGGCCGTACTGCCAACCCGCCACGGAACATAAGGAACGCAACTCATCCTTGCGCGCCGCCAACCGCGCCAAATATCGGTCCTTCAACTCCGACGCCTTCAGCGTCTCGTGCTCCAGCGTGCCGCCCACGCTTTCAAAGATGGTGCGCCCCCGGAACGGAAACGCTTCCTCCGCAGGGTCCAGCACGTGCAGCAGGACGCCGCGCACGCCGCGATCCGCGGCCTTGGTCAGCGCCAGCTTCACATCGGCAATGTCACCCATGAAATCCGACACGAACACCGCCCGCGCATGCGGGATCATCGCCCGATGCTCGGGCGGGGCATAGTCTTCCTCGGCATCCTCGGAAAACATCTCGGCCAGCCGCAGGATCTGCGCATTGCCGCGCCGTGGCGGCAGGGTGGTGCCGGTCAGGCCCACACGCTCGCCCCCGCGCACCAGCAGGATCGCGGTGGCCAGTGCCAATACGCGCGCCCTTTCAATCTTGGTCGGCAAGGCCGGGGCCGAGGCAAAGCGCATCGCCGCCCCCTGATCCACCCACAGCATCACCGACTGCGCAATCTGCCACTCGCGCTCGCGCACGAACTGCACGTCGCCCATCGCACTACGGCGGTGGTCGATCATGCGGCGGCTGTCGCCCAGCTGCGCCGGGCGGTACTGCCAGAAATCATCGCCCAGCCCCGCGCGCCGCCGCCCGTGATCGCCCAACAGAACCGCACCCGCCAGATGCTCTGCCCGCGCCAGCAGCGGTGGCAGCGCCGCGGCCTGTTCCTCGGCGCGGTGTCGCAGGGCGGCGGGGGATGTCACGCGGCCACGTCCTTGCGGCTCAGGCCCTCGGCGGTTTCCATGATCAGGTCGGTCAGGCTGTCACCGCGCGCCCGCGCGGCAAAGTTCAGCGCCATCCGGTGGCTCAGCACCGGGCGCGCCATGTCGATCACATCCTCGGCCGACGGCACCAACCGGCCCGTCAGCAGCGCCCGCGCCCGCACCGCCAGCATCAGCGCCTGTGCGGCCCGCGGACCGGGGCCCCAGGCCACCGTGTCGCGCACCTTGTCGGATGCCTCCGCCTCTCCGGGCCGGAACGCGCGAACGAGGTCGAGGATCATCTCGACCACACTCTCGCCCACTGGCATCCGCCGCAGCAGCACCTGCGCATCCAAAAGCTCCTGCGCCTCGAACACCTGCACCGATTGCGCATCCTCCGTGCCGGTGGTGGCCAGCAAGATGTCCCGCTCGGTCGCGCGGTCGGGATATTCCACGTCAATCTGCACAAGGAACCGGTCCAGCTGCGCCTCGGGCAGCGGATAGGTCCCCTCTTGTTCAATCGGGTTCTGCGTCGCCAGCACGTGAAACGGCACGCCCAACGGGCGGTCCTGCCCGGCCACGGTCACCGTCTTTTCCTGCATCGCCTGCAGCAACGCCGACTGCGTCCGCGGGCTGGCGCGGTTGATCTCGTCCGCCATGAGCAGCTGACAGAAAATCGGCCCCTGCAAAAACCGGAACGACCGGCTGCCATCCTCAGCGGTGTCCAAAACCTCGGACCCCAGAATATCCGCCGGCATCAGATCCGGCGTGAACTGGATCCGGTTGCCATGCAGCCCCATGACCGTCGACAGCGTCTCCACCAGCCGCGTCTTGCCCAGACCCGGCAGACCGATCAGCAGGCCATGCCCGCCGCACAGCATCGCCGTCAGGGTCAGCTCGACCACGCGCTCCTGCCCGATGAACCGGTTGGTGATGGATGTCTTGGCCTCGGCCAGCTTGGCGCCCAGGGCTTCGATATCGGTGACAAGATCCTCGGGGTCGGCCATGACTTCTCTTTTCTGAAACGTATATAGATCACCTAATAACCTATGGCGCGACAGGGGAATGGCAAAAGAGATGAGCGCACAAAAAACCGTGACACCCAACGCAGAAAGCCTGATGGCCTCGATCACTGCCACAAAAACACGCGGTCTGCCGCCCGTGCACCTGTGGAATCCCCCGTTCTGCGGCGATCTCGACATGCGCATCGCCCGCGACGGCACATGGTTCTACGAAGGCACGCCCATCGGCCGCCCGGGTCTGGTGAAACTGTTCTCCTCGATCCTGAAACGCGAAAACGGCAAGTATTTCCTCGTCACGCCCGTCGAAAAGGTCGGAATCACCGTCGACGACGCACCCTTCGTCGCCATCGACTTCGAGGCATCGGGCGAAGGACAGGCACAAAGCCTCACCTTCACCACTCACGTGGACGACACCGCCACCGCAGGCCCCGACCACCCGATCCGCGTCGCCCGCGACCCCGACACGGGCGAGCCGTCGCCCTACATCCTGATCCGCGCCGATCTCGAGGCGCTGATCGACCGCAAGAGCTTCTACCGCCTCGTCGACCTCGGCACCCACCACGATGACTGGTTCGGCGTGTGGTCCGGCGGCGACTTCTTCCCGATCATCCCCTCCGCCGACCTCGACTTCTGAGCCGCGCCGCAGCAGTGTCCGTCCCCGCAAACGCGGCGCCGCAAACAGCGAGCGCCACAGCACCCCGCGACCCAAAAACGCTAGCCGCACGCACCACCCCCGACCACCGACGCCACCCCATCATTTTCTTCTGGCCAAAAATACCTCAGGGAGTGTGAGGGGCAGCGCCCCTCGCGCCCTCCACCCACGCCGACCGCCTGCAATCGGCAATCGACCGCCCCCGCACACTTTCCCCATGGCCCGCCCCGCAATCGCCCGCTAAAACCTGCGCCCATGTTCAAACTCGCCGCCAACCTGACCCACCTCTGGGCCGAACTTCCCTTCTTCGACCGTTTCGATGCCGCCGCCACGGCGGGGTTCACCGCGGTCGAGGTGCTGCAGCCCTACGACGTGCCGGTTCCCGAAATTCAGGCGGCCCTCACCCGGCACGACCTGCAGTTCCTGCTGCTCAACGCACCAGGCCCGAACTACACCGGCGGCGACCGCGGCTTTGCCGCTGTCCCGGGTGGCGCCGGGCGGTTCGACTATGACATCCGCCGGTCGGTCCGCTACGCGCAGGCGCTGGGCGCGCCCATGATCCACGTGATGAGTGGTGAGGCCACCGGCCCCGACGCCCGCACCATGATGATCGACAACCTCAAACGTGCCTGCGCGGGCCTGCCCGACGGGCTCACGCTGACGATCGAACCGCTGAACCCGACCTCGATGCCGGGCTACTTCCTCAACGACTACGATCTGGCCGCCGAGATCATCACGGCGGTCGATGCGCCCAATCTCGGCCTGCAATATGACAGCTTCCACGCCCAGATGATCACCGGCGACGCGGTGGGCGTCTTCAAGGCCGTCCGGCCTCTCATCCGCCACATCCAGCTGGGCGACGCCCCGGGGCGTACGGCACCGGGCACCGGGGACGTGGATTTCGCGGGTCTCTTCGCCGAAATGACAGCCTCCGGCTATGACGGCTGGATAAGCGCCGAATACACGCCGGGCGACGTGACCGAAGACGGCTTGGGCTGGATGGACGCGCTAAAGTCCTAAGGCAGAGTAAACGCCGCCCGCCAAACGTTAACGCGCGGCATTCCTTAACGACTGATGAATCGCCCCACGGGGTGCGTTTTGTACAAAACGACCGCCATTTTCATCAAAACCCCCGAAGAGGCCCGAAAAGGGCCCGATGAGGCCCCCCTGTTTTGTACAAAACACCGCCCATTTTCATCAAAACGGCGCGCAAAGGGCACCGCACGGTGCGTTAACGCCTCAATGCGCCTCGGCCCAGTTCTGCCCCCGCCCGGCATCCACCGTCAGCTTCACATCCAGCTTCACCACCGGATCCGCGGCGTTCTCCATCACGTCCTTGGCGACCCCGATCAGATCATCCACAGCCCCGTCCTCAACCTCGAACAGCAACTCGTCATGCACCTGCAAAAGCATCGCCGCAGGCAGGTCGCGGATCGCCTCCGGCATCCGCACCATGGCCCGCCGGATCACGTCCGCAGCGGTGCCCTGGATCGGCGCATTGATCGCCGCCCGCGCGGCAAATCCGGCCCTTGGCCCTTTGGATGCAATCTCGGGCGTGTGGATCTTGCGGCCAAACAGGGTTTGCACGTAACCATTTGATTTCGCGAAGGATTTTGTGTCATCCATATAGGTCCGAATGCCCGGGAACCGCTCGAAATAGCGGTCGATGAAGCCCTTTGCCTCATCACGCGGGATGCGCAGGTTGTTCGCCAACCCAAAGGCCGAGATCCCGTAGATCACGCGAAAATTGATCGCCTTG
>JBCBCR010000026.1:0-25052 GCA_038530495.1 Pseudomonadota bacterium | reverse complement strand
GGTGGCGTAATACAGAACACCACCCGGTGCGACGCGGGCCTGCGCGTCGGCCAATATCTCAAGCTGCAGCGCACAGAGCGCCGCCAACTGTTCGGGCGTCAGCCGCCATTTCGCTTCGGGCGTGCGGCGCCACGTGCCGCTGCCGGAACAGGGCGCGTCACATAAAACGGCATCAAAGCTGCCTTTCGGCGCCTCGCAAAGCGCGATCTGGTGCCCCCCGCGCAACGCCCGGTTCGGCAGATCCCGCATGCGCGCCGGGTCCGCGTCGTGGGCCGTCACCTCCCAGCCGCGCGCGGCCAGAGCCAGCGCCTTGCCACCGCCGCCAGCGCAATAGTCCAGCAGGCGACCAGACCCCGCGATCGCCATCACGGCCGCCTGGCTGGCCGCATCCTGCAATTCGATCAAACCGTCGCGCAGTGCCGCGGATTGGCGCACCTTGCGCGCGCCCTTGGTCACCGTCAGCGCGGTCGCCGCGCGCGCATTCTCCCGTGTCTCAACCCCATCGGCGGCAAGTGCGGCGCGCGCCGCCGCAGCATCCCCGCGCGCCAGATTGACCCGCAGCGTCACCGGCGCGCGGCCTTGCAGCGCCTGCGCCGTGTCCTGCCATGCAACGCCAAGAGAAGCCTCGAACACAGGCACCAACCAGTCAGGCAAATCACAGGCCTCACCCCCCCCCGGCGCAGGGTCGCGGTCCGCCGACCGCTCTGCGTCGCTCAAGGACGCAGGTGCGTGTCCCTGACCGTCAAACAGCTCTGTCGGATCAACGCCCATGGCCCGGCACCGCCCGATCATGCGCGCCCGGCCGGTCTGTCCACCGCCGCGCGCCGCATCCGACCGCCAGTGCCGCAGCACGTCAAAAACATGATCCCGCACCGCCGCGCGGTCGCCCGAGCCTGCAAACCGGCTGGCCCGCGCCCACCTCGTCAGCGCCTGTTCGGCAGGCATACCGTCGTCGATCTGGTCAAGGATCTCGATCGCCGCGGCCACCCGCGCGCCGGGTGTCATTTACAGCCCGCGGTAATTCGGCGCCTCGCGCGTGATCTGCACGTCGTGCACATGGCTTTCCTTCAGCCCCGCGCCAGTGATCTTCACGAAATTGCAGTTCTGGCGCATCTCGTCGACCGTGGCACAGCCGGTATAGCCCATGGCCGCCCGCAGCCCGCCCACAAGCTGGTGGATCACCGCGCCTGCCGACCCCTTGTAGGGCACCTGCCCCTCGATGCCTTCAGGCACCAGCTTGTCACTGGCGGCGTCCTTCTGGAAATAGCGGTCCGCCGATCCGCGCGCCATCGCACCAAGGCTGCCCATGCCGCGATAGCTCTTGAAGCTGCGGCCCTGGTACAGGATCACCTCGCCCGGGCTCTCGTCCGTGCCCGCGATCATGCTGCCCACCATGGCGCAGGATGCGCCCGCGGCGATGGCCTTGGCAAAATCGCCCGAAAACTTGATGCCGCCGTCGGCAATCACCGGCACATCGCCCGCGGCGGCGGCGCAATCCATGATGGCGGTCAACTGGGGCACGCCCACGCCCGCCACCATGCGCGTGGTACAGATCGACCCCGGGCCGATCCCGACCTTGACCGCATCCGCGCCCGCATCGATCAACGCGCGCACGGCCTCGCCGGTGGCCACGTTGCCCGCTACGATCTGCACCTCGTTCGACAGCGCCTTGGCGCGTTTGACGGCGGCCGCCACGCCTTCGGAATGGCCATGCGCGGTGTCGATCACCACCATGTCGACGCCCGCATCGACCAGCGCCTCGGACCGCTCGAACCCGGCATCCCCCACGGTCGATGCCGCGGCAACCCGCAACCGGCCCAACTCATCCTTGCAGGCGGTGGGGTTCAGCACCGACTGCTCGCTGTCCTTCAGCGTCAGCAACCCGGTCAGCTTGCCATCTTTGTCGGTCACCAGCAGCTTTTCGATCCGCCGCGCGCGCATCAGGTTAATCGCCTCGTCCCGGTCCGCCGGCTCGCGCAGAATGGCGAGGTTTTCCGAGGTCATCATCACACGCACAGGTGTCTCGTCAGCCTGGGCAAAGCGCATGTCGCGGTTGGTCACGATGCCAAGCACCCGCCGGTCGGCATCCACCACCGGAAACCCGGAAAACCCATAGCGTTCGGTCAGCGCGCGGGCATCGGCCAGCGTCTGATCGGGTCGCAGCGTGATGGGGTTGTAGACAATCCCACTTTCGAACCGCTTGACCCGCCGCACCTCTTGCGCCTGCTGTTCCACGGTCAGGTTGCGGTGAATGACCCCCATGCCGCCCGCCTGCGCCATGGCGATGGCCATCCGGCCCTCGGTCACCGTGTCCATGGCAGAGCTGAGCAGCGGGATGTTCAGCGCAATCCGCCGCGTGACCCGCGTCCGCGTGTCCGCCGTGGTCGGCAGCACGTTCGAGGCCGCCGGCACCAAAAGCACATCATCAAAGGTAAGCGCCTCGCGAATCTCCATCGGTGTCTCCTTGGGAGGGTTCGTTTGACGCTTCCCTATTTCATGAGGCGGCCGGAATGGAAAGGCCCCAAACGCCGCGCCCGCGTCTTCACTGCCCAAACCCATCGTCAGATCGCAGCGCCCACAGGTTCCCATCCGGGTCGGCAAATCCCGCTGTTATGCCCCAGCTGTGTTTCGCGACCCTGACATCCACACCCTTGCGCCGCAGCGCATCCGCCGCCGCAACAACATCCGGCACATTGAACCGCAGCTTCGTCGGGTTCTGCGCAACCGTCTTGCGGCCCGTGCTGGCGACGCCGTCGGTTTCGACCATTTTAATAAGTGTTGCCCAAGGCAAAGGTCGTCAGCCGCTCGCCATCGCGATCAATGTGGTGCAGCCGGGCCAGCCCCAGGACTGATCCTTAGAACGCCACGCAGTCCGCATAGTGTTCCGTAAACAGGATGATCCCCGGCTTGGTAAATGTCATGGCCTGCTCCTCCGTCGCCCAACGCAAAACACGCCTGCAACGCGCCCCAGAGGAATCGTAGTTGCTCACGTGAGGTTGAGGTCCAGCGCACAATGCCCCGCACCACCACCAATTCCCCTTGCCCGCCAACACGCTTTTGCGCAACGTCGCGCCCATGACCCAAAACACGTACGACACCGGCCGCCTCAACCTGCCATTCGTGGGCATCTCCACCTTCGGCAAACGTGCCTATGTCGAGGATTGGAGCACGCTTCAGGCCGATGTCGCCATCCTCGGCGCGCCGTTCGATGCAGGCACGCAATGGCGCTCTGGCGCGCGCTTCGGCCCACGGGCAGTGCGCGAGGCCTCGACGCTCTTCAGCTTTGGCCACGCCGGCGCCTATGATCACGAGGATGACGCCACCTACCTGCCCGCCGATGTGCGCATTGTTGATATGGGCGACGCCGACATCATCCACACGGATACGGAAGGCTCCCACGCGAATATCGAGACAGGCGTGCGCGCGGCACTCACCGCAGGCGCCCTGCCCGTGACCATCGGCGGCGATCATTCGGTCAACATCCCCTGCATCCGCGCCTTTGATGGCCAGGGCGACATCCACATCCTGCAAATCGATGCGCACCTCGATTTCGTCGATGAACGCCACGGCGTGCGCCACGGTCACGGCAACCCGATGCGCCGCGCGGCCGAACAGCCCTTCGTCACCGGCCTGACCCAGGTCGGCATCCGCAATGTCAGTTCGACAGCCAAGGAGGGCTACGAGGATGCAAGACGCATGGGCGCCGACATCCTGTCGGTGCGCCAGGCCCGCGCGCTGGGGCCCCACGGCGTGATTGATCGCATCCCCGCAGGTGCACGACTCTATATCACCATCGACATCGACGCCTTCTGCCCCTCCATCGCGCCCGGCACCGGTACGCCCAGCCATGGCGGCTTTCTCTACTACGACGTGCTCGAGATGCTGCAGGCCGCGGCCAATCGCCACGACATCGTCGGCATCGACCTGGTCGAGGTCGCTCCCGACTACGACCCCACCGGCAGCACCGCGATCCTGGCCGCGCAGGTGCTGATGAACTTGCTGGGCTTTATTTTTCAAGCGCGCGCCAGTGGATAACGGCCCTTCGGGGAGAGTTTACTTGGCAAGATGAAGACACCCCACCTGCTTCATCTTGCCCGAAAAACTCCCCCCGGAGGGCCGATCTCCGCCCGCGCCCAACCCCGCTTTGACGCGCACGCGATGTCACAGGTCGCGGGATCGCTTTTCCTTTCCTCGCATCTGTCTATGTTGAGCGGCAGACAGGCACGGAACAGCACATGACCACCGACCCTCTTGTGATCTTTACACCGTCTGGCAAACGCGGGCATTTCCCCGTGGGCACACCTGTGCTGACGGCGGCGCGGCAGCTTGGCGTCGATCTGGACAGCGTGTGCGGCGGGCGCGGCATCTGTTCCAAATGTCAGGTCACCCCCAGCTTTGGAGATTTTCCCAAGCACGGCGTCACCGTAGCCGACACCGCCCTGTCCGACTGGAACGCGGTCGAGGCGCGCTATGATGAAAAGCGCGGGCTGACCCCGGGGCGGCGGCTGGGCTGTCAGGCGACGATCCAGGGCGACGTGGTCATCGACGTCCCCGCCTCCAGTCAGGTGCACAAGCAGGTGGTCCGCAAACGGGCCGAGGCGCGCGACATCACACTAAACCCGTCCGTAAAGCTCTTTTATGTCGAGGTCGCGCAGCCCGACATGCACGACCCGTCAGGTGATCTGGAACGGTTGGTCGCGGCGCTTCAGCAGGACTGGGACCTGCCCGAAGTGCGCGCCGATCTGCACATACTGCAATCGCTGCAGCCCACCCTGCGCAAGGGCGACTGGAAAGTGACCTGCGCCGTGCATCTGGGCGACGCGGATACGCCCCCCCGCATCCTGCAGATCTGGCCCGGCTACTATGACGGTGCGGTCTACGGCCTCGCGGTCGATCTCGGTTCCACCACCATCGCGGGCCACCTGTGCAACCTCGCCACCGGCGCGGTCGTCGCGTCTTCGGGCCTGATGAACCCCCAGATCCGCTTTGGCGAAGACCTGATGAGCCGCGTGTCCTACGGCATGATGAACGACGGCGGCGCGCTCGAGATGACCCATGCCGTGCGCCAGGGCCTGAACGCGCTGGTCACCCAGATCGCCGCCGAGGCCTCTGTCGACCCCGCACTGATCGTCGACGCCGTGCTGGTGTGCAACCCGGTGATGCACCACCTGCTTCTGGGCATCGACCCGTTTGAACTAGGTCAGGCCCCTTTTGCGCTGGCCACCTCCGACGCGATCCGGCTTGAAGCGCGCGCGCTCGATCTCGACATCCACCCGCTCGCCCACGCGTACCTTTTGCCCTGCATCGCGGGCCACGTGGGCGCTGACGCCGCTGCCGTGGCGCTGTCCGAGGCGCCCGACAAATCCGATGATCTGGTGCTGGTCGTGGACGTGGGCACCAATGCCGAGATCCTGCTGGGCAACCGCGACAAGGTGCTGGCTTGCTCTTCACCCACCGGTCCCGCCTTTGAGGGCGCGCAGATCAGCGCGGGCCAACGCGCCGCCCCCGGCGCCATCGAACGGGTCGAGATTGACCCCGTCACGAAGGAGCCGCGCTTTCGCATCATCGGCGTCGACCTGTGGTCGGATGAGGACGGCTTTGCCGAGGCGTCTGCCGCCACCGGCATCACCGGCATCTGCGGGTCGGGCATCATCGAGGCGCTGGCCGAAATGCGCCTTGCCGGCGTGCTCGACGCCTCGGGCCTGATCGGGTCCGCCGACCAGACCGGCAGCGCACGCTGCATCCCCGACGGGCGCACGCACGCCTACCTGCTGCACGATGGCCGCGCCGAGGGCGGTCCGCTGATCACCGTGACCAATGCCGATGTGCGCGCCATCCAGATGGCCAAGGCCGCACTTTATTCCGGCGCACGGTTGCTGATGGACAAGTTCGGTGTCGACGCCGTCGACCGCGTGGTGCTGGCCGGTGCGTTCGGCGCGCATATCTCGCCCAAACACGCGATGGTGCTGGGCATGATCCCCGATGCACCCTTTGACAAGGTCACATCCGCTGGCAACGCCGCGGGCACCGGTGCGCGCATCGCCCTCCTGAACCGCG
Source organism: Pseudomonadota bacterium (assembly GCA_038530495.1). Lineage (GTDB taxonomy): Bacteria > Pseudomonadota > Alphaproteobacteria > Rhodobacterales > Rhodobacteraceae > Tateyamaria. Next base: position 18,995 of record JBCBCR010000026.1, on the reverse strand, counting down.
ACGCCCGGGCCGAGATCGAGGACACCGTGCGCCGCATCCACAAGGTTGAGACCGCTATCGAACCGCGGTTCCAGGAGCATTTCGTGAACGCCTCCGCGATGCCCAACGCGGTCGATCCGTTCCCGACACTCAACAGCGTGGTCACCCTGCCCCAGGTCAGCTTCAACACCGGCGGCGATGGCGGCACCCGCCGCCGCCGCCGCCGCGCCTGAGGCCGACGCGCGGGCACCGCCCGCGATGAGGCCGACCATCCCGCTTGCACGGCACGACACTCTGCGGCACCCTATTGCCATGGGGGTTCACGCCATGACCAATCTCGATCAACAGGAATTCTGGACCCGATCGGCAGGGCCCACATGGGTGTCGCACCAGGCCGAAATGGACGCGCTGCTGACGCCCGTGCTGGACCTGACCATGGAAGCCGCCGCACTGCAGCCCGGTGAACGGGTGCTCGACATCGGCTGCGGCACCGGGCACAGCACCGAAGTGGTCGCCGCCGCCGTCGGCACCTCGGGTCACGTCTCCGGCCTCGACATCTCTGAAACGATGCTGGCGCTGGCGACAGACCGCACCGCGTCCCTGCCGCAGGTGTCGCTCCTGTGCGCCGACGCGCAAACCCACGCCCTGCCCCCACACAGCTTTGATGTGCTGTTCTCGCGCTTCGGCGTGATGTTCTTCGAGGACACCACCGCCGCCTTTGCCAACCTCTGGTCCGCTCTGGCCCCGGGTGGCCGCATGGCGCTGGCCGCGTGGGGGCCGGTGGCCGACAATCCGTGGTTCATGGACCCTGCGCATGCCGCACGCCAGGTGCTGGGCCCCAGCCCCAAGGTTGACCGCACCCTGCCCGGCCCCTTTGCCTTTGAAAACCCGGATCGCATCCTGCCGCAACTGACCGCTGCTGGTATCTCAGACCCAACCGTCAGCACCCATGACATCCTGCTCACCCCGCGCGGATCGGTGCCCGAGGTGGCCCGTCTCTGCTGCCAGATCGGCCCCGCCGACAGCGCGCTGAGCTATCACAACGGCGACGACGCGGCGCGCATCGCGGTGGCGGGTGCCGTGGCAGGCCGCATGGCGAAATACGACACCACTGACGGCGTCCGCGTGCCCGCACGCATCCACATCTACAGCGCCCGCAAACCCTCTTGACGGCGATGGGGCGTTTGCCTACCCACGGGGCCGAGCGCGGGTATGGTGAAAAGGTATCACGCGAGCTTCCCAAGCTTAAGTTACGGGTTCGATTCCCGTTACCCGCTCCACGCCTTCCTTCGACATGACATGTTGCGGTCCAGCCCCGCTGAACCTGCGCCTAAATTATGCGACCCTGCCGCATAATTCAGCATAACAGCGCCGACGTACTGTAGCGCATGTTTACCATACGCACGCGAGCCGCGAGAAATCGCCAAAAGCGTGTAATTTCAGAAACTTAGCCGCGACTTCTTGGCCTTCGCACAACGCTCGGTTATGGTTAATCAACGGTCCAGGCAAATCCGGTGACCGCACCCGCATTTCCTGTGACAGCGCCTCATGCCCTGATTATCTGCATGCGTATCAAAGAAATTTTCGACGACGTTCGCTCAACAGAACGCATGTTGAGCCGCGAGTTATTGGTCCGTTTCGCCCTCATCAGCATCTGCTGCCTGGTGGCCTGGCTGTTCCTGCGGCTGCCGTTCCTGCCGCTTTGGGTGGTGTGCTACATCGCCATGGCGATTTTGGAAAAACACCTGGTCATGCGCAGCGCCCGCATGCCGCCGCAGCGCGCGCTCTGGGTCACCTGGATTGCCGGGTTCACGCTTGCGGGCGTGTTCGCCGTGTTGCCGATCCTTGTCTGGCAGATCGGCACCGATGCCGCGATGTTCGCCACCGGCCTTTTGCTGTGTGGCGCCGCGCTCAACATCTTTCTTCTGCGCGCCCGCAACCTCGCCATCGGAGTGGCCTACATGTTGCCGATCTGTGCTGCGTTCTACGCAATTGCCGCGGGGTTTTATGTGCCGCCCCTCGGCGGGCCCGATTTCTGGATCGGGTTGGTGCTGTGCCTGTGCCTGACCATCTACTTCTGGCTCTGCCTGGTCGAAGCAGACCGCGCCCAGACCGAGCTCAAGACGATCCGCGCCCAGTTCGAACAGGCGCAAAAGATCGAAGGCATCGGCCAGATGACCAGCGGCATATCCCATGATTTCAACAATATTCTCAACGTGGTACAGGGCAATCTTGAACTGTTGCGCGACTACCCGGACACCCCCGACCGCGCCGATTTCGTGAACGAAGCGCTCACCGCCACCCGTCGTGGCGCCGAACTGGTGCAGGCGCTCACCTCCTACGGGCGCGCCGCGGCCAGTCACGAAACCCTGCTTGACCCCGCCGATGTGCTGCGCGCGGTCGCCGACATGGCCGCCCGCGTGCTGCCCGCCAACATCCACCTCGATGTGCAATACCCCGCGCCGGGCCAGACCCTCATGGTCAACGAAACCACCCTGCAATCAGCGCTCCTGAACCTGGTGATCAACGCCCGCGACGCCATGCCATCGGGCGGTGATCTGACCCTGCGCGTCAACAGCACCGCCGCCGCCCCTGACACGGTCAAGGCCAGCGCCGCAGGCCACATCGCCTTCGAGGTGCGCGACACCGGCACCGGCATCCCCCCCGACCTGATCGACCGCGTGCGCGACCCGTTCGTGTCGACCAAACCCAAGGGCGCAGGCAGCGGGCTGGGCCTGCCCATGGTCAGCGGTTTTGCGGTCAAGGCGGGCGGAGACATCACCATCGACAGCACCCCCGGTTCAGGCACCACCGTGCGGCTGTTCCTGCCCCTGACCTGACCGCTGCGCCTCTGTATCGGCATGCCGGCCAAGGGCCACCGGCAGAGGGGGCCAGCCCCCGCGCCTCCGGCGCCCCCCGGGATTTTTTAAAACAGAGAAGATGGACCGCAGCGGTGGTCCCAACACAGCAGCCGCAGGTACTACCCCGCGCCCACCAGCACCTCGCCATGCGCCTCACGCAGATCGCGTTTCAGAACCTTGCCGGTGGCATTGCGCGGCAGCGCATCGACAAAGATCACCTTGTCCGGCACCTGCCACTTGGCCACCTGCCCGTCAAAGATCGCCAGCACATCCGCCTCGCTCGGGCTCTGCCCCTCGGCGGGCACGGCGATCAGCACTGGACGTTCGTCCCATTTCTCGTGCCGCGCACCGATCACCGCGGCATCAGCCAGCGCCGCGTGCCCCAACGCGATGTTCTCCAGATCGACCGAACTGATCCACTCGCCGCCCGACTTGATGATGTCCTTGGACCGGTCCTTGATCGACAGATAGCCATCGGCATCAATCACCGCCACATCGCCGGTGTGAAACCACCCGTCCGTCAACGTGCTTTCCATGCTCTTGCGGAAATAGTTGCTCAGCACCCAGGGCCCGCGCACCATCAGGTCGCCCTGCGCCTCACCGTCCTCGGGCAGCGGCGCGCCGTCTGGATCGACGATCTTCATCTCGATCCCCCATGGCGGGCGCCCTTGGCTCTCGCGCAGGGCATGCTGCGCCTCCACCGGCAGGCTGGCATGTTTCGCCAGAGGCTGGTTCGTGGTGCCCAGCGGCGACATCTCCGACATGCCCCACGCGTGGATCAGCTCCACGTCATAGCGCTCGCGGAAGGTCTTGATCATGCTCGGCGGGCAGGCCGACCCGCCCACAACGGTGCGCTTGAGGGTGGCAAGCTGCGATCCCGCCGCCTCTGCCGCACCCAGCAACCCGGCCCAGATCGTTGGCACCCCCAGCGCGATGCTCACACCGTAGGTGTCGATCAGCCCCACCAGCGACGGCCCATCCAGACCGGGTCCCGGCATCACCATCCGCGCGCCCACCTGTGCCGCGGCATAGGGCACGCCCCACGCGTTCACATGGAACATCGGCACCACCGGCATGATCACGTCACGCGCCGAAAACCCGATGCAATCGGGCGTGTTCGACGCCAGCGCATGCAACACGGTCGAGCGGTGGGAATAGAGCACACCCTTCGGGTGCCCCGTGGTCCCCGACGTGTAACACAGCGATGAGGCCGTCAGCTCATCCAGCGGGGGCCATTCATAGTCGGGCGAGCCACGCGCGATCAGGTCGTCATAGAACACCAGACCCTCGATCTCGCCCGCCAGCGCGTCGTCGCGGCCCTCCATCAGCACGATGTATTCCACGCCCTCGATCTTGTCCCGGATCGCCTTGACCAGCGGCACGAACGTGCGGTCGATGAACAGCACCCGGTCCTCGGCATGGTTGATGATGTAAATCAGTTGTTCGGGAAACAGCCGCGGGTTGATCGTGTGGCAGACAAACCCCGCCCCCGACACGCCGAAATAGATCTCCAGATGCCGCCGGTTGTTCCACGCGATAGTCCCACAGCGCGCCTGTTCGCCCAACCCCAACTGCTCCAGTGCATGCCCCAGACGGCGGGAATTCGCGGCCACCTCGGCCCAGGTGGTCTCGGTCACGCCGCCCGCGGTCTCCACCGACCAGATCTCGGTCGCGCCATGATACCGCGCGGCATGGTCCACAAGCGACGCAATGGTAAGCGGAAAATTCATCATCTGGCCGTGCATCTCGTGCCTCCCCTGCAACGCTCAATGAGGGTTAGACACTGCCGCAGCCGACCCGCGCCGCGCAAGTCAATTCCGCACCGATTACAGCCCGAACCGCCGCCCCGGACAAGGGCGCACGCCCCTTCTCTGTTTCAAAAAATCCTCCCCGAAGGGCCGGTCTCAATCCGCGCCGCTCGGCAAGCCTCTTCATTTCGCCAAATAAACCGTCCCCGAAGGGCCGATTTGCCGCCCGCGCCGTCGCTCAGCCGCGTGCGCGCAACCATGCGACCAGGGCCGCGGTCGAGCCATCCTTGCCGTCTGCAGGCGCAGTCCCTTCGATCACCGGCTGCAGGGCCGTGGCCAGTTCCTTGCCCAGCTCCACGCCCCACTGGTCGTAAGAGTTGATCCCAAGGATCACGCCCTCGACAAACACCCTGTGTTCATACAGCGCGATGATCAGGCCCAGCGTGAACGGGTCCAGCACCTCGTAGACCAACGTGGTCGATGGCCGGTTGCCGGCAAAGACCCGGTGCGCCGCCTGCCGGTCCAGCTCGGCCCCCTCGAACCGGTCGGCCACCTTGGCCCGCGCTTCTTCAAGGGCACGCCCTTTCATCAGCGCTTCCGATTGCGCAAGGCAATTGGCCATCAGCAGCGCATGGTGATGCGCCAGATCCGGCTCGTGCCCGCGGGCCGCCACCATGAATTCGCAGGGGATCACGCTCGTGCCCTGATGGATCAGCTGGTAAAAGGCGTGCTGGCCATTGGTGCCCGGCGCGCCCCACACGATGGGGCCGCTGTCGACGGGCAGTCCCTGCCCGTCCATGCCAACCGACTTGCCGTTCGATTCCATCTCAAGCTGCTGCAGGTACGCTGGCAACTGCCCCAGCCGCTGGTCATAAGGCAGCACCGCCCGGCTGGCATAGCCACAAACCTGCCGGTGCCAGATCCCCACCAGCGCCAGCATCAGCGGCATGTTCTCGGCCCCATGTGCTGCACGAAAATGCCGGTCCATCTCCTGTCCGCCGCGCAGGAACGCGCGGAAGCCCTCGGGCCCGATGGCGATCATCAGCGACAGCCCGATGGGCCCCCACATGGAATAGCGCCCGCCAACCCAGTCCTCGAACCCAAAGACGCGCTCTGCCGGAATGCCAAAGGCACCGGTCTTCTCCAGATCGGTCGACAGGGCGGCAAATTGCGCGCCGGGATCACCGCCGTGGTCCTGCATCCACGCCCGCGCCGTGCGCGCATTGGTCATGGTTTCGATGGTGGTGAACGTCTTTGAGGCGACGATAACCAGCGTGGTCTTGGCGTCCAGCCCGCGCAGCACATCGGCAATATGCGCGCCGTCCACGTTGGACACGAAATGCACCCGCGGCCCGTCGTGATAAGGCGACAGCGCCTGCACCGCCATCGCGGGGCCAAGGTCGGACCCGCCAATGCCGATATTGACCACGTCGGTGATGTCGGACCCGCGCACCGTATCGGCATAGGCCTCCATGCGCGCCAGCGTGTCCAGCACGCCGGGCATCACGTCGACCCCGTCCACCTCGACCGGCCCACCATCCAGATTGCGCAAGGCGGTGTGCAGCACCGCGCGGCCCTCGGTCTCGTTGATCTTGTGGCCCGCAAACATCGCATCGCGCCGCGCCGCGACGCCTGTTTGCTCGGCCAGCGCGAGCAGCATGTCGCGGGTGTCCGCGTCGATATTGGTTTTGGCATAGTCGAACCGCATGTGCTGCGTCTCGACCGCGAAGTCATCCGCCCGGGCCCCGTCAAACAGCGTCTCGAACCGCCGATCCTGCACCTGCGCCTGCCGCGCCTTCAGCTTATCCCACATGATTGTTCCCTCAGGCCGCCCAATGCACCGTCATGCCATCCAGTACCGCCCGCACGGGCGCGTCCACCGCATCCATGCCGCGCGCGGCCTCCAACGCGGCGCGCTTGGCATCGCCAAAAATGACCAGATGTTTCGACATCGCGCCCGCAAGTGCCGCCCCCGAAAACGAAATCCGCGGCTCCTGCCCCGCAACGCTCACGGGCACCACCAGCGGCGCATCCGCTGCCAACATGTCCGCCAGCCCCTCGGCCCCCGGAAACAGCGACGCGGTGTGCATGTCCTCGCCCATGCCGAGCAGCAGCAGCGAGATCGGCATTTCCCCCGCCAGATCCTCGGACAGCACCGGCGCAGCCTCCTCGGGCGTCATCCCCTCGCGATAAAACGGCACGAATTGCGCATCGCTCGCGCGTTCCACCATCAGCCGCGACTTGATCAGCCCCGCGTTGGACCGCGCGTGCCCCTCCGGCACCCAGCGTTCATCGCTCAGCATGATGTGCACCCGGTCCCAGTCCAGACCCACCGCACACAGGCTGTCAAAGATCGGCCCCGGCGTCGTGCCCCCCGGCACCACAAAAGACGCAAAGGGATGCACGAGCAGACAGTTCTTCAACTCCGACGCCAGCGCATCGGCCAAGCCCATGGCCAGCAATTCCCGGTCGGGATATTCCACCAGTTCCATCACATGATCTCCCGCCACTTGCGCCCGTCGCGGGTCAGCAGCTGTGCCGCATCCCCGGGCCCTTCACTGCCCGCGTCATAGGGTTTCGGCACGTCGCCCCGCGCCGTCCAGCCCGCGATGATCGGATCCGTCCAGGCCCACGCGGCCTCGACCTCGTCGCCACGCATGAACAGCGTCTGGTTGCCCCGGATCACGTCCATGATCAGCCGCTCATAGGCGTCCGGGCTCTCGCCCGCATCGCCTAGGGCCTCGGCAAAGGTCATGTCCAGCGGCACATCCACCAACCGCATGCCACCGGGCCCCGGTTCCTTGATCGTCACCCCCAGCGTGATCCCCTCGTTGGGCTGCAACCGAATGGTCAGCTCGTTGCGGTGATCCGTGGTCTCGTTGAAAATCGAATGGTTCAGCTCCTTGAACGACACGACAATCTCGCTCGACCGCGCCTTCAACCGCTTGCCCGTGCGCAGGTAAAACGGCGTGCCCGCCCACCGCCAGTTCGATATGCCCACCTTCAGCGCGACATAGCTCTCGGTCTTGGACCGCGCGTCCCCCGCCTCGTCTCGGTATCCGGGGGCGTCCCCGTCGGCATCATACTGCCCGCGCACGATGTGATGCGGGTCCACAGGGTCCAGCGCCCGGATCACCTTCAGCTTTTCGTCCCGCACCGCGTCCGGGTCGAACTTCGACGGCGGCTCCATCGCGATCAGGCACAACAGCTGCATCAGGTGGTTCTGCACCATGTCCCGCATCGCACCCGACCGGTCGTAATACTCGCCCCGCCCGCCGACGCCGACGGTCTCGGCCACGGTGATCTGGATGTGATCGACATACTGGCTGTTCCACAGCGGCTCGAACAGCATGTTGCCAAAGCGCACTGCCATCAGGTTCTGCACCGTCTCCTTGCCCAGATAGTGATCGATCCGGTAAATCTGCGCCTCGTCGAAATGCGTCGCGAGATCCCGGTTCAGCGCCCGCGCACTGTCCAGATCGTGGCCAAAGGGCTTTTCCACGACAATCCGGCTATCCGCGTCGGTCAGCCCAAAAGCATCCAGCCGCTCGGCCAGATCACCAAACAGGCTCGGCCCGACCGAGAAATAAAACGCCCGCACGACGTCATCGCGCAAAAGATCCGCAAGCGCCGCCCACCCGGCCTCGCCGCGCGCATCAATCGCGACATAGTCGAGTGCCGCCAGAAACCCGGCCAGATGATCCGTGCCAGCATCCCCGCCAAATTCGGCAATCGCCTCGGCCACCATGTCACGATAGCCCGCCGCATCCATCTCGGACCGCGCAGCACCTATGACCCGCGCGCCTTCGGGCATCTGACCCGCACAAAACCGCCGATAGAGCCCCGGCAGGATCTTGCGCCGGGCCAGATCGCCCGTCCCGCCAAAGATCACAAGATCGAAAGGCTCAACTGGAATGACCCGCGAAACCATGGGCGTCCCTTTCCAAAAATGTTTGCGCAACCAGTAACAGAAACAACGCCTTATACAACGCAATTTCGGGGCAAAACCCGCGCCGTCGCGTCAGATTATCACAAAGCTGTGCAAGCTTCAGCACCCCGTTCCCCCTTGCGGGCGCGCGATCTGCGGCTAACGTGCTGAGACGACAAACGAACAGGCACTCCATGAAAGACCTCCCCCTCGCCAACCAGGGCAAATTCCAGCACCCCGACATCACGGCCAAGGGCGAGGCGCGCGCCCGCGTGGCGCTCACGCACCCGCAAACGCTATGGTTCAACACCGGCACGCTGTGCAACATCACCTGCCTCAACTGCTACATCGAAAGCTCGCCCCAGAACGACGCGCTGGTCTATCTGACCCTGGACGAGATGACGCCCTATCTCGACCAGCTGACCGGACGGAACTGGGGCGTGACCGAGATCGGCTTTACCGGCGGCGAGCCGTTCATGAACCCCGACATCATCGCCATGCTGCGCGCCGCCCTTGCCGCAGGGTACGAAGCGCTGGTGCTCACGAACGCCATGGCCCCGATGATGCGCCCCGCGATGCGCGACGGCATCGCCGCCCTTGTGGCCGAGTTTGGCGACCGTCTCACCTTCCGGATCAGCCTCGACCACCACCGCGCTGCCGTGCACGACGCCGAACGCGGTACAGGTGCCTTCGAAAAATCCCTTCGGGGCATGCGCTGGCTGCGAGACAGCGGCGCGCGCCTTGCGGTCGCGGGCCGCATCGAAATGGCCGAAAGCGAGGCCGAAGCCCGCGCCGGCTACGCCGCCCTCTTTGCCACCGAAGGTTTCGACATCGACGCGCAGAACCCGGGCATGACCGTGCTCTTTCCCGAAATGGACATGGCCGCCGAGGTGCCCGAGATCACCACCGCCTGCTGGGGTATCTTGAACAAATCGCCCGCCGACGTGATGTGCGCCTCCTCGCGCATGGTCGTGAAACGCAAGGGTGCCGACAGCCCCACGGTGCTCGCCTGCACCCTGCTGGCCTACGACCCCCAGTTCGAACTGGGCACAACCCTCGCCGAAGCCGAAACCGACGTCCCCCTCAACCACCCCCACTGCGCCAAGTTCTGCGTGCTGGGCGGGGCGAGTTGCAGCGCCTGACTGCACGACGCCGCCACTCCAGCACGCACAGACAAAGCACCTAGCAGATCAACGGCGTAGCGCCGCAGACTTTTGCCGGCAAAAGTCGCTTTCCGCCACTGCGACACGCGTGACCCTCTTTGGTTTCGGAGCCGCCCTCGCGTGATCTTCAAGGGACGGAGCCCGGGACCGGGATCAAGCAGAATCTCCGAGGGGCCCCACCTCGTGGGGATACGGTGATTGTGCTTGAGCGCGGGACCGGGCTCTGTCACGCCAAAGATCATGTGAGGGCGGGTCAGAGACCAAGTTTGGTTTTGGTGAGACCCGAAGCCCTTAACACTTCCCTAAAGCACCCCAGTAAGTCTTAACGCGCCACAAACCCTAACAAACCCTTACCCCAAACCAAGACCGAGTTTTGTACAAAACACCCCCCGTTTTCATCAAATCCCGCGAAGAGCGCCGAACAGGCAGCGATGAGCCCCCGCCGTTTTGTACAAAACAGCCCCCATTTTCATCAAAACACGGGCCAAATCCCACCGAACGCCGCGTTCATCAGTGGTATGTGAACTCCCCCACCACCTGCCGCCACTCCCCGGCCCGCACCATCTTGCGATGGGTAAACCGCACCGAATGCAGCGGCCCGTCGATCTGGTCCTGCCAGTATTCGATGAACGAAAACAGCCGCGGATGATCCGGGGCCAGATCATAGTCTTGCCAGACAAAGGTATTGAGAACATTGGTATAATCCGGCATCCGGTAGAATATTTCGGCCGTGGTCAGCCCATAGCCTTTCAGCATCAATTCGGTTTCCGTCATGGACATGTCGCACCTGTTGTGTTGCTCGGTTTTCCTTTATCTCGCCACAACACTGTTAATTAATCAATAAAAACAATGTACTAGCACTGCTCTCAGCAGGCTGCTAACAATCCGCCACAGCCGAGCGGGCATCAGCCATTGCACCTCATCTATGCTTTGGGGTAAGCTCCGCCCCAAGATATTGATCCGGGATCAGAGCAGGCCAACCGACGTGAGCGACACCCCAGAACCCCCTGAAACCACAGGCGAATTTCCGCCCGAACGTCCCGCCTACGATGGGCCCTCCGTCTCGATCGAGGCCGAGATGCGCACGTCCTATCTGGACTACGCCATGTCGGTCATCGTCTCCCGCGCGATCCCCGACCTGCGCGACGGCCTGAAACCGGTGCACCGCCGCATCCTCTACGCGATGCGCGAAGGCGGCTATACCCATGATAAACAATACAGAAAATCGGCCAAATCCGTCGGCGACGTGATGGGCTCCTACCACCCGCACGGGGACTCAGCGATCTACGACGCGCTCGTGCGGATGGCGCAGGATTTCTCCATGTCGCTGATGCTGATCGACGGTCAGGGCAATTTCGGCTCCATGGACGGCGACAACCCCGCCGCCATGCGCTACACCGAGGCGCGGCTTGCCAAGGCCGCCACCGCCCTGCTCGACGATCTTGACAAGGATACCGTTGATTTCCAGGACAACTACGATGGCAAGGAACGCGAACCCACTGTTCTGCCAGCGAAATTTCCCAACATGCTGGTCAATGGCGCGGGCGGCATTGCCGTCGGCATGGCCACCAATATCCCGCCCCACAACCTGGGCGAAGTGGTCGATGCCTGCCTCGCCCTGATCGAGGATCCCGACCTCAGCTCCGAACAGCTGATCGAGTATATCCCCGGCCCCGACTTCCCCACCGGCGGCATGATGTTGGGCCGCTCGGGCGCGCGCAAAGCCTACCTAGAAGGCCGCGGCAGCGTCATCATGCGCGCCAAGACCCGCACCGAAGAGATCCGCCGCGACCGTTACGCCATCATCATCGACGAGATCCCCTATCAGGTGAACAAGGCCACGATGATCGAAAAGATCGCCGAGGCCGCGCGCGAGAAAAAGATCGAAGGCATCGCCCACGTTCAGGACGAATCCGACCGCAATGGCGTGCGCGTTGTGATCGAGCTGAAACGGGATGCGACCGCTGAGGTAGTGTTAAATCAACTTTTCCGGTTTACACCCATGCAAACGTCGTTCGGCTGCAACATGCTGGCCTTGAACGGCGGACGCCCCGAACAATTGACCCTGCGCCGCTTTCTCACCTCCTTCCTCGACTTCCGCGAAGAGGTGATCATCCGGCGCACCGCCTTTGACCTGCGCAAGGCACGCGACCGCTCTCACATCCTCTGCGGTCTCGCCGTCGCCGTCTCCAACGTCGACGAGGTCGTCGCCACCATCCGCGCCTCCGCCGATGCCGCCGAGGCCCGCGAAAAACTGATGACCCGCCGCTGGCCCGCCGCCGACATCGCCGATTACCTGCGGCTGATCGACGATCCGCTGTCGAAAATGCACGACGACGGCACCTACAACCTGACCGAGGTGCAGGCCCGCGCGATCCTTGATCTGCGCCTCCAGCGCCTGACCCAGATCGGGGTCAAGGAGGTCACCGACGAACTTGAAGATCTGGCTGCCAAGATACAGGAATATCTCGATATTCTGGGCTCGCGCGAACGGATCATGGGCATCATCGCCGCCGAGATGACAGAGGTCAAAGACCAGTTCGCCGTCCCCCGCCGCACCGAGATTGTCGATTGGTCCGGCGACATGGAAGACGAGGACCTGATCGAGCGCGAAGACATGGTCGTCACCGTCACCTCCGGCGGCTACATCAAACGCACGGCGCTTGCCGATTTCCGCAGCCAACGCCGCGGTGGCAAGGGCGTCGCCGGTATGCAGACCAAGGAAGAGGACGTGATCACCACCCTCTTCGTCGCCAACACGCACACGCAGCTTTTGTTCTTCACCACCGACGGCATGGTCTACAAGCTGAAGACATGGCGCCTGCCGCAAGGTGGCCGCACCTCCAAGGGCAAGGCCATCGTCAACATACTGCCGATCCCGCAAGGCGTCAGCATCGCCGCGATCATGCCCGTCGACCGGGACGAGGCGGAATGGGACGACCTGCAGGTGGTCTTTGCCACCGACCACGGCACCGTGCGCCGCAACAAGCTGGGCGATTTCACCAACGTCATGCGGAACGGCAAGATTGCCATGAAGTTTGAAGGGGATAGTGAAGGCTGGAGCCTGATTAACGCGCGCATCGCTTCCAACGATGACGACGTGATGCTGGTCACCAATGCAGGCCGCGCGATCCGGTTCCGTGCGACAGACGTGCGCGTGTTCAACAGCCGCGCCTCCACCGGCGTGCGTGGCATCAAGCTGTCGGGCGACGACCGCGTGGTGTCGATGTCGGTGATCCGCCACTTCGATGCCACCTCGGACGAACGCGCCGCCTACCTCAAGATGCGCCGCGCCATGGCGGGTATCGCCGACGATCCCGACGCAGGCGCCGAGGAGGACGAAGGCAATGCCGACATGCCACTGGCGCAGGAGCGCTATGCCGAGATGTCAGCCGCCGAAAACCTGATCCTGACGATCACCGCGGGCGGCGCAGGCAAGCTCAGTTCCTCGCACGACTATCCGCTGCGCGGACGCGGCGGCATGGGTGTCACCGCATGGGAAAAGCGCATGCAAACCGGTGATATCGTCGCCTCTTTCCCGGTGGAGATGGACGATCAGATCATGCTGGCCACGTCCAAGGGCCAGTCGATCCGTGTGCCTGTCGACGGCATCAGCTTCCGCTCGCGCAGCGCGGGCGGGGTGCGGGTGTTCAACACCGGCCGCGGCGAAGAGGTCGTGAGCGTCGCCTGGATCGCCGATCAGGGCGAAGACGCCGCGCCCGAGGATTAATCAAATCGCAAGCCCGGGGCGGCATGGTTTGCCAAAACCTGTCTGCCCCCGGTGCCGCGATGAACCTCTATACCTGCCAGATTGATCTGAAACACGATGCCAAGGCGCTCGCTTTTGCGCAGGCGCTCACGCTGTGGATGGACCATCTCAAGGCTGCGGGCACCATCGGTGATTGGCGGCTCTTGCGGCGCAAGCTGAACTTGGCTGCCGACAGGTGCCGCGACTTCCTGCTCGAGATCGAGGTTGAGGATCTGGCCCAGCTGGACCGCGCCTTTCGCCTGTCGGGCAGCCATGACGAAGAGGTCGCGGCGCTGCACCGCGCTGTGCACGATTTGGTGGCGACGGCGGATTTCGGTCTCTACCGCCCGTTCCCCGATCCCGAGCGCAGCGAACGCATGGCGTTGATCTGAGGCTAGAAATCGCGCCGCGGCTTCCGCCTCTGCATCACGCCTGCAGCGCGTAGAGCCCGCTAAACTTCTCTTGCAGATAGGCCAACAGAGGCTCCGGCCCCGGCGTCATCCCGCTGGCATGTTCAATCGTATCCCGCGGGCTGCGCAGCCCGCCAAAGCTTTGCAGGTTATCGCGCAGCCACCCGGTCGCCGCCGACGTATCACCCTGCGCCAGCTGATCATCCAGACCCGGCACCGCCGCCCGCAGCGCCTGATACAGGCACCCGGCATAGACATTGCCCAGCGAGTAGGTCGGGAAATAGCCGAACAGCCCCACGGACCAGTGCACATCCTGCAAGACCCCGTTGGACGCGCGATCCACGGCATAGCCGAAATCAGCCGCAAACCGGTCATTCCACGCGGTCTCAAGATCGGCCACTTGCAGGTCGCCAGCCACCAGCGCCCGTTCCAGATCAAAACGCAAAAGGACATGCAGGTTATACTGCACCTCGTCCGCCTCGGTCCGGATATAGCCGTTAGAGACCCGGTTCACGGCGGCGTAAAACGCATCCTCACCGTCGATCCCGAAATCACCAAAGGCATCGCGCATCTGGCCATAAAGCCACCCGGTAAAGGCGCGGCTGCGGCCCAGCTGGTTTTCATAGATCCGGCTTTGGCTCTCATGGACGCCCATCGACACCCCGGCGCCAATCGACGTCAGGCCATAGGCGCGGTCGATGTTCTGTTCGTAACAGGCGTGCCCGACCTCGTGGATGGTTGAATAGAAACAGTTGAACGGGTCGTCCGGATTGGTGCGCGTGGTGATCCGCACATCAAGGCCGGAACCCGAGGAAAACGGGTGCACCGCCTTGTCGATGCGGCCATGCCCCTCGTCATAGCCAAAGGCGCGGGCGAGCATGGTGCTGATCTTCAGCTGTGCGGCCTCGTCAAACGGCCCCTGCACCTGCGGCGGCGCGGGCCGGTCGAGGATCGCGGCGCGCAGTTCGGTCAACGCCGGGCGCAGCGCGCCGAACATCGCCTCGAGGTCAGCGGCCGTGGTGCCGGGCTCGTAATCCTGCAGCATCGCGTCATAGACATCGCCGCCCTGCGCCAGTGCGGCCCCTTCCTGCCGCTTGAGGTCGATGACCCGCGCCAGCGTGGGGGCAAAGGCGGCAAAGTCGTCCTGCGCACGCGCTTCGGCCCATGTGCCCTGTGCTGCGGACGTGACCCGCGCAATCTCGGCGGCCAGATCCCCCGGCACCTTGCGCGCCCGGTCATAGCTGCGGCGGATCTCGCGCAACTGTGCCTGTCCCACGGGGTCAAGCGTCGCCTCATCAATGGCCCCAAGCAGATCGCCCACCTGCGCCGACGTCCGCCGCGCGTGCAGCACCGCCTCCATCGCCGCCATTTCTTCGGCACGCTGTGGGGCAGCCCCCCGCGGCATCACCGTCTCCTGATCCCAGCCCAGCCGGCCTGCCACCTGGCTTAGTGCCTGCGTGGTGTGGTCATAGGAGATCAACTCGTCAAAGGCAGACATCAGGCGGTTCCTCGTATCGACGTTGCAATGGGATAGGCGCTCAGGAACCGCGCCCGCAGGATTAGCACCCACAGCAGCACGGCCAGGCCCTGGTGCAGGATGGCCAGTTGCCAGGGGGCTGCATAAAGCACGGTCATGATCCCCAGCACGATCTGCAGCGACAGCACGGCCATTACCGCGTTGAACGCAAATCGCGTGCGCGCATGGGCCGAGCCGCGCCCGCGCAGCCACACGACCACGCCAAAGGCAAACAGCAGATAGCCCGCAATCCGGTGGGTGAACTGCACCAGCCCGGCATTCTCAAACAGGTTGCGCCACAGCGGGTCGAGGTCAAAGGCATTGGACGGAAACACCGCGCCGCCCATCAGCGGCCAGTCGGTATAGCTGCGCCCGGCATCAATGCCAGCCACCAGCGCCCCGATCAGGATTTGCAGAAATGCAAAGTGCAGCAACCCCGTGGACAGGCCAAAGAGCTTCGCTTCCTTGCCGCGCCGCGCCTGCATCAGATCGCGTTCTTCCCGGCCCAGCAGGAACGTGTACCACGCGATGAACCCGAGGATCACAAAGGCCAGCCCCAGATGCGTGGCCAGCCGGTAGCTCGCCACATCCAGCATCCCCTCGCCCGAGGTCACGCCCGACGACACCATCCACCAGCCAATGGTGCCCTGCATCGCGCCCAACAGGCCGATGAACAGGAACCGCGCGGTCCAGTCGAGATCCTTGGACAGCACGCATGCCAGACACATGGTGGCCATGAACGCCATCGCCGCAATCTCCAGCGGGTAGGCCGCCGCAACCGACATCGCGCCTTGCAGCTTGGCGACCTCAAACCCGATCACGGCAGCAAAACCGACCCAACCCAAGGCGGGCAGCATCACCCCATCACGCCCACCGGGAATGCGCCCACGCAGCGCGAAAAACAGGAACCCTGCCGCCCAGACGAGGCCGATGACCCGCCCCAGCTGCCGATGGCCCCATTCCCACCAGTAGATCACCTTGAAGTCCGCCATCGTCATCCAGCTGTTTTGCAGCTGCCATTCGTCGATGGCCTTGTACTTGTCGAACTCGCTCTGCCAGTCGGCAGCACTCAGCGGCGGGATCGCCCCGGTGATGGGCCGCCACTCGGTGATCGACAGACCACTGTCGGTCAGCCGGGTCAGCCCGCCCACCGAAATCATCGCAACCACGAGGGCAAAGAGGATCATCAGCCACACGCGCATCGCGCCCCGTGCACCGCTGCGCCCACGGTCGATGACCCCGGTTTCCACTGCCTGTTTCTGGGTGGTGCCCACCTCTTCGAATATGGATCGTTGCTTGGCCATAAGCGCTCCGGTTCTACTCACCGCGCAAAGTATGCATGCGCAGCCGTGGGGTCCAGTGTCAGGGGCGGCGCGCCCAGCGGACCATCTGACGCAGCACCCCGTGCAGCGTCTGCACATCCGCGCGCGTCAACGGCATCCGGCTCCACAGGTTGCGCAGGTTTGTCTTCATGCTGGGCGCCTTGTGGTCGGGGAAAAAGAATCCGGCCTCCTCCAGCCGCTCTTCGAAATGGCGCGACAGATGGTCGATCTCGTGCACGGGCGCCCAGTCGGTGCCCGCCATCTCGTCCACTACGTGCTGCACATCCGCGCTGGCGCGCATCCACTCATAACCCACCAGCAAAACGCATTGCGCCAGGTTCAGCGACGGAAATTCCGGGTTCACGGGGACCGAGATGATGGCATTGGCCTGCGCGATGTCCTCGTTCTCCAGCCCCGCCCGCTCTGGCCCAAAAATCACCGCCACGTGCTGGCCGTCCGCGATACGCCGCGCGGCATCCCGCATCGCCTCTTCCGGGCTCAGCACCCGCTTGGTCATGTCCCGCGGCCGCGCCGTGGTGGCGTAGGTATAGGTGCAATCGGCGCAAGCCTCGCCAAGGCTGTCATGCACCCCCGCGCCGTCCAGCACCCGTCCGGCCCCGCTGGCCATCGCCACCGCCGCCGGGTTCGGCCAACCATCGCGCGGGTCGACAATGCGCATCCGGTCCAAGCCAAAATTCAGCATCGCCCGCGCCGCCGCGCCGATATTCTCGCCCATCTGGGGCCGCGTCAGAACAAATGTAGGTGCCATGGCGGCCATCTACCCGGCCCGTCGTCCGGGAACAAGCATTGCCACCACGCCCCTTCTCTGTTTCAAAAAATCCCCGCCGGAGGCATAAAAGTTTCCAAGCGCAACACTTTGGGCTAGAGCATCGCGCAAAGCAAAAGGACATCCCCATGAGCCAGCCCGAGCAGCCCCAGCTTTACCTGATCACGCCCCCGGTCTTCGAGCTCAGCCAGTTCCCCGACCTGCTCGCCACCGTGCTCGATGCCCAGGCCACCGCCTGCCTGCGGCTAAGCCTGGCCACCCGCGACGCGGACCGGATCGCGCGGGCGGCAGATGCCTGCCGCGCCGTGGCCCATGCGCGCGATGTGGCGATTGTGGTTGATGATCAAGCAGGCCTCGCCGAACGGCTGGGACTTGACGGCGTGCACCTGACCGACGCCGCCAAATCCGTGCGCGACGCGCGCAAGGCGCTGGGGCCGGACGCCATCGTGGGCAGCTTTTGCGGCACCTCGCGCCACGACGCCATGACCGCCGGTGAGGCGGGCGCCGATTATGTGTCCTTTGGCCCCGTCACCGGTCTTGAGGCCGAGGACACCGCGCCCACCGACCTCTTTGCCTGGTGGTCCGAGATGATTGAAGTGCCCGTGGTCGCCGAAGGCGGCCTGACCGCAGATGCCATCGCCACGCTGGCCCCGATCACCGATTTTGTCGCCTTGGGCGAAGAGGTGTGGAACACCGATGAGCCCGCCGCCACGGTGCAGGCGCTGATGCACAGCGCCCGCGCCCCGGCATAAAGCGCGTTACAGGAACACCCGCTCGATCACCCACCAGATCGCCACCAGCGCGATGATCACCGACCCGGTCATGGACCACGCGCGGAACATGATGGCGTATTCCTCGACCACCTGTTCGCCGCCCGTCAGCCGTGCCGCCCGCGCGGCCACCGTCCCCAAAAGCAGCGCCAGCGCCATCAGCGCGATCACCGTCAGCTGACCCAGTTCCACCCCGATGTTGAACCCGATGAGCGCGGGCAAAAACGCCCCGTCCGGCAGGCCGTATTCGCCCAGCACAGACGCAAATCCGAGCCCGTGCAACAGGCCAAAGCCAAAGACGATCACCGGCCGCCAGCGATTGAGCCCGCGGGCAAAGATGTTCTCGACCGCCACAAACACGATGGAGGCCGCAATCAGCGGCTCCACGATGGCGGGCGAAATGGTCACCAGCCCCAGCGCCCCCAGCGCCAGCGTCACCGTATGCGCCAGCGTGAACGCGCTCACCTGCCACAACAGCGGCCCCAGCCGCACCGACAGGAAAAACAGGCCCAGCACAAACAGGATGTGATCCAGCCCCTTGGGCAGGATGTGGTCAAAGCCGACGGGGATGTAATCCACAAACGCCGCCCAGCCGGTCACCGCATCACCGCCCGCAATGGCAATCGGCCCGGTATCGGCACCACCCGCCACCAGCCCAGTAAAGGGCTCGTCAACGCCTTGCTGCCGCACCACCAGATCACCCGCCCCATCGGGCCACGTGACGGTCAGCATGGTGGCATCTTCGGGCACCGTGGCACTCAAC
>JBCBCR010000025.1:0-25186 GCA_038530495.1 Pseudomonadota bacterium | reverse complement strand
GTTACCGCTGCCCTCAAAAGGTTAAGAAACGCGAGACCTTAGAAATGGGTTAATGCGCGCGCGGGCCGCGTTTTGTACAAAACACCCCCCGTTTTCATCAAAACACGGCGATTGGCCCGAAAATGGCCCGATGAGCACGCCCCGTTTTGTACAAAACAGGGGCCATTTTCATCAAAACGCAGGTCAGACCCCACCGCACGGTGGCTTAACCGTCCAGCTCCTTGGCCACGGAATCCCGCAATCCCTGCAATTCGTCCCGCGCCTCATCAAGCTGCCGACGCTGCTCGTCCAGCTCCTGCAATTGCCCGTCGGCAAGCGTGACCCACGCCCGCATCTGCGCCTCCGTGCCCTCATGCTCATAGATCAACAGCCACTGGCGTATGTCCTCAAGCTGAAAGCCGAATTTCCGCCCGCGCAGGATCAACTTCATGCGCGCCCGCTCGCGCGGCCCGTAGAACCGCGACCGTCCCTCGCGGTCGGGCTGCAACAACTCGATATATTCGTAATAGCGCAAGGTACGTGGCGTCACGTCAAACTCCGCGCACATTTCCTTGAAATTCAGACGGTTATCTGACATCGCTCACGGCCTCCCGCGGGCAGATTAAGTGCTGCGCGCCGCGCTGGCAATGGGCGCTTGCCCAGACCCCGGGGGCCGATCATAAAAGGGCGCAGGAAAGGACAGCCATGGCAGACCAGACACGCCAAGCCAGCCAGTTCATCGCCGCCATCCCGCATTCCCGTGATCTGGGCATGCAGGTCACCGCCATCGGCGGGGGCGAGGCAACGATTACAATGCCTTACGACGACCGCCTCGTGGGCGATCCGGACACCGGGGTGATCTCGGGCGGGGCGGTTTCGGCGCTGATGGACACATGCTGTGGGGCCGCCGTGATGTGCCACCCGGCCTCCCCCGGCGGCACTGCGACGCTCGATCTGCGCATCGACTACATGCGCGCCGCCAAACCCGGCGACGCGCTCACCACCACCGCCACCTGCTACCACGTGACCCGGTCCGTGGCGTTCGTGCGCGCCACCACATGGGACGCCGATCTCGACAACCCCGTCGCCACCGCCACCGGCGCCTTTACCGTCGAGGGCATCAAATGAAGCGTCCCGAACCGGTCCAAGTGGTCAAACAACGCCGCGACGCCGCCCTCGCCCGGCTGGTCGGCGGGGTGCCGTATATCAGCTACCTCGGCCTGCAATTTGACCGACGGGGCGATGAGTTAACCGGCATTTTACCTTTTGATGAGAAGCTCATAGGCAATCCGCTGCTTCCCGCGCTGCACGGCGGGGTCACCGCGGCCTTCCTCGAACTTACCGCCATCATCACGCTCAGCTGGTCCTACCTCTGGGAGGACATCGAAGCGGGCAATTTCGATTTTGATGCCCAAGTGGAAAAGCCGCTACCGCGTCTGCCGAAAACCGTTGATTTTACAGTGGATTACCTCCGCTCCGGCCTGCCGCGCGACGCCTATGCCCGCGCGCGTGTGAACCGCGCGGGCCGCCGCTATGCGTCGGTGCATGTGGAGGCATGGCAGGACCACCGCGACCGGCTGTTTGCCCAGGGCACCGGCCACTTCGTGATGCCGCAGCGCCGGTGACCAGCGCCCCCCAACCCATCACCCACCGCCGGGTGCTCAAGATCGCCCTGCCCATCGTTCTGTCCAACGCCACCGTGCCGCTCATGGGGGCGGTGGACGTGGGCGTGGTGGGCCAGATGGGCGAAGCGGCGCCCATCGGTGCCGTGGCCATGGGCGCCATCATCCTCAGCACCGTGTACTGGATTTTCGGCTTTCTGCGCATGGGCACCGTGGGGCTTGTAGGGCAGGCCGCAGGGGCCGGTGACAGCGCCGAAGTGTCGGCCTGGCTGACCCGCGCTTTGCTGGTGGCGGGCGGCGGTGGGCTTGCCCTTATCGCATTGCAATACTTCATCTTTTTGGCTGCCTTCGCGCTGTCCCCCGCCAGCGCCGAGGTCGAGGCCCTGACCCGCGATTACCTTGCCATCCGCATCTGGACAGCCCCCGCCGCCATCGCCGTCTACGCGCTGACCGGCTGGCTCGTGGCGATGGAGCGCACCGGCGGCGTGTTCTGGACCCAGCTGGTGATGAACGGTCTCAACATTGCGCTCAGCGTCGTGTTCGTGCTGGGCCTCGGCTGGGGCGTGGCGGGCGTGGCACTTGCCACCGCCATCGCCGAGATCGTCGGCGCAGCACTGGGCCTGTGGCTCTGCCGCGCGGCCTTTGCCAACCCCGCATGGCGCCACTGGCCGCGCATCTTCGAGCGCGCCAAACTGATCCGCATGGCGCTGCTCAATACCGACATCCTGCTGCGCTCGGCCATGCTGATGATCATCTTTTCCAGCTTCGTGTTTCTGGGCGCGCGCTTTGGCGATGTGACGCTGGCCGCCAACGAGGTGCTGATCCAGTTCATGTACATCACCGCCTACGGGATGGACGGGTTCGCCTTTGCCGCCGAAACCCTGATCGCCCGCGCCTATGGCCGCTACGCGCCCGACCGCGTGCGCCGGTCCGCGCTGCTGACCTCGACCTGGGGGTTGGTGGTGTGCGTTGTTTTTGCGGGGTTTTTCTGGCTCGCCGGGCCGTGGCTGATCGATCTGATGGCCAAGGATGCCGACGTGCAGGAGGTGGCGCGCCAGTACCTGCCATGGATGGTGGCCGCCCCCCTGATCGGCTGCGCAGCCTGGATGCTTGACGGGATTTTCATCGGCGCCGCCCGCGGCCGCGACATGCGCAACATGATGGCGCTGTCGTTCGTGATCTACTGGATCGCCGTGCTGACGCTGCTGCCCGCCTTGGGCAACCACGGCCTCTGGGCGGCGCTCATCATTTCATTCTTCGCGAGAGGGGTGACGCTGGGCCTGCGGTATCCGGCTCTGGAACGGGCAGCCGTGTAGCGGGATGGCAGACCGGCCCTTCGGGGAGGATTTTTTTGAAACAGAGAAGCAGGTTAGCGGCGCGCGTCGACCCCGACCGCATCGCGGATTGACGCGTAGCCATCGCGTTGCAAGAGGGTATCGAGGCCGCGGGCGATGTCGGCGGCAAGGCTGAGGCCGCCATAGACGAGGCCGGTGTAAAGCTGCACCGCAGACGCGCCCGCGCGGATCTTGGCATAAGCTTGTTCGGCGCTGGCCACACCGCCGACCCCGATCAGCGGGATGGCGGTGAGGCGGGCGAGTTTCGCCAGCACTTCGGTTGATTTTTCGAACAATGGCTGGCCGGAAAGCCCTCCCTTTTCATGGGCTTGGGGGCTGTTCAATCCAATGCGGTCAAGCGTGGTGTTGGTGGCGATAATGGCGCTGATGCGGGCGTCTTCGGCCACCTTGGCGATGTCGGCCAGATCCTGATCGGTGAGGTCCGGCGCGATCTTGAGGAACACGGGCACATGTCCGCGCACCTGCATCACACCATCCAGCAGCGCTGCCAGCGCCATGGGGCCTTGCAGGTCGCGCAGCTTTTCGGTGTTGGGGCTGGAGACGTTCACCGTGGCGAAATCGATGTGCGGCGCGCAGTGGGCCAGCACGCGGGCAAAGTCCTCGGCGCGGTTGGCGCTGTCCTTGTTGGCGCCGAGGTTGAGGCCCACCGGGATACCCGTTGGCTTTCGCGACAGCCGGGCGGCAATCGCCTCCATCCCGTCATTATTGAAACCGAAGCGGTTGATGGCGGCGGCGTCTTCGGTCAGGCGAAAGAGGCGCGGTTTGGGATTGCCGGGCTGGGGCAGGGGGGTCGCAGCGCCGACCTCGAGCCAGCCGAACCCTGCGCGGGACAGGGGGGCGATGGCGGTTGCATTCTTGTCGAACCCGGCGGCGAGGCCCACGGGGTTGGGCATGGTGATCCCGGCAATGTCGCAGGTCAGGCGCGGCGAGGTCACCGGGCCGGGCAGAGCCGCCAGCGGCGTGTGTAGCGCCTTGAGCGCAAGGCCGTGCGCGGTTTCAGGGTCGAGCCTGCGCAGGGCCGCCGTGCCCACCTGTTCGATCAGTGCCCTCATGCGAAGCCGGTGCCGCCGTCCACGGGCCGTGTCCGCATCAGGCGCGAATTGCGTACGCCTGCCTGCCGGTGGACCACGGCGCGCTGGTAGTCGGGGTCCGACACCATCTCGAGAAACGCATGTGCACTGGGATACCGGGCGATGAACATCGCGTCCCACTGCGCGGCGTCGGGGCCGATGAGCATGTTTTGAAACGTGCCGCGCCAGATGATGCTGCCGCCCACGCGGGCAAAGATCGGGCCGGAGTGCTTGCCGTAGAGCGCATAGGCCTCGGCCCCGGTCAGCCCGTCGCGGGCCAGATCGTGATCGCCGGGGTAGTTGGCCAGATCGTTAAAGGCGACCAGGTTCAGCATGTCGATGGGATGGTCGCGGTCGAGGTCCTTGAACGCGTCGAACTGGGGGCGGGTCGGGTCGATATACATCAGTCGAACCCCGCGCCTGCCGGAAACTGGTGTATGCCGTCCAGCAACGGCAGCGGCTGCGCCCAATGCACATCGGCAATCGCCATCTCGCGGTAGAGATGCGGGAAATACGCGTCGCCGCGCGACACCTCCCATTTCAGCGCCGCGCCCAGCGGGGCGGTCTCCACCGCGATCAGGAACAGGTCATCCTGGCCCGCAAAATGCTTCGCCGCGGTTTCGGCGGCCTGGGTCGCGGTGGAGAAATGGATGTAGCCGTCGGCCACGTCGATGGGCGCACCGGTGGTGGTGCCCGCCTTGCGCAAGTGCTGCCATTCATCGGCGCGGAAGATCTTGAATATCAGCGCGGGCACGCGGGTCAGCGTCTGGCCGCCAAGGGTCAGCACATCGCCGGCCAGCGTGAACGGCACGCGGAACTGTCCGCCAAAGACCACGTCAAAGATCAGGTCGGTCCCGTCGACCGACACCAGCGCGCGCGCCTCTGCGGTCTCGATCTCGCCGTTGCGCTCGATGTAGGTGCCGAACAGGTCGACCTCGCCCGGCTCACCGATGTTGAAGGTGCCATTCGCGCGATAGAAATATTCCGCGCCGGTGCTGTCCTCGCGCCACACGCCCTGCACTGTGGCGCCGGTGCCAAAGATGCGGGTGAAGGTGGCGGGACCGACGGTCATCGTCGTCTCGCTGGGGCCAAAGACAACGGGCGTGTACGGCTCCACCGCATAGTTGATGCCGTCATCGCGAAACTCGACCAGGGAAATCCTGCCATTGGGCAGCACTTGTTGCCAACGCCCCAGCAGGGCGGGCGGCAAGGCAGAGGCGGGGCGTGGGGCGCGTTCGGGAAGCATGCCGCCCAGATGCCCAATGCCGCAAACTTGGTCAAGGCCGGGGCGTCACGGCTTTGTTGCAATCACACGCCACGTCAGGCTTTGACTCGCGTCGCCGTTCGGTGGACGATGCAGCCATAACCAATACGGGAGATCACCTTATGACACGTTTTTTGATGGGCACCGCAGCACTTGCGTTGAGCGCAGGCATGGCGTCGGCGGAATACACGCTGCACATCCTGCACACGAACGACATGCACAGCCGGATCGAGTCGATCAACAAATACGACTCGACCTGTAATGCCGAAGGTGAGGCCGAGGGGTCCTGCTTTGGCGGCTTTGCCCGGGTGAAGACCGCGATCGAGGCCAAGAAGGCGGAACTGGCTGGCCAGAACGTGGTGACGCTGGATGCGGGTGACCCGTTCCAGGGCTCGTTGTTCTACACCACCTACAAGGGTGCGGCAGAAGCCGAGTTCATGGAACAGATGGGCTATGATGCGATGGCCGTGGGCAACCACGAGTTCGACGATGGCCCCGCCGGCCTGCAGGGCTTTGTCGATACGGTGTCATTCCCGGTGATCTCGGGCAACCTCGATTTGTCGGGTGAGGCGACGCTGAACGGCAAGGTCGAGGATCACGTGGTGCTCGAAGTCGGAGGAAAGAAGATCGGGATCGTCTCGGCGCTCGCCACAGACACGGTGGAGACGTCTTCGCCCGGCCCGAACGTCATCTTTCAGGACGAGATCGAGGCGCTGACGCAGGATGTCGCATCGCTGGAAAGCCAGGGCGTCGACATCATCATCGCGCTGACCCATGTGGGCCTGCCGGTCGATCTGGATATCGCTGCGGCGGTGCCGGGCATCGACGTGGTGATCGGTGGTCACAGCCACACGTTGATGGAAGGCGACGCCTATCCCACCATGGTGGGCAACACCGCTGTGGCGCAGGCCTATGCCTACACCAAGTACCTCGGCCATCTGACCGTTACACTGGATGACAGCGGCGTTGTCACGGCAGCCTCCGGTGCGCCGATGCTGCTGGATGCGTCGGTCGAGCCGGACGCCGCCTTTGCCGCGCGCATCGCCGAGATGGGCGCGCCCATCGAAGAGATGAAGACACGGGTTGTGGCCGAAGCGGCCAGCGCCATCGAAGGCGACCGGTCGGTCTGCCGCACGCAGGAATGCCCGATGGGATCGCTGATCGCCGACGCCATGCTGGCGCGGGTCAAGGATCAGGGCATCGACATCGCCATCCAGAACGGTGGCGGCATTCGCGCGTCCATCGACGCGGGCGAAGTGACCATGGGCGAAGTGCTGACCGTACTGCCGTTCCAGAACACGCTGTCGACCTTCCAGGTGTCCGGTCAGGCGATGATCGACGCGCTGGAAAACGGCGTGAGCCAGATCGAAGAGGTCAAGGGCCGGTTCCCGCAAGTGGCTGGCATGAGCTTTGCCTTTGACGCGTCGCAGCCTGCAGGCGCGCGCATCTCCGACGTGATGGTCGGCGGCGCGCCGATTGATCCGGCCAAGATGTACGGCGTTGTGTCCAACAACTACGTGCGCAATGGCGGCGACGGCTATGCGATGTTCACCACGGCGGAAAACGCCTATGACTTCGGGCCCGATCTGGCCGACGTGCTGGCCGAATACCTTGCGGCGCAGGGTCCGTTCGAGCCTTACACAGACGGTCGTATCACGGCCAAGTAATCGCGTGCAGCGGCGGGGTTAATCCCCGCCGTTTGCATGGGCAAAGTGGCGCGCAAGCCGTGCCACCCGCGCACCAAAGCGGCGGGCGGTTTCCAGATCGCCCTCGCGCACAGCGCCCCGCGGAGCGCGCACGCTGGCAGCCATCAGACCCAACCAGCACCCATCTGCATTGATGCCCGAGGCGTCGGGCACCACCGGGGCGCCGGTATCCGCCGGTCCGACCCAGATCATGCCCATCTGCGCGGCAAAGATATTCATGCGCTGCAAACAGGCCAGCTTGTCGCCCGAGCCGAAGGTTGCGACCGTAAAGCCGCCCGCGATCTTGTCCGCCCAGACCTGGTCCATCCAGCGCTCCCCTGCTTTTTCCAGAAAAGCGGCATAGGCGGCGGAAACACCCCCCATGTAGGTGGGCGAGCCGAACAGGATGGCATGCGCTTCATCCATCGTCTGCCAATCGTCGGCGCGCAGGGTTTCGATGTCGATCACGCTGGTTTCGGCGTCCCCCGACCCCTTGGCGATGGCGATGGCAACCTGCCGGGTATGACCGGCGCCCGAGAAGTAGGGAATGGCGATCCGCGTTTTCATGGGCGGATACCTAGCGAAGCAGGCGGGGCTTGCAAGAGGGTTCCGGTCCCCGCATCATCACGGGCATGTGTGGCCGCTTTGCCGTAACTCTGCCCAGCGATGCGATGGCGCGCCTGTTCGAGGCGGTGCCCGCCAATACCCTGCCAGACGTGCCCAATTTCAATGTCTGCCCGACAAATGCGGTCCACACCGTCAGCTTTGATGGCGAGACACGGCGGCTTGCTCCGATGCGGTGGGGCTTTATTCCGCACTGGTACAAGAAACCGAACGACGGACCGCTCTTGATCAATGCGCGGGCGGAAACGGTGGCAGAGAAACCTGCCTTTCGCGCGGCGTGCCGGGAACGGCGCGGGATTATCGTCGCGTCGGGTTTTTACGAATGGACGCGTGACGGGGACGCGCGCCTGCCGTGGTACATCACCCGCAGCGACGGATCGCCCCTCGCCATGGCGGCGATCTGGCAGGACTGGACGCCCAGGGAGGGTGGCGAAACGCTGCGCACCGTGGCCATCGTGACCACGGGCGCCAATGCACCTATGTCACAGATCCACCACCGTATGCCGGTGATCCTCGCGCCCGAGGACTATGGTCTGTGGCTGGGAGAACGGGGCAAAGGGGCCGCCGCGCTGATGCGGGCCGCCCCTGACGATGCCTTGGTCTGGCACCGGGTCGCGATCGAGGTCAATTCGAACCGCGCGTCAGGCGCACAGCTCATTGACCCGGTTGATGCTTAGTCGACCGGCGCTTCGTCAAAGCTGACATCCCCGGTCACAGCATAGGAGCCGTCCGAATTCAGGATGTTGGCATTGTGGAACGTGCGTTCGATCTCTTCGTCGATCATCAGCACGTATTCTTCTTCCGGATCAAGCGGGCCGATGGTCCATGCCTCGTTGGCGGCGACAATGGTGTGCGTGTCACCGCTGTCATTGATGAACCGCACCTGGTCACCGGGGTTCAGATAGGTGGTTTCCGGGAAATAGGTGTTGGGCAGGATCAGGATCTCATGCTCAGCGGCGTTGGCCACGCTGGCCACACCCAATGTTGCAAGCACGGTGCCGATAAAAATGGCGCGCTTCATGGCAGCTCTCCTTCCAAGTCTCGGCCCCACCCGTCAGACAGAATCGTATAGCTGTCGTTATGCTTAACGAATGCGGCGAAATTGAGACAAAGGGCTGGATTCGCGGGCAACCGGGCCAGCCCGGGACGATGTCTATCGCGCAAAGTGCCAGAATTTGATGTGTTTTCAGGCGCTGCGCGCCCCCTTTGCACACGTGTGCAATTATGTCTTGCGCGACTCAGCGCGCGCGCCCTACCGTAACATCGAAACGGGGAGAGCCAGCATGGCCGAGATACAGCTTCGCAATATCAACAAGCGCTGGGGTAGCTTTGTCGGGGTCGACAATTTCGATTTGACCATCGCCGATCAGGAATTTCTGGTGCTGTTGGGGCCCTCGGGCTGCGGCAAGACAACCACGATGCGCATGATCGCGGGGCTAGAGGATGCCACCGACGGTGACATCGTGATCGACGGGCAGCGGGTCAATGATCTGGACCCCAAGGATCGCGACGTGGCCATGGTGTTCCAGTCTTACGGGCTTTACCCGCATCTCAACGTCTATGAAAACATCCGCTTCCCGCTCAAGGTGCGCAAAGTGGACCCGGCCAGCCACGACGACAAGGTGCGGCGCGCCTCGGCCATGGTGGAATTGGACGAGTTTCTGCATCGCAAGCCCGCGGAGCTGTCGGGCGGGCAACGCCAGCGCGTGGCGCTCGCGCGTGCCATCGTACGTGAACCCAACGTGTTCCTGATGGACGAACCGCTATCGAACCTCGACGCAAAGCTGCGCGTGTCAACGCGTGCGCAGATCAAGAACCTCAGCCACGAGCTGAAAGTCACCACCGTCTATGTGACGCACGACCAGATCGAGGCGATGACTCTGGCCGACCGGGTGGTCGTCATGAAGCAAGGTAAGATCCAGCAGGTCGGCACCCCGACTGAAATCTATGACCGCCCCGCCAACACCTTTGTCGCAGGCTTTATCGGGTCGCCCGCGATGAACCTGATGGACGGCACCATGGCAGGCGGCACATTCACCGGGGCCAATGTGGAAATCAGCGGCATCGACGCGCCGGATGGCGCAGTCACCATGGGCTTTCGTGCCGAGGACGCAGGCCTGGCCGAGGATGCCGACGCCGCGCAGATCACCGCACCGATCTACACCATCGAGCTTTTGGGCGACGCCACCATGCTGACGGTGCGCGCAGGCGGACAGCTTGTGTCGGTCAAGGCGTCCAAGGAGTTCCGCGCCGAGATTGGCGATCCGGTCTCTTTCACCATTCCGGCGGGCATCTGCCACGCCTTCAACAGTTCTTCCGGCGAACGTCTCGCCTGAGGGTCGCCCGCGGGTTGCGGGCCAACAACCGGGCCGGTGTAGCCTTGCAAGATGCACCGCGTCCACACCATGCAATAGGGAGATTTGCATATGTATCTGAAGAAACTGGCACTGGCGGGCGCTGTCTCGCTGATGGGCAGCATGGCATTCGCGGCCTGTGCCTATGAGAACGATGTGCCGCTGAAATCGCTGAGCGCTGGCTTTGAGGCGTGGAAGGCCGTGACAGACGCCATGGCGGAGTGCGGCAACTTCGAGGCCGAGCTGGATCAGGAATTCCGGACCAAGCAGCCCGAGGCGTTCGCCGCCAACCCGTCGCTCTACCACATCGGCGGGGTGTCCAACGGCACCATCACGCCGCTGCTGAACGCCGGAACGATCCGTCCGCTGGATGACCTCGTTGCCAAGTACGGTCAGAACCTGGCGCCCAACCAGCTGATCAAGGTGGACGGCAAGACCATGGCAATCGCGATGATGGTGAACACGCAGCACATGATGTACCGCTCGGACATCTTTGCCGATCTGGGCATCGACGTGCCGTCGAACTACGACGAGGTGCTGGCCGCAGCCGAAGCGATCAAGGCCGCCGGTGTCGTGGACTATCCGCTCGGTGCCACGATGAAGTCGGGCTGGAACATCGCGCAGGACTTCAACAACATGTACCTGGGCTTTGGTGGCGCGTTCTTTAACGACGACAACACCACCGCCGTGAACGGCGAAGCTGGCATGAAGACGCTGGAGAAGATGCAGGCGCTGACCGCCTACATGGACCCCGAGTACCTCGTGTCCGACAGCACGTACGTGCAGCAGCAGTTCCAGCAGGGCAAGATCGCCATGGCGAACCTGTGGGCCAGCCGTGCAGGTGCTATGGATGACGAAAACGAGAGCCAGGTTGTGGGCAAGGTCATGATGGCCGGCGCGCCCGTTGCCATGGATGGCGGTGCACCGGCAACCACCCTGTGGTGGGACGGCATGGTCGTCGCGGCCAACATCACCGACGAAGAGGCGGACGCCGCCTTCCGTCTGATGATGGAAGGTCTCGACGAAGACATGGTGTCGGCCAACAACGATGCGGCCATCTGGCTGGTGGGCGGCTTTGAGCCCGGCCCGGCGGCACAGGGTGCCATTGCCACGGCAACCGCATCGCCTGCAGCGGCGGCCTATCCGTCGACCACGACCATGGGTCTATTGCACACCGCGCTGGGCAATGAACTGCCTGCGTTCTTCACCGGTGAGCGGGACGCTGCGGCCACTCTGGCGGCGATCGAAGATGCCTACACCACTTCGGCCAAAGAGGCCGGTGTGCTGGAGTAAGCCCTCATCCGGCTGGCGCGGGTATCCCGCGCCAGCCGTCTTCGGGACAGTGCGATGGAAACCCAGTTTGATCATATCGTTGTCGGCGGTGGCTCTGCTGGCTGTGTTGTGGCAGCACGGCTTGCCGAACGACCGGGCGCGCGCGTGCTGGTGATCGAGGCAGGACCGCCCGACCGCGATATCCGGGTCAAGGTGCCCTTTGGCCTCGTGTCTCTGATGCGATCCGACCGGCGCAACTGGAAACGCCGCACGGTGCCGATGCGCGCCGCGGGCGGACGGCAGGTGGCCGTACCGCGTGGCAAGATGCTGGGCGGGTCGGGGTCGATCAACTCGATGGTATGGTTCCGTGGACGCCGTTCTGATTTCGATGCCTGGGGTCTTCCCGGCTGGGACAGTGACACAGTCTGGCGCGCCTACGACGCGGTCGAGGCGCGCATGACGCCCACGCGCCTGCCGCACCCGCATCCGCTGTCCGAAGCCTTTGGCGCGGTGTTCCCCGCCAATGACCCCGGCGCCCCGCCCACCCCCGAGCGGCAAAGCGCGGGTGTGTTTCACTGCAACATGCGCAACGGCGCCCGCTGGTCCGCGGCAGACGGGTTCCTGCGGCCGTCGGGTGCTGCGGTGGTGACAGGGGCCGAGGTCGCACGGGTCACGCTGGATCAGGGGCGCGCCACTGGTGTCAGCCTGCGCGACGGTCGCAGCTATACCGCGCGTCACGGTGTGGTTCTGTCCGCAGGCAGCATCGAAAGCCCGATGATCCTGATGCGCTCGGGCATCGGTCCGGGGGCGGCGCTCAAAGCCGCAGGTATCGACGTGGCCATCGACGTGCCCGGTGTCGGCGCCAATCTGCACGATCACCCGGGCTTTGGCCTTCATTTTAAAGGGCGCGGTTCAGGCTACGGCCTGACGCTGGCGCAATTGCCTGCATGGGCGCTTTCGCCGCTCTACTGGCTCGCGCTGCGCGGGGGTCGGCTGAGTTCGAACACCGTCGAGGCGGGCGCGTTTTACACTGTCGGTAACGGCGATGCGCCCGACATCCAGACCCATTTCCTGCCCTTCCTCATGGGATGGCGCGGACGTAGCATCATCTGGGGCGCGGGCTATTTCGCCGATGTCTGCCTGTGCCAGCCGCGGTCACGCGGAGCGCTGACT
This sequence comes from Pseudomonadota bacterium, assembly GCA_038530495.1. GTDB lineage: Bacteria > Pseudomonadota > Alphaproteobacteria > Rhodobacterales > Rhodobacteraceae > Tateyamaria. Next base: position 12,788 of record JBCBCR010000025.1, on the reverse strand, counting down.
TTGGGCCGCGATCCGTATGCGCCACAGATCGACCTGAACCTGTTCGGAGACGATCACGACCTCGACATGATGGTCCGCGGTGTCACCCGCCTGCGCGAGATCCTCGCCACCGCCAATTTCGGCACCCGCCGCGCGCCTGAAGGGTTCCCCGGGTCCGAAACCACCGGCGACGCTCTGCGCGAGGTGATCCGCAACAGCGCGGGCACGGCTTACCACCCCGTGGGCACCGTGGCGCTGGGCGGACCGCTTGATGCCACAGGTGCCGTCAAAGGCATCGCAAACCTCTGGGTCGCCGATGCCAGCGCCATGCCGCGCATCACCTCGGCCAACACCAATGCCCCGTCGATGATGATCGGCTGGCAGATCGGGGGCCATGTCGCCGCCGCCACAGAAAGGGCTGCCGCATGAAGTTCAAGACCTTCTTCTGGTTCGTCGCACCATCGGTCCTGATGATGCTGATCTTTATCGCCGCGCCGCTGATTTCGGTGTTCATCCAGAGCTTTCAGCTGACCCAGCCGGTCGTCGAAACCATCGAGGTGGAAACCTGCACCCCGGGCTTCCTGACCTCGACCTGTACCACAGAGCTCAAGACCGTGCCGGTGATCGACGAGGCGACGGGCAAGACAATCACCACCACAGAATGGGTGGGCTGGCGCAGCTATGAAAACGTGTTGCAAATGGACAAGGTCTGGGCCGCCATTGGTGCGGGCCAGTGGGGGAATATCCTTCAAATCGACTTCTGGAAAGCGCTGCGCTTTACCCTGATGTTCACACTGATCACCCTGCCGCTGGTGCTGGGCGTAGGCCTTGCCATCGCGCTGGCCGTCAACAACGCCGCCAAGGCGCTGCGCGGCCCGATCATTTTCATCTCGCTTTTGCCGTTTATCATCACACCGGTGATCGGGGCGCTGTCGATCTACTGGCTGTTTGTCGGCGACGGCATCCTGACGGCGGCGCTCGAACGCTGGCTGGAACGCGATATTGCCATGTTTGCGCAGGCGTGGACCATCGAACTGCTGATGTATTTCTACCGCGTTTGGCACGTGGCGCCCTTTGCCTTTGTGATCTTCTACGCGGGGCTGCAGACGGTGAACATGGACACGCTGGAAAGCGCGATCATCGATGGTGCCAGTCGGTTCGAACGCCTGCGCTACGTGATCGTGCCGCACCTGATGCCGCTGATCATCTTTATCTCGCTCATCCACCTGATGGACTGCTACCGCACGTTCGAGGAAATCGTCGGCTTCCGCAGCCAGGCGCATGTGATCTCGCTCCAGTGGCTGACCTATGACTTCCTGCAATCGGATGATGCAGGCAACCGCGCAATCAGCCGCGCATCGGCCAGTGCGATGCTGACCATGATCGGGATCGTGATCCTGTTGATCCTGCCGCTGCGCCGGACATGGCGCGACCACAAGGGAGGGGCACACTGATGGCGTCCAAGGCAACAGCACAGCCGCTTTCGCTCAAGGTCTTTTCCGGCGCGTTCCTCGCGTTCTGGTGCCTACTCGCCGCCTTCCCGATCTTCTGGATCGCGGTGATGAGCTTCAAATCCCCGCGCGACGCGTTTGATGCCAACCCGCTGAACGTGATCTTTGGCCCCATCACCCGGGCAGGGGGCAACGGGCTCAGCTTCATCGACATCGTGGTCGGGCTTGCGGTGCTGTTTTTCACGATCCGCTGGGCCTTCACCGGTCTGCCGAAACTGGTCAACCGCGTCACGCCACCCGCGCTGATCGCGCTGGGGTGGATCGTGGCCGCAGCGCTCTTTGGTGTGGTCTTCGTCATCGGCTTTTTCGTGGTGTTGCCCCCGATCCTTGGCGTGCTGAACGCCGCACTGGGGCCGCTGGGCAACCCGATCATCGGCCTGACAACGGAACACTATGTGGCCGTCTGGGTCGAAAATGCGTTCTACCGCAATTTTCTTAACTCGATGCTGGTCACCGCGGGCGTGGTCACAATCTCCCTCACGGTGGGCACGCTGGCGGGCTACGGGCTGGCGCGCTCCGGTTCGAACCTCGCCTTCTGGCTCCTGATCCTCGCGCTCATCTTCCGGGCTTTGCCGCATTCGGTGCTGGTGGCGGGCTACATGCCGTGGTTCATCAACTCGGCTGAAATCCTGCGCCCCATCTTTGGCGAACTGTCCCCCACGCTCTACGGCCAGCCGTGGGCGATCATCGCGGTTCTGGTGTCGATCAATCAGCCCTTCACCATCTGGATGCTGCGGTCGTTCTTCCAGAACATCCCCAGCGAACTGGACGAGGCCGCGCGCGTCGACGGCTGCAGCCACTTCCAGGCGTTCCGCCGCGTGATCATGCCGGTGATGTGGCCGGGCGTGATCACCACCGGTCTCTTCAGCTTCCTGCTGGGCTACAACGACTTCCTCGTGACCTCGCTGCTGCTCGACGCGCAAAACCAGACGATGGTTCCGGCCATCGCGGGCTACTTCAACCGCGAAACCACCACCACCGATCAGGTCGAAGCGGTGGCCGCAGCGGTCTCCATCACCGCACCCCTGTTCCTGCTGGTCATGGTGTTCCAGCGCCAGATCGTGTCAGGCCTCACCGCCGGGGCGGTCAAGGGATGATGGTTTCTTCTGGCCAAAAATACCTCGGGGTCCGGGGCAGCGCCCCGGTCCGACACAAACAACAAGGACATCCGCCAACATGAAAGGCGCACGACCCGAACAAGCGGTCCTGACCCGCGACACCGACATGTCCAAAACCGACGAGACCCGCGCCGTGATCGAAGGCATGGTGGATGGCCTCAACGACCACCGCATCGACGATATCGGTCAGTTCTTTGCCCAGAGCTTTCGCTGGCTGGGCAACACAGGCTGCGGACAAAAATACGGCCTGCGCGAATTTCAGGACAACTGGCAGCGCCCGTTCCAGGCGGCCTTTTCCGACAAGGTCTGCGTGGACGAGGCCCGGCTTTACATGGGCGAATGGGCCGCCGCCTTTGGCCGGCAAGAGGCCACGCATTCCGGCACCTTCATGGGCGTTGCCCCCACGGGCAAACGGGTCGAAATCCGGTACATGGACTTCTGGAAGGTCGAAGACGGCAAGATCACTGACAACTGGGTCATGGTCGATTTCCCGCACGTGCTAGCGCAGCTTGGCGTGGACGTGTTTGACGGCGAAGGCTGGGAAACCTTTGACCGCGGTGAAAAGACCCCGCCCCGACCGCACGCGGCGGAATGACCCTGCCGCTGAATACGCCGCGCCCGATCCCCGCAGGTCGGCGCGCAAAACTGCATGAATGAGGTCTGAAATGACGATCGAATATCTGAAAACCGCCAAATCCGATGCCGAACGCGCCGAAGATGACGCCAAGGTTCGTGCATCCGTCGAAGCCACGCTGAAAGACATCGAAACCCGCGGTGACGCCGCAGTGCGTGAGCTGAGCGAGAAATTCGACAATTACAGTCCCGAGAGCTTCCGCCTCAGCCTCGACGAGATCGAGGCGCTGATGGCCGAGCTGACCCCGCGCGAGCTCGAAGACATCAAGTTCGCGCAAAAGCAGGTCCGCGACTTTGCTCAGGCGCAACGCGACTCGATGCTGGACATAGAGGTCGAAACGATGCCGGGCGTGATCCTCGGTCACAAGAACATCCCCGTGCAGTCCGTGGGCTGCTACGTGCCGGGGGGCAAGTTTCCCATGGTCGCCTCGGCGCACATGTCGGTGGCGACCGCATCTGTCGCTGGCGTGCCGCGCATCGTCGCCGCGACCCCACCCTGGCAGGGCAAGCCAAACCCGGCGGTGATCGCCGCCATGCATCTGGGCGGCGCGCACGAAATCTATGTGCTGGGCGGCATCCAGGCAGTCGGTGCCATGGCCATCGGCACCGAGAGCATCGACCCCGTGCACATGCTCGTCGGCCCCGGCAACGCCTTTGTGGCCGAGGCCAAGCGCCAGCTGTACGGCCGCGTGGGTATCGACCTGTTCGCCGGCCCGACCGAAACCATGGTCATCGCTGATGACACCGTGGATGCCGAGATGTGCGCCACCGACCTGCTGGGCCAGGCCGAGCACGGCTACAACTCGCCCGCCGTCCTGCTGACCAACTCGCGCAAGTTGGCCGAAGAGACGCTGGCCGAGATCGACCGCATTCTGAAAATCCTGCCAACTGCCGATACCGCGTCCAAAAGCTGGGAGGAATACGGCGAGGTGATCCTGTGCGACACTTATGACGAGATGCTGCAGGTGGCCGACGACGTGGCCTCCGAGCATGTACAGGTCATGACTGACCGCGACGACTGGTTCCTTGAACACATGACCTGTTACGGCGCGCTGTTCCTTGGCCCGCGGACCAACGTGGCCAATGGCGACAAGGTGATCGGCACCAACCACACGCTGCCCACGAAAAAGGCCGGGCGCTATACCGGTGGTCTGTGGGTCGGCAAGTTCCTCAAGACGCACTCGTATCAAAAGGTGCTGACCGACGAGGCCGCCGCCGAGATCGGCGCATACGGTTCGCGGTTGTGCATCCTCGAAGGTTTTGTGGGTCACGCCGAGCAATGCAACCTGCGTGTCCGCCGCTATGGCGGGATCAACGTGCCCTATGGTGGCGCGGCCCCTGCACGCGACGCCGCCGAGTAGGCGGCCACCGGCAGAGGGGGCTCGCCCCCCGGCTGCGCCTCCCCCCAGGATTTTTTGAAACAGAGAAGCAAGACCCGTCCAGTGACCGATCCAAACCAGCGCAACAAGGAGACCGCCTTGGCCTTGTGGGCCGCGCTGGACGCTGATCCAGCGGCGGCTGAGCCGATGTTGCGGGCGGTGGAGGCGTGGCAGGGTCCGGCGCCCTTTGGCCTGATGGGCTCGGGGGCCGAAGTGGTCGCGACCATGTTTGCGCCCCTGCGTGCCGCGCTGCCGGATCTGCGGCGGCAGGTGCATGTGTTTTTGGGCGGCGTGTCGTCGGCGCACGAGGATGGCGGCTCCGATGGCGGTGCATGGGTCGCGGGCACCGGGTACTACACCGGACATGCGGTGGCGGAGGTGTTCGGCATCCCGGCGACCGACACGCCCCTGCGCATCCGCTGGGGCGAATTCCTGCGGTTTGATGCGAGCGGTCGCATTGTGCAGGCGCAGACCATCTGGGATTTCGTCGATTGGTTCGACCAGATCGGGATGCCCGTGCTGCCACAGCCGCGGGGGGCGTCCCACGTTTACCCCGCGCCGACCGGGTATGACGGCGTGCTGACCGGGCCGCAGGATACGCAGAACGGCGCAGCAACGCTGAAGCTCGGCCGCGGGTTGATCTTTGGCGGGCTCAATAGCTTTGACGAAAGTGATTTGTCCAGCATGGGCATGGCGCGGTTCTTTCATCCGAATATCAAATGGTATGGACCGGGCGGGATCGGGGCGTGCCTGTCGCTGACCGAATTCGAAGAGCTGCATCAGCAGCCTTGGCTGATCGCCTTTCCCGACCGCAAGGTCATGCATCTCGAAAGCCTGTTTGCCGAAGACCGCTTGCTTGCCGCCTCCGGCCCGCGCGGGGTGGTGGCAACGCATACGGGGCCGTATCTGAGCCATGCCGCCAGCAGCGCGCGGATCGAGGTGTCGGGCCTCGATTTCTGGCTCCGGGACGGTGATCAATTCACCGAAAACTGGGTGTTCGTCGACATGATCCACCTGTTTGCACAGATGGGCGTCGACCTCTTTGCCCGCATGAAAGACGCCGCATGACCGACCGCCATACCAAGCACAAGGCCGCCCTGCGCTACATCCACAACGCGATGTACGATTTCGACATGGGCACGGTGCGCACCGCGCTCAGGGCGCTCTGTGCGAAGGATGCGGTCTTCCGGCTCGCCTTTCCGTTCGAGACGATCCATGGGGTCGATCCCTATCTCGACGCGGCTTACGCGCCGCTGTTGCACGCAGTGCCGGATCTGGAACGGCGTGATCATATCGTGATGGCGGGGCCGGATGATCATGGGCACGACTGGGTCGGATGCGGCGGGTATTATACTGGTACCTTCACTGCGCCGTGGCTCGACATCCCGCCCACCGGTCACATCGTGCACATGCGGTTTCACGAATTTTACCGGTTCGTCGATGACAAGATCGTCGAGATGCAGGCGCTGTGGGACATCCCCGAGGTGATGATGGAGGCGAGCGCTTGGCCGATGTCGCCAAGCCTGGGTCGCGAATGGCACGTGCCGGGGCCTGCGACCTGTGATGGGCTGGTGCCCGGGCCATATGATGCCGCAGCGGGTGAAGCGACGAAGAGGCACATCGTCGACATGCTAACGCACATGAAACGCCACCCGGGCGAAGGTGGGCCCGAAGTGATGGAGATGGAGCGGTTTTGGCACCCGCGCATGATGTGGTACGGGCCGTCAGGGATCGGGTCGGGTCGAGGGATCAAGGGGTTTCGCGACTGGCACCAGATCCCGTTCCTGAATGCCATGCCGGACCGCGGCAGCCGCGTCGACGAGATCACGTATCACTTCTTTGGCGACCGCGACTATGCCGCTGTCACCGGTTGGCCCAACATGTACCAGACGCTGACGCATGGCGGCTGGCTGGGTATTGCACCGCCCGGAAAACCGGTCGAAATGCGGTCGCTTGATTTCTGGCGCCTTGAACACGGCCTGATCCGGGAGAATTGGGTGATGGTGGACCTCTTGCACATGTACGACCAGATCGGCGTCGACGTGCTGGCGCGCATGCGCGAGTTCAACAAGGCGCGCGCCGGGTTTGATCCCGAGACGGGGAGGGCGCTGTGACCGAACTGCCCACCACCCCCGCATTTGATCTGAGCGGCAAACGCGCGCTGGTGACCGGCGGTTCGTCTGGCATCGGGCTGGGCTGTGCCGTGGCATTGGCCGAGGCAGGCGCGCGCGTCACCGTGGCGGCGCGCCGCGCCGCGATCCTTGACACGGTCGTGGATGCGATGACGGCCAAGGGCCTGAGCGCCGAGGCGCTGGTGCTGGATCAGACCGACCTGGACGCGGTGCAAGCGGCCTGTGCCGATCCGTTCGACGTGGTGGTGAACTCTGCCGGCCTTGCGCGCCATGGCCCGGCAGTGGACACCACGCCCGAGGATTTCGACGCCGTCACGTCGATCAATCTGCGCAGCGCCTATTTCCTGTCGACCGCCGCCGCCCGCGCGCTGATCGCGGCGGGCAAGCCCGGGTCGATCATCCACATCTCAAGCCAGATGGGCCATGTGGGCGGCATCGACCGGGCGGTCTATTGCGCGACGAAACACGGGGTCGAGGGCATGGTCAAAGCCATGGCAATCGAGTGGGGCAAGGCGGGCATCCGTATCAATACGATCTGCCCCACATTTATCCGGACCCCTCTGACCCAAAGCACATTCGACAACCCCGACCGGCTGGCGTGGATCATGGACAAGATCAAGCTGCCGCGCGTGGGCGAGGTGGCCGACATCATGGGCGCGGTTCAATTCCTCGCCTCAGACGCGTCGGCCATGGTCACGGGCACGCACATGCTGATCGACGGGGGGTGGACCGCGGACTGATGGGCGAGAAAGTCACCAGCTTTGACGTGGCCCAGCGGGCCGGGGTGTCGCGGTCAGCGGTGAGCCGGGTGTTCACGCCCGGTGCGTCGGTGTCCAAGGCGACCGCGGAAAAGGTGCGCGCGGCGGCACTGGACCTCGGCTACCGGCCCAACGTGCTGGCCCGTGGCCTCATCACCGGCCGCAGCCGGATCATTGGCCTCGTGGTCGCGTACCTTGAAAACCAGTTCTACCCGGAGGCGATCGAACACCTGAGCCGCCTGTTGCAGGCCCAGGGCTACCACGTGCTGGTTTTCATGGCTGCGAACTCGGTGAACGAGGCGGACGAGGTTCTGGACGAATTGCTCGACTATCAGGTCGACGGGATCATCGCGGCATCGGTCGGCATGTCGAATGACCTCACCCGCCGGTGCGAGGCGGCAGGTATCCCCATCGTGCTGTTCAACCGCACGCAGGACGATGAACGGCTGTCGGCGGTGACGTCGGACAATTACGCAGGTGGCAAAAAGCTGGCCGAATTTCTGGCCGCCGGCGGCCACAGCCGGATCGCGCACATTGCCGGTTGGGAAGGCGCGTCGACCCAACGGGACCGCGAGGCGGGGTTTGTCGCAGGGCTTGCCGCCGCAGGCCTTTCGATCCATGCCCGCGGCGTTAGCCAGTTCAATTTCGACATCGCCAAGGACATTGCACGCGAGATGTTCGATCGCCCCGACCACCCGGATGCCGTGTTTTGTGCCAACGATCACATGGCGTTTGCCGTGATGGACGTGCTGCGCTTTGAACTCGGGCTGCGGGTGCCGGGCGACGTGTCTGTGGTGGGCTATGACGACGTGGGCCTTGCAGCATGGCCCAGCTATGACCTGACCACCGTGCGCCAACCTGCGGCGCGCATGGCCTGCGAAGCGGTGGACATGATCCTCGGGCGGTTGTCCGACCCCGAAATCAAACCCCGTCGGGTTGCGCTGGACGGACCCCTTGTCCTGCGCGGCTCGGCCCGCATTCCCAAGACTTGGCCCCAAGGAAGGACCACATGAAAGGCTTTTCGAACCGCTGGGCGGACTTCCCGGACTACATCCTCGGCATCACGCAGGAAATTTGGGAAGACCGTGGCATCGCGACCCTGCACCACTATTACAGCCCCGACATCGTCGTGCGGTCGCCTGCAAGCGTGGTGGTCGGCAATGACAAAGTCATCGGCGCCACGATGGCGACATTGGCCGAGTTTCCCGATCGGCAATTGCTGGGCGAGGACGTGATCTGGTCCGGCAGCCCGGAGGAGGGGATGCTGTCCTCCCACCGTATTCTGTCGACCGCGACGCACATGGCCGATGGGGTATACGGCCCTGCATCGGGCAAGAAGCTGCAATACCGGATCATTGCCGATTGCCACGCAATCAACGATCAGATCAACGACGAATGGCTGATCCGCGACCAGACCGCGATTGTCCGCCAAATCGGGTGGGAAGCCAAAGCCTATGCCGCCGATCTGATCGCGCGCGAAGGCGGGCCAGAGGCCTGCATACGCCCACTGACCCCCGCCACGGACCAGCCCGGCCCCTATACCGGGCGCGGCAATGACAACGCGTGGGGCAAAAAATACGCCAGCATCCTGAACCGCATCATGGGCGCCGACATGGCCGCCATCCCGTCGGAATATGACCGCGCGGTGCAAAGCGAATATCCCGGCGGCGAGACCGGCCACGGCTGGGATCCGGTGGACCGGTTCTGGATGGGCCTGCGCGCGTCGTTCCCCGATGCGACCTTTACCATCGACCATCAGATCGGCCGCGAAGACCCCACATTGCCGCTCCGTGCCGCGATCCGCTGGTCGCTGCGGGGCAAACACGATGGCTGGGGCTATTTCGGCGCACCCACCGGAGCGGAGGTCTATGTGCTGGGCATCTGCCACGCCGAATTCGGTTCCCTGGGCGCCGCCCCGGCCAAGATCCGGCGCGAGTTTTGCCTGTTCGACGAAACCTCGATCTGGAAACAGATCCTGTTGCAGACGGGCTGACCCGGCCCAGTCGTTTGTCCGAGAAAGGATACCACATGACCCCAGCCGAAATGGAACCCCGCATCGTCCGCTACGGCGATCTGCGCCCGTGCAAGACCGCCTTTATCGACGCGCACACACCCGGGTCGGATCAAAAGGAAAACTTCACCATCATCGGCGGCGGCGTGTCGGAATCACCCGATCAGCACGTGCACATCACCATCCCGCATGGCTTCAACATCGGGGCGGCGGGCCAGCCGCCGAAATGCCGCAACTCGCTGCATTCGCATCGCACGGCCGAGGTGTTCTTTGTGTTGTCCGGGCGTTGGCGGTTTTTCTGGGGCCGGTGGGGCGATGCGGGCGAGGTCGTGCTGGAACAGGGCGACATCATCAACATCCCCACCGGCATCTTTCGCGGGTTCGAAAACATCGGCACCGATTACGGGATGATCATGGCAATCCTTGGTGGCGATGATGCCGGCGGCGGCGTGATCTGGGCCCCGCAGGTGATCGAGGACGCCGCCGACCATGGCCTTGTTCTGGGCGACAACGGCACGCTCTATGACAGCAAGAAGGGCGAAAGCCTGCCCGACGGGGTCGCGCCCATGCCTCTTCTGACCGATGCGGAGCTGGAGGGTTTCCCCGAAATGTCGCCGATGCAGGTGGTGGGCTATGCTGTGCGCCGCTATCTCGACATGGTCGCGCTGGCCAAGGACAAACCGACCAAGGTCATCGGCGAGACGGGGATCATCCGCGACAAGCCCGGCTTCGAGGTCGACCTTGTCACCCGCGACAGCGCGACCGAAGAGATGCACAGCCACGACCGCCCATCGGTTCTGATGCCGGTGCGCGGCCATTGGCGCGTGATGTGGGATGGGGGCGAGACGACATTGGCCCCCGGCGACACGATGAGCGTGCCGGAAAACCTGGCACACGCGGCGGTGCCGTCCATGACGGGAGAGGCGGCGCTCTATCATGTCGTTGGCACTGACGATCCCGCAGGCCCCACATGGCTGAGCTGACCCCGGCGCCTGAGGACACGCGCGGCGTCTATGACCGGCAGGCGGCGGCCTATGACGCGCAACGCTCGCGCGCGCTGTTCGAGGCGCGCTGGCTGGCACGGTTTACCGCGGCACTACCCGCGGGGGCGCATGTGCTCGACCTCGGCTGTGGCACCGGCGATCCCATTGCGCGCTGGTTCATGGCCGAAGGGTTCCGCGTGACCGGCATGGATTTCTCGCCCGAGATGCTGCGCATCGCGCGCGAGCGCTGGCCGGACGGTGACTGGCGCGAGGCGGATATGCGCGATTTCGAGGCGCCCGAGCGGTTCGACGGCATCATCGGGTGGAACAGCTTTTTCCACTTGCCCGCCGCCGAACAGCCCGATTGCATCGCTCGCATGGCCCGTCATCTTGCGCCCAAAGGCGTGCTGATGCTGACCGTGGGCGATGCCGAAGGGCCAGTAGACGGCACTGTCGGCACCGAACGCGTGTTCCACGACAGCCTGTCGCCCGCCGCCTATGCCACCGTGCTTGAGCAGAACGGCTTGCGCCTGACCGGTTTTTTGGCCGAAGACCCCGAAACCCAAAGCCACACGATCCTGATGGCGCGCAAGGGCTGATGCGCGCGGCGCTGATCCTGATCCTGATCCTGCTGTGCGGGGCAGCGCAGGCCCAGGGCTGGACCGCGGGCCGCCATGACAACGGCCACAGCATTGGCCATTTCGCGCGCGGTGCCGGGCTGACCTTTGTGTGCTTTGCGCCCTCGCCTCAAGGGCTGAGCGCCTTCGCGGCAGGCGCGCATGAAACCGAACCGACAGCACAGGGCACGATCCGGCTCGAATTCGATCCGGCGCTGATCCGGGTGCAGGGTGTGGCGGTAGCGCGCAGCGATCTGATCCTTTGGGTCGATGGCACCGGCTACCGCCTGCCCGAGGCGCGCTATAGCGACTTTTACGGCTACTGGGGCGTGGCGTTGGGCTGGGACGATCCGCTGTTTGCCGCGCTGGGCCGTGCGCGCACAATCCTGCTGGCACCGGGTCAGGACCCGGTGACGCAGATCGCGGCGGGGGGCATGGCCGCAGCGCTCGGTGCGGTGCAACAGGGATGCCGCGCCGACTGGCAGGGCCCGGCAGCACCGCAGGGGCAAGTCGTCACCATCCCGCGCCAGGTCAATGATGCGATCACGCAGGGCTGCAACGCCCCGGCCTCCCTGCCGCCCGACGCAATCCAGGCCGGTGATCTGGATCGTGACGGCACACCGGATTTCGTGCTCGACTGGGGCCGCATCGACTGTCCGGGCCAGACCCTGAACCCGTTTTGCGGGGCGGCCAATTGCAGCCACTACGTCTTTCTGTCCTCCCGCGCCTACGCCCGGCCCATCGACCTGTTGGGTACGTCAGTCGCCATCATCGACGCAGGCGGCGTGCTGGGCCTTGGCCGCTCGGGCACTTTCTCTCTCTGCGGTGCGCAGGGCGAATTTTGCGCTCGCCCGCTTGTCTGGGATGGCACCCGCTTTCAGGAAAGGCCATAGTGGGCCTCACGCAGTTGTGAGGAGAGCCGCAAATGGTCAAAACCACCCACGTGGGCAGCCTGCCACGCACCCAGAAGGTCGTTGACTTCATCTTTGCCCGCGAGCGCGCGGAGGCGTACGACCAAGCCGCCTTTGACGCCGCGATGGCCGAGGCGGTGGATGACACGGTCGCCAAACAGGTGGCGGCGGGCGTCGACATCGTCAGCGATGGCGAGACATCCAAGATCAGCTATGCGACCTACGTCAAGGACCGCTACACCGGCTTTTCCGGCGACAGCCCGCGCAACGCGCCTGCGGATCTCAAACAGTTCCCCAGCTTTCTCAAACGGTTGGCCGAGGGTGGCGGCACTCCGCAATACGCGCGGCCTATGTGTACGGGCGACGTGCGGTCCAAAGGGCAGGGCGAGTTGGAAAAGGACATCGCCAACCTCAAGGCGGCGATGGCAAAACACGGGGTCGACCACGGCTTCATGAACGCCGCCTCGCCCGGTGTGATCGCTCTGTTCCAACCCAACCATCACTACAAAACGCAAGAGGCCTATCTCCACGCGCTGGCCGAAGGGATGCGACCCGAATATGAAGCCATCGTCGAAGCGGGCTACATCCTCCAACTTGACAGTCCGGACTTGGGCCTTGGCAAACATATGATGTTCAAGGACGAGCCCGAAAATTACGAGGCGCTAGCGACGCAACATGTCGAAGCCTTGAATCATGCGCTGCGCAATATTGATCCGAGCCGCGTGCGCATGCACATTTGCTGGGGTAATTATGAAG